>NZ_CP127294.1:7775416-8093333 GCF_030285625.1 Amycolatopsis sp. 2-15
GCTTCACGCCGCCGAACGGCGCGGCCGGCTCGGAGACCAGACCACGGTTGAGCCCGACCATCCCCGACTCCAGCGCCTCCGAAAGCCGCAGGCCGCGCGCCAGGTCGCGGGTGTACACGTAGGACACCAGGCCGTGCTCGGTGTCGTTGGCCAGCCGGACGACCTCGTCCTCGGTGTCGAACGTGACGATCGGCGCCACCGGGCCGAAGATCTCCTCCGCGAGCACCGGCGCGCCCGCCGGGACGTCGGCCAGGACGGTCGCCGGGTAGTAGAACCCCGTTCCCTCCGGGCGTTTTCCCCCGACCAGCACACGGGCGCCGGCGCCGACGGCCCCGTCGACCAGCTCGGTCACCTTGTCGACGGCGGCTTCGTTGACGAGCGGGCCGAGCTCGATCCCGGCGTCGGTGCCCGGGCCGACGCGCAGCGCGCCCATCCGCTCAGCCAGCCGCCGGCCGAACTCGGCGGCCACGCCGCGCTGCACGAAGAACCGGTTGGCCGCCGTGCAGGCCTGGCCGCCGTTGCGCATCTTGGCGACCATCGCACCCTCGACCGCCGCGTCGAGGTCGGCGTCGTCGAAGACCAGGAACGGCGCGTTGCCGCCCAGCTCCATCGACGTGCTGACCACGGTGTCCGCGGCCACGTGCAGCAGCGCTCGGCCGACCTCCGTCGACCCGGTGAACGACAGCTTCCGCACGCGCGGGTCGTGGACCATCGCCCCGACCACCTTGCCGGACCGCGTGGACGGGACCACGTTCACCGTGCCCGCCGGCGCGCCGGCCTCTTCGAGGATGGCGGCGATCGCGAGCGCGGTGAGCGGGGTTTCCGACGCCGGCTTGAGGATCACGGTGCAGCCGGCGCCGAGCGCGGGCGCGATCTTGCGCGTGGCCATGGCGGCCGGGAAGTTCCACGGCGTCACGAGCACGCTCACGCCGATCGGCTGCCGCAGCACCAGGATGCGGTTGGCGCCGCCCGGCGCGGTCTGCACGGTGCCCGCCACGCGCACGGTTTCCTCGGCGTACCAACGGAAGAACTCGGCGGCGTAGTTCACCTCGCCCCGCGCGTCGGGCAGCGCCTTGCCGTTCTCCCGCACGATCAGCTCGGCGAGCTCCTCGGCGCGCTCGTGCATCAGCGTGAACGCACGCTGCAGCACGTCGGCGCGCGCCCGGGGCGCGGTCGCACCCCACGCGGGCAGCGCGGCCGCAGCGGCGTCGACGGCGGCCAGGCCGTCCTCGACGCTGCCGTTCGCGACCGTGGTGATGGGCTCGGCCGTGGCCGGGTCGATCACGGTGATGCGGGACCCGTCGGACGAGGGCCGCCACTCACCGCCGATGAACAACTCTTCGGGGACCTTCACAGTGGCTCCTCAGTACGGGTTGGCGACGAACAGGTCCTGCGCCGGGAACTTCGTCAGCACCTCGACGCCGGTCTCGGTGACCACGACTTCCTCTTCGATGCGCGCGGCGGAGAAGCCGTCGGTGGCCGGGCAGTACGTCTCGAGCGCGAACACCATCCCGGGGCGGATCTCGACGGGGTTGTCGAGGCTGTTGAGCCGGGAGATGATCGGCCGCTCGTGCAGCCCCAGCCCGAGCCCGTGGCCGAACTGCAGGCCGAACGCGGCCATCTCGTTCGCGAAGCCGAACTCCGTGGCGGCCGGCCAGACCCGGGCGACGTCGTCGGTCCCGATCCCCGGCTTGACCGCTTCGATCGCCGCGTCCATCCACTCGCGCGCCTGCCGGTACGCGCCGCGCTGCACATCGGTGGCACTGCCGACGCTGAACGTGCGGTAGTAACACGTGCGATAGCCGTTGTAGGACTGGATGATGTCGAAGAACGCCTGGTCCCCGGGCCGGATGAGCCGGTCGGAGAAGTTGTGCGGGTGCGGGTTGCACCGCTCCCCCGACACGGCGTTGATCGCCTCGACCTGGTCGGAACCCATTTCGTACAGCCGTTTGTTGGCCAGCGCGACGATCTCGTTCTCGCGCACACCGGGCTTCAGCGCCTCGACGATGTCCTGGTACACGCCGTCGACCATCGCCGCGGCCTGCGAGAGCAACGTGATCTCGTCGGACGACTTGATCTCCCGCGCGTCGAGCATCGCCTGCTGCGCGTCGACCACCGTCAACCCCTGCCGCTGCATCTCGAACAGGAACGGCGGCTCCACGATGTCCACGCCCACCGGTGAATCGGCGACGCCGGCCTGCGTGAGCAGGTCCTTGATCTGCGTCACGGCGTCACGCATCAGGCCCGCCTCGGGCGAGATCGCGCCACGCAGGCCGAGCATGCCGGCGCGGCAGTTCTCCGGCTCGAGCCACGGCGAGTACAGCTGGTGGTGCTTCGCGGCGGAACCGAAGTCCCACAGCATCGGCTCGCCGTCGCGGGTCAGCAGCGCGTAGCGGGTCATCTTGTCGCCGAGCGCGCCGCCGATCCACGTCTGCGTGGTGTAGCGGATGTTGTAGAAGTCGAACAGCAGGAACGCGCCGCACTCGCCCGCGTCGAGCGAGGCCCGCGCCCGGGCGAGGCGGTAGTCGCGCAGCCGGGCGAAGTCCACGCGCTCTTCGAAGTCGACCGCGTTGTGACCCGGAGCCGGGATCGGCCGACCGTCAAACATCGGTGGGCTCCAGACCGTCGGTCACGTCGGCGTTCTCGGACACCAGGGTGATCCCCGAGCGCCGGGCCTGCTCCTCGACGAGCACGGCGAAGTCCTGCTCCACCAACCCGGCGCCGATCGCGCCGGCCACGATCTGCGCGGTCGCCGAGGCCACCGGCATCGGCGCTTCCAGCTCACGGGCGGCGGCGAGACCGAGGTCGAAGTCCTTGCGCAGCAACGGCATCGTGAACGTGGGCGTGAAGTCGAGGTTCACCAGGGCCGGCGTCTTGTAGCGGGAAAAGACCGAGCCCATCACGGAGTCGTTGAGGAAGGCCATGAACGCCTCGCGCGTCACACCGCCCTTCTCCGCCAGCACCGTGATCTCGGCCAGCGACTGGATCACCACGCCGAGGAAGACGTTGTGGCAGATCTTCACCAGGCGCGCCACCTCGTCCTCACCGACGTAGGTCACGCCGCGGCCGAGCACCTCCAGCATCGGGCGCACCTCGTCGAACACCGGGCGCGGGCCGGAGATCGCGAGCGTCAGCTTCCCCGAGCTCACCACCTTCGGGTTGCCGCTCACCGGCGCGGCCAGCAACTCGGTGCCGCGCTTCGCCGCCTCCACGCGGACGGCGGCCGAGCCTTCGGCGGAGACCGTGGACGAGTCGATCACGATCTTCGGCGCCTGCGCCGGGTCCGTGAACAGGCCCCCGTCGCCCGACGTCACGTGCTGGAGGTCGGCCGAAGCCGACACCATGGTGAACACCACGTCGCGACCGGCGAGGTCCACCGGACGGTCGACCACTGTCGCTCCGTCGGCGACCAGCTCTTCGGCCTTGGCGCGGGTGCGGTTGCAGACTGCGACGTCGTAACCGGCCGCGAGCAACCGGCGCACCAGCGCCGCACCCATGCGGCCTGTGCCGATCCAGCCGATCGTGGGTCGGTCGGTGTGGGTCACCATGACATGTACCTCCGTAGCTGCAATCGTTTGCAACCATCATGCGGTGCCAGCTAGGATCCGTCAAGTAGCGAAAAGAAAGTCGAGCTGCGAACGTCCGCAGCCGACCTCCCCGGACGAGCCAGGAAAGGCGGCGCCCCGTGCCTTCGATCAAGCTGGGCACCTTCAGCCCCTCGGTCCTCCTGTCGGTCGCCTCCGCCACCGGCGCCCTGGCCGAGGCCGGGCTCGAGGTCACGGAAGTGCCGGCGAAAACGTCGGCCCACCAGTTCGAGGACCTCTTCGAAAGCCGCCTCGACGCCGCGTTCACCAACCCGGACAACGTGCTGGCCTACCGCTGCGTCCCCGGCAACCCGCTGGGCCGGACCGGCGACGTGCGGATCCTCGGCGCGGTCGACCGCGGCCTGGGGCTGGGCCTGTTCACCGCGCCCGGCGTCGCCGGACCCGCGCGCGGCGGCCGGCTCGGCGTCGACGTGCCCGGGTCGGGCTTCGCCTTCATCGCGTTCGAGCTCCTGGCGCGCGCCGGCCTGGCCCGCGACAGCGACTACGAGGTCGTCAGCCTCGGCTCCACCCCGAAACGCGCGCGGGCCCTGGTCGAGGGCACCGTGGACACCACCGTGCTCAATGCCGGCAACGACCTCGTCGCCGAAGCCCGGGGCGCCCGGCGCGTCGCGTCGGTCACCGAGATCGGCCCGTACGCCGGGACCGTTCTGTGTGCCACCGCCGACGGGATCGCCGCGCACGGCGCAGCCCTCGCCGCCCTGCTCACGGTCACCTCCGCCGTGGCCGGGGAGCTGGCCGCGGGCCGGCACCGGGAGGTCGCGCTGGCCGCGGTGGCCGACCGCCTCGGACTGACAGGCCCGAGCGCCGAACGCCACCTGGCGATCCTGACCGATCCCGCGGTGGGCCTGGTCTCCGACGCCCGACTGACCCGCGCGGAGCTCGACACCGTCGTCCACCTGCGCAACCGGCACTCCCGCGCCGCGACGCCGGTCACCGCGGAAGAGGCGTTGCGAAGCGGCCTGGTCGACGCCTCACTCCTCCCACAGAATGAAGCGTGACTGCGATCGTTTGTCATCGCGTCGCAGCATTGAAAACCCGGCTATCGAGCCGTCCTAGCTGCAAACCTTCCGCATCTGGCAGTTGATCAACATTGACCTCAGGCCATCCGCCGCCTACATTGCTGCAATCGATCGCAGCTGTGACGCTCGTCTCCGGCGCCCGGGAAGGCTCCCCCATGAAAAGCTCTCAGAGAACCACCGCGCCCCAGGTCCCGAAGGCACGCCGGGTTCCGCTCGCCGTGTCGATCACCGGCTGGACGCTGCTCGTCCTCTCCTACCTGATCAACGCCATGGACCGGCAGGTGTTCTACCCGCTGCTCCCGGAGATCAGCGCCGAGCACGGCTTCAGCCTCTCGCAGGGCGGGCTCCTCGCGACCGGCTTCACCCTCGGCATCGCCCTGGCGGGTCTGCCCGCCGGGTACCTCGTCGAGAAGCTGCCCCGCAAGACGGTGCTCGTGATCAGCGTCTTCTTCTACTCCGCCGGCACCCTCGCCACGCCGCTCGCCTCCGGCTTCGCGGACATGGCCGTCTACCGGCTGATCTCCGGCGCCGGCGAGGGCATGCAGGCGACCGCGCTGTACGCGGTGGTCGGCTCGTTCTTCGTGCTGCGCCGGTCGTTCGCCTTCGGCGTGCTGGGCGCGGTGTTCGGTACCGGCGTGTTCCTCGGCCCGCTGGTCGGCACCGCCATCGCGCAGAACTTCGGGGGCTGGCACACGCCGTTCCTGTTCTACGGCATCGCGGGCCTGGTCCTGACCGTCCTCATCGGACTGCTGGTCCGGCGCGACGTGACCGACCTCGACGCCGGTGTGGTGCGCGGCGCCGAGATCCCGACCGACCACGTGCCGAGCTCGCCCTTCAACCGCAACACCGCGATGCTGTGCCTCGCCTGCATCGCCGGCGGGCTCGTGTTCTACGGCTACCTCGGCCTGTATCCGACGTACCTGCGCCAGCAGCTGCACTACACCGCGTCCGAGGCCGCCCTCGCCACGAGTGTGGTCGGCGCCGGCGCCGCGACGTCGATCCTCACCGGCTGGCTCGCCGACCGGTTCAACCCACGCACGATCCTGCTCATCACCTACGCGGGGGTGGCCGTGAGCGCGTGGCTGGTCTTCAACGGCTCCGCGAGCCACGCCTGGCAGTACACGTGGTCCTTCGTCCTGGCCGTGTTCGTGGCGGGCTCGCTGTTCACCACGCTCAACGCCACCATGCAGCGCGCGGTGCGGCCCCACTACGTCGGCCGCGCAGCCGGGATGTTCGTCTCGTTCTACTACGTGGCGGCCGCGTTCTCCGGGCTCATCTTCGCATCGCTCGTCGGCTCGCTGGGCTGGCACGGCGCCGCGTTGTGGCAGCTGACCATCCTGCCGCTGGCGACGCTGATCCCGTTGTGGTTCATCGACTCCCGCAAGCTCCTCGATCCGCGCCGCGACCGCTGAACGCACGGACGCCGGCCACGCGCCCGCAGGCGCGTGGCCGGCGTCCGAAAAGGACTCATCGGCGGACGAGCTCGCGCCCCAGCTGCTTCTCGAGGTGCACCTCGATGAACACCCGCAGGTACGGGTCGTTCTCGTACATGTTGAAGGCCGCGGCCAGCTCCGGCTGCTCCTGCTCGGTCAGGAAGACGATTCGCCACATGTTGAGCGGGTCCTCTTCCGAACCGCCGACGGAGTGCTCGACGTGGAAGATCGGCTGCCCGGTGCCGGCGGTGAACACCCGGCCGTCGGGCGCCTCGAAGCGCTCCGCGCCGACGAAGAACGCCCGCCGGCTCTCGTGGTCGAGGCGGACGTGCTCGATGATCAGGTCGTAGTTGTCGGGGTCGGCCCAGCGCCGCTGCTGCGATACACGGGTGAAGTCCTCGAACTGCCCGTTGTGGACACTCGGGAACTTCTCGGCGCTGCCGGGCTTCACGACCGTCGGGATGTACACGTCCGGCGCCGCCGCCTTGCGCTTTTCCATGTCCCACAGGTCGGTGCCGGTGTACTGGAACGGCGGGGTCACCTCGTAGCGCTCGCGCAGCACCTCGTTCACCCGCACCGGCGTCAGCTTCGCCGTGGTGCTGCCCGGCGCGTCCCACGCTTGGGTGATGATCGCTTCGTGGTCCATCGGTTGTCCTTTCAGGGAAAGAGAGTTTCTCAAGCGGGTTGTGCGTCCAACAGCAGCCGCACCTCGGGTGCCACTTCCCGAGCGAAGGACTCGACCTGGTCGATCGCCTGCTCCTCAGGCCAGAACACGAACGTCGTGAACGGCTGTTCTTCGCCGAGGCGGGCCAGCAGCTGCGCCCATTGCCGCGCCGTGCCCCGCACGGGGTCGGCGCCCTCGTCGACGCGCAGCCGCCCGGGGTTCGCGGTGATCGTGCCGACCACCTGCGCGATCCGGCGGACCGCCCAGGGATTCCGGCCCGCCGCCTCGGCCGCGTCGTCGATGATGCGGTTGGCCTCGGCCCACTTCTCGTAGGGCAGGTAGGAGGCGATCGGCGCCGCCCACCCGTCGGCGATCCGGCCCGTCAGCGCGAGCGCCTTCGGTCCCTGCGAGCCGGTCCAGATCTCGATGGGGTGCGCCGGCGCCGGGCCCGGGTGGGCCCCGGCGACCTTGTAGTACTCGCCGTCGAACCGGATCGGCTTGCCGCCGTCGGCCCACAGCGCGCGCAGCACCGTGATCGCTTCCTCCAGCGCGACGTTGGCCTCGGCGGGAGTCCGCCGCGACACCCCGAGCCGGGTGATCGCGTCCCAGTAGCCGCCGGCGCCGAGCGCCAGCTCGAACCGGCCGCCGGACACCAGGTCCAGCGCCGCCGCCGTCTTCGCCAGCAACGCCGGCGGCCGCAGTGGCAGGTTCGCCACGTCCGGGAAGACGCTGATCTTGCTCGTGTGCGCCAGCAGATCGCCGGCGAGGACGAACGTGTCGAGGCAACTCGGCACGTACGGGTGGTCCTGGATCCCGATCAGGTCCAGCCCGGCCGCTTCCGCCGCGCGGGCGAACTGGCGGTTTCCCACCACGTCGTCGATCGGTGTCAGCGAGACACCGAACTGCAGGTCCTTGCTCATGCCACGTGCTCCCGGACGAATGCGCCGATGCGGTCGACCGACGCCGCCGCCTCGGGGAGGAACGATACGAAGTGCTGCCAGATGTGCGGGGCGCCCTTGGTCTCGACCAGCTCCGAAGCCACGCCTGCCGCCAGCGCGCGCTCGTGGAAGCGGCGCGAGTCGTCGATCATGACCTCTTCGGTGCCGACTTCGAGGTGCAGCGGCGGCAGCCCCGTGAGGTCGCCGAACAGCGGCGACGCGAACGGGTCCCGTGGGTCGTGGTCGCCGAGGTAACCGGCCGCGAAGCCGCGCAGCGCTTCCCGGCTTACGAACGGGTCGCGGTCGGCGCGCTCGGCGAACGAGGGCGCGGAGACCGTCAGATCCGTCCACGGCGACACCGGCACCGCCGCCGCGGGCAGCGGCAGGGCCAGGTCCTTGAGCTTCAACAGCAACGCCAGCGACAGCCCGCCGCCGGCGGAGTCGCCGCCGACGGCGATCCGGGTCGCCGGCACCGTGTCGAGCAGCGCCCGGTAGGCCGCCACCGCCGCGTCGAGCGCCGCGGGGAAGCGGTGCTCGGGCGCCAGCGGGTAGTCCGGCAGGTAGACGGTGCCCCGCGAGGCGGTGGCCAGCCGGGCACCCACTTCCCGGTGGTTGTACGCCGAACCTTCGGTGTAACCACCGCCGTGGAAGTACAGCAGCGCCCGGCCGGCCACGGAGGCCGGCGTGGTCACCGCGAGCCCCGGGAAGCCCGGGGCCGCGGTGACGAGCGCGTCGTCGGGGACGGGGAACTGCTCGCTCCAACGCCGGTAGGCGTCCCGGTGCCGCACGTGTTCCGGCCGGTCGTCGACGGGCATGTGCTCGCCCATCGTCGCCAGCAGGTGGTGCGCCTTGGCGAGCTCGGCGCTGAGTGAGATCATTCGTTCTCCTGCGGCAGCAGCACAGGTTTGGTCGCGGTGCCGTTCTTCATGGCCTCGGCCGCCTGTTCGACCTCGCCCAGTGCGAATGTGGTCACGAGCCGCTCGACGGGCAGCTGCCCGGTGGCCGTGAGCGTGGCCAGCACCGGCAGGAAGGTCGGCGGGTTGCTCTGCCCTTCGACCACGCCGATCACGCGCTTGCTGTTGTTGACCACATCGGCCACGTCGATCGGCGCGGTGACCCCGAACGGCGGCACGCCGACGACCGCGGCCGAACCGCCGCCGCGCAGGCTCGTGATGGCCTGCACCAGCACCGCCGGCACGCCGCTGCTCTCGACGACGTGGCCGGCACCGCCACCGGTGAGGTCCCGGATCGCCTCGATCGGGTCGGCGGTGCGGGAGTTGACCACGGCGGTCGCGCCGAGCTCACGGGCCAATTCGAGCCGCGACTCCAGCACATCGACCACGATCAGCTGCTCGATCGGCAGCAGCGCGGCCGCCATCACCGCCGAAAGCCCGACCACGCCGGCCCCGAACACGGCCACCGTGGACGCGGCACCCGGCTGCAGCACGTTGAGCACCGCGCCCGCGCCGGTCTGGATGCCGCAGCCCAGCGGTGCGAGCACCGACGAAGGCACGTCGGCGGCCACCTCGGGCACCAGGACGGTGTTGCGCACACGGGCCAGGGCGTAGGTGGCGAACGAGGACTGGCCGAAGAAGTTGCCGTGCACGATCTCGTCACCGTCGTGCAGGCTCGGGCTGCCGTCGGGCCGGGCGCCGTTGGTGAAGTTGCGCGGCAGGAATTCCACGCACTGCGACGGCAGACCGGAGACGCAGCCCTCGCAGTGGCCGCAGGAGTCGAAGGTCAGCATGACCCGGTCCCCCGGCTTCACCGAGGTCACGGCCGAGCCGACCTGCTCGACGATGCCGGCACCCTCGTGCCCGGCCACCCCCGGCAGCGGGAAGGGGAACTCCCCCGCCCGCACGGCGAGGTCGGCGTGGCACATGCCGACCGCCTCGATCCGCACCAGGACCTCGTCCGGCGCCGGGTCGGCCAGCTCCAGTGAACGCCGCGTGAACGGCGCCCCCGCCGAGGCAACGGTCATCGCGGAGGTGGTCGTGGGCATCAGGACTCCTCGCCGGCCGGAGCGGTCGCCTGGATCTGCAGCGTCAGCTCGGTCGCGTCGCCCATGAGCAGCGGCCCGCCGGGCTGGGACACGTTGCCGGCGACACCGAACGCGGAGCGCGAAATCCGCGTGGTGGCCCGGAAGCCGACCCGGAAGTTGCCGTAGTGGTCCACGCCGTCGCCGGTGAAGTACAGGTCGAGCGCGACCGGCAGCGTCGTGCCGCGGATCGTGAGGTCGCCGCGCAGGGTGTACCGGTCGCCGTCGGCCTCCAGTCCGGTGGACGCGAAGGTCGCCTCCGGGTGGTTGGCGACGTCGAAGTAGTCCGCGGTGCGCAGGTGCTCGTCGCGCGCCTCGGTGCCGGTCTGCAGCGACGCGGTGTCGATGGCCGCCGTCACCGACGACTTGGCCAGGTCCTCGGCGACCTCGACGGTGCCGGAGAAGGCGCCGAACGTGCCGCGCACGCGGGCGGCGACGAAGCGCGTGGAGAACTCGATCGAGGAGTGCACCGGGTCGATCTCGTAGCGGCCGGCCTTGATCTCGATGCTCATCGTGGTGGTTCCTTTTCTCGGTGTGGGAACGGGGAAATCAGTGGAAGACGCCGTCGTGGACCTCGGCGATGTAACCGCCGGGGAACTGCAGGATCACGCTGGTGCGGTCCTTGCTCTTGTACGGCCCGGAAAGGACGGTGGCCCCGTTGGCTGCGGCCTTCGCGACCGTGGCGTTGACGTCGGAGACGGTGTAGCCGGTGGTGTCGCGGCCGTAGGGGTAGGTCCAGTCACCGTTGCCGGCCAGCACGACCGTGTTGCCGAACTGCGTCTTGATGCGGATGCGGTGGTAGGTGGTGCCCGGGGCGCCGACCTCGCCGCCGTCGGCCTTGCGGACGTCGGAGATCACGCTGCCACCGGTGAACTTCAGGTACGACGCGAGGAACGCGTTGACCGTCGTCTCGGGCAGATACACGCGGAACTCCGGCTGCGTGGTCAGCGGCGTGAAGCCCGACATGTCGAACTGCTTCCAGATCTGCGAGGCGAACCCACCCGGGAACTGGACCACGGCCTCACGGCCGACCGGCCCCGTCCACGGGGTGACGGTCACCGCCGCGCCTGACCGGAGCGCCGCGTCCGCGCCGAGGTCCGGGTCGTGCACACCGAAACCGGTCTGCTCCGCACCGAACGGGAACGGCACCGGCGTCTGGTAGTCGTACGCCGCCAGCAGACCGACCGGCGAGTGGATGATCGACGCCAGCGCCTTGCTCGGCGTCGGAGTGATCTGGAAGGTGTTCTGCCCGTTGTCGGTACCGCCGAAGGTCGCTTCCCAGCTCTTGATGAAGGCGGGCAGCTTGCCGTGCTGCAGGTACACGTGCGACGCGTCGTACTCCACACCGAACGCCTTCACCGGCGTCCGCCAAGCAGCCGCGTCCGGCGCGCCTTCGGCGCTGCCGCTCGACACCGCCACCACGGCCCCGGCGACGGCGGCGGCGACCACGCCGAGGATCCCGGCGCGCTTCGCGATCTTGCTCTTCATGACGTTTCTCCTCCCCTGTTGGTGGTCAGTTCTTCGCGTAACCGGCGGCGATCTGCCCGACCAGCACGGCGAACGGCATCTCCAACGCCGCGTACACGTAGCCGGCCTGCGGGTCGCTGTTGTCGGCCAGGACCTCGACCATGGCGGTGGCGTAGTCGATGGGGATCACGCCCGCCTGCTGCATCCGCAGCAGGCCCGCCTCGCGCTTCGTCCGCGAGAACGTGCCCGACGCGTCGATGGCCGCGTAGGCGTCGAAGCCCTCGGCGGTGACGCTGATGGCCGGGAACGCGAGGCACACCTCGGTGGACACGCCGGCGAAGATCACCTTCTTGCGGCCGGTCGCGCGGATCGCGCCCTGCACGCGCTCGTCGTCCCACGCGTTCACGGTCGCCCGGTCGTGCACCGGCAGGTCGTCGGGCAGGACCGCGGCGAGCTCGGGGATCAGCGGGCCCCACATGCCGTCCGCCTCGGTGGTCGTGACCACGAGCGGCAGGCCGAGCACCTGCGCCGCCTTCGCCAGGCCCACGACGTTGTGCTTCAGCTCCTCCACCGCGATGTCGCGCACGCCGCTGTACAAGCCGACCTGGTGGTCGACCAGCACGACCATCGCGTTGTCCCGGGTCAGCCGCTCGGTGAACTTGCTCTCAACCATCGGAAGCTCCTCCTTGGGGTACCTGGTCAATATACATGTTGGTCAATTTTTTTGACTAGTTGGTCGCGACCGCCTTGCGGTGACTCGAGAAACCGAGCTTCCGGGCGACGGGCCGCAGCGAGAACGCCGCGATCACGGCGAGGAAAACGGTGAACGCGCCGGCCAGCACACCGGTGTAGATCCGCCAGCCCGCCGGCTCCAGCAGCTGGAGCCACTTCTCCGTCAGCGACACGCTCGCGGCCAGGGGGAACGTGAATGACCAGAAGCCCAGCGAGAAGGGCAGCTTCCGGTAGCGCGTCAGCATCATCGCCTGAACCAACAGCATGAGCACGCCGATGCCGGCGATCGCGCTCGCCGCGGGGTCGCGCGTGAAACCGTGCATCGTGAACCAGGCCAGGCCCGCCACGGGCGGCGGCGCGAGCAAGATCGCCGTGGTCGGTTGCAGCGCCGCGGGCAGCGGACTGTGGAAGCTCAGGCGCTGCACGATGATCGGCGTCATCACCGCCGAGAAGAACACACCGACGGCGAACAGCCCCCAGGCCAGCCCGTGGTAGCCGAGCGAGTAGGCCACGTCGGCGCCGATCAGGCCCGGCGCGACCGTCGGCAGCAGGTAACCGGCGTGCACGGCCTCCAGCCCGAGGCGCCCTTCGAACCACGACGCGAGGATCCAGGCGGCGAAAACCGCCGACGTTGCCAGCGCCAGGAGGTAGAGGATCCGCCCGGCCACGGGAGACCACGTGAACAGGTCGTTGGCCAGCAGCATCGCGACAACCGGGGCCAGCGAGGCGATCGGCCCCTGCGCGGGGTGGCGCAGGTGGTCGATCAGCTGCTGCTCGCTTTTCAGGCCCCGCACCGCATGGGCGATCATCAGCCAGACCCAGGCGATCGCCGCGACGGCCCAGAAAACCTGCGGCACCGCGCGGGGCAACGCGAGTGCCGGCGCTGCCCTCGTCCACACCCCGGCGAGCCCGACCAGACCGAAGCTGATCGCGAACGTCGTGAGCGGGTAGCGCGCCGGCGCGATTCTGGCCGGTGCGCTGTCGGCTCTGTCGGCCGACGGCGTGGCGGGGACGGCGGTGCTCGTCAACGGGTGCTCCAGGGAAGTGGGATTCCGGGCCGCCCCCTCGGCGGCCCGCAACGTGCCGGAACCGGTGCTGTGGCCCCGGATCTTTCGAACTGAAAGCCATCTTGCTCGGATCTGCCGCGCTCAGTGCCCGTCAGATGACGGGTCCGGAGACGGTCACCCGTCGTCGTTGATCGACTGGACCCGATGTGATGACCCCCGGTCGGGTGACAGACGCGTCCGGCGCACCGCGACCGTCGCCCGCACCGTCGTGTGACGGTTCACCGCACGGGCTCCGGCGAAGGAGGGTGTTCCCCGACCACCCCGAGACCCCACTGGAGAAGACGACCATGACCGCTGCGCCGACGGACTGCCCCGACCGGCTGGCCGAGGTGACGATCGACCCGATCCGCCTCGTCGCGCGGGTCGGTGCGGCCGTGCGCTGGCGCGACGTGCTCGCCGCCGCCGCGGAGTACGGCCTCACCCCGGTGGCCGGCGCGAGGCCGGACGCCTGCGTCGTCGAGGACACGCTGACCGGTGGCCTCAGCCCGGTGCTGGGCCGGCGCCACGGGTACGCGGCGGACCGGGTGCGCCTGGTCGAGATCGTGAGCCTCGACGGAGTGCGGCGGACCGTGAAGGTCGAGCACGAGCCCGAGCTGTTCCGGGCCCTGTGCCGCGGCGAGACGAACGCCGTCGTCACGGCGATGGTGGTCGACCTGTTCCCCTACCGCGATTTCCACGGCGGAGTCTTGCGGTTCACCGGCGAGATCCTGCCCGTGTGGCGCGAGTGGGCACCGTCCTTACCGGACGAATCGACCACTTCGGTCTTCCTGTGCCGGTTGCTCGACGGTGGCTTCGTGACGCACCTACGGTTCGCCCACCTGGGCGGTGACAAGGAGGCGGAACGCCTGCTCGCCCCGATGCGGGCGGCCGCACAGGTCACCCGGGACTCGATGGGGCGCAAACCGTTCACGGCCGTCGGGGACCTCCACGACGGCGTCCTCCGGCCGACCACTTCCGTTTCCCTGCGCGAACTGAGCGTGGAAACCGTCGACGACCTGGTCGGGCCCAGCTGCCCGGCCGACCTCGAACTGCACGCGCTCGGCGGCTCCTACGACCGTGCGCCCCGCGTGCCGGACGCCGTCCCGGGGCGTGGCGCGGCGTTCCGGCTGACCACCTACTGGTGACGGAGCCGGCCGCCCCCGACCGTGCCGCCGAGCAGGAATTCCGCCCGGAACCCCAGTAGGTGCGGTGGCGGAGGCTTCGGGGGCACCAAACGGAAAACGGGCCCTTCGGCGGGCGCGCCGGGATAGGCCGTGAGCTCGCCGCGAGCCGGCACCGCGCACTCGGCGACCCGCCCCTCGGCGGTCCCGACCAGCAGCCGCCCGGTCCCGGCCAAGGCCAGCGCCGAGCCCGTCGACGGGAGCCCAGCCACGACCAGGGGGTGCGTCCAGAGCACCCCGCCGGTCGTGGCGTCGAGGGCCACGAGCAGCCCGGAGCTCAGGCTGAGGTGGACGATCGCGGCGTCGGCTTCGATCGCCAGGACCTGGCCCCCGACCACGAACTGCCACCCGACCTCGCCGTCCGGCAGCCGACGCCGCGTCACGAGGGTGGCGGCGTGCCGGGCATCGGCCATGGGACCGTCGACGTCGAGCGCCGGCCCGATGCGCAACCAGGAGGCCGCGTAGATCAAGGCCCCGCCGTCGAGGTCCACGGCGGCCCCGATTTCCGCGAGGTCCGCGGTTTCTTCCGACGGAGCCAGGGGAAACAGGGGCCGCACGGTCGGCTCGTCGCGGTCCGGTTCCACCAGTGCGACCCAGCGGTCCTCGTCTTCACTGTCGGGCACTCCCGTGACGTACGACGCCGAGGCCCGCCGGACCGGCAACGCGGTCCAGCCCTGCGGCGGCTCCCGGCCGTCCGGAGTGGCGGAATCAAGCAGAGAACGGGACTCCGGACGAGCAACCGGCGGCGCACCGTCCACAGAGGACCACATTGTCATCGCCACGCCTTCCGACGAGGCCGCGATCCGGCCGTCGGCGAGGGCCTCGACGCTCCACACCGCACCGTGCTCACGCCACCCGGCGCTCAGGCCTTCGAGGTGCTCGCGCGCACGGGTTTCGTCGCGGGGATCGTCGCTTTCGCGACAGGGCCCGTCGAGCTCCTGCCAGGAAATATCGCCTTCGCCGACCGCGAGCCAGTCGTCGCGCTCGAGCATCGCGTCGTAGCCGACGGTGTGGGACTCGCGGCCGAGCTCCTCCTCGTGCACGGGAGCGACGGCGAGATCCAGCACCCGGCCCTCGCGCCACCGGCGCCAGCGCACGGAACGGATCTCCCGGGTGTCGGCGAGCGCCGACACCACGCGGCCGGAGCCGAAGTGCCACAGCAGCAGCTCTCCGTTGTAGAAAAAGCCGCCGCCGTAGCGTCCCGTCCCGATCGCGAGCACCGGCAGGCGCGGGTGGAAGTCCACGGCGTGCACCGGGAACCGGCTGCGCAAGAGCAGGCGGCAGGTCAGGTCTCGCCGGTCGTAAAGACCGACCACGTGCGGGGACAGCCGGGTGCGCCGGTCCCATTCCCGCCACCCCTGCCGGCCGGCGACGGCGACGAGGCCGTGGTGCTCGCTTTCCGTGACCGTGACCGGGCGGCCGGTCTCGGTGAACGGATCGGCGGCGAACACCCGCCGGACCGTCACCACCGCGTGCTCCCGCGGAGAATCAAACGGACGGCGGGAGCGCGTCGAGCCATGAGCGCGTGAGCTCGGCCCGGTCGGAGGTGCGCAGCAACGCCGCCGGACCACGCGCGGCCTCGTGGAAGATTGCGCGGGTGCCGCCGCTCGGCACGTCGAGCAGGAGCCACGACTGGTAGAAGCTCAGCCGATCACTCACGGCGGCCCAGCCGAACCGGCTCGGCACGACCAGCTCGCCCACGATCCCGTCGAGGGTGTGCGGCGCCGCCACGACGACGAACCGGCCGCCGACGATCAGCTCCTCGGCCACCTCGACCCGGTCCACCCCACGTTGCCACGTCGGCCACTCTGCCACCGAGACGAGCCGGGTGAACACCGCGTCGGCCGGTGCCGCCACGTGACGTTGATGGCTGACGAAGCTGTCGCAACGGTCCGGCCCCCAGCCGGGCGGCCAGTGGACATCCGGGTGTACTCCTGCGCTCATACCCCCGAGAGTGGACTTCGCGGACGGACACAGCACCCGTCACATGACTGGCTTGTCCGACCGGTCCCGATCGTCGTAGGTGGTGAGGGCGTCGCGCAGCGCGGCGCGGGAGGTGATGCCCAGCTTGGGGAAGATCTTGTACAGGTGATCACCCACGGTCCGGTGGGAGATGTACAGCTTCTGCCCGATCTGCTTGTTGGTCAGGCCGGCGCCGGCCAGCTCCGCGATCTCGCGCTCCTGCGGCGTGAGCGGCGCCTTGGCGTCCGGCGCCGACTGCCGCGTGAGCCCGGTCGCGCGCAGCTCGTTGGCGGCGCGGTCCCGCCACGGGACGGCGCCGAGCGCGGCCAGCGTGTCGTGCGCGATGGTCAGCTGTTCCCGGGCCGCGCTCGTGCTCCGCAGCCGGCGCAGCCGTTCCCCGTACGCGAGGCGCACGCGGGCCAGGTCGAACGGCCAGCGGTCGAGGGCCGGGCCGGACAGCGCCGCCTCGAACCGTTCCCGGGCGGTGTCGTCGTCCGCCGTCATCGCCGTCGCCGCCGCGGTGACCAGGCGCAGGCGGGGCGACAGCTTGCCCAGCCGGGCCTCGCGCAGTGCGGCCGCGTGCGCGTTCGCCTCGGCGCGGCGCCCGGTGAACAGGGCCGCTTCGACGAGCTCCGGCGCCACCCAGAGCGCGCCCGGCCGGTACCGCGCGAGCTCTCCTGCCGGGCTGACCTGCGACGCGTGGTGGTAGGCGTCGTCGTACGCGCCGGCGCCGATGTCGGACAACGCGCGGGCCTGCCACGCGAAGTACGTGATGCCGGCGGCCTGGTGCGCGATGGCCCACTGCGCCATGCCGTCGGTCAGCTGCCGCGCGGCCTCGACCTCGCCGCGGCCGGCGGCGACGAGCGCCTGCACCCAGTGGAAGTACCAGTGGAAGAAGCGGAGGCCGTGTTCGGTGCAGACGGCGAGGCCCTCGTCGGCGAACTCCCACGCCTCGTCCCAGCGGCCCGACTGGAAGCCGTCGATCCCCAGGTGCATGAGTGCCCCCAGGTGACGGCGGGCCGGTCCCTTGCCCGCGTGGCGCGACTGCGCGAGGTGCCGCTCCGCCTCGCGCAGCCGGGGCAGCCGGTCGGCGAACACGGCCGCGGTGCCGATGCGGATGAGCCGGGTCGGGTCCTCGTCACCGCCCACGGTGTCGATCACGGCGTCGAGCTCGGCGACGTCCTCGTCGGTCGCGCGCGCCGGGTCGGAGAACACGGTCGCGTTCACGCGCAGCACCGGTGGGGGCTCCGGCTCCAGCCGCCCGACCAGGCGGTGGAAGGTCTCCCACGCCGGCTGCGTGCCGACGTACCAGCTGATCAGGAGCAGGTTGAGCAACGCCTCGACCAGCACGGCGTCACCGGCGTCGAACCCGTGGTCGCCGGCCTCGATGGCACCGGCCAGCAGCCGGTGGGCGGTGGTGACGTCGCCGTCGGAGTTGATCAGCAAGTGCGCCGCCGCGGCGGCGCCGGGCAGCGAATGCGTCGGCAGGGAGCCGGACCGGCGGGCGTCGCCCAGCAACCGGCTGGCCGTGGCCAGCTCGCCACCGGCGTCGGCTCCGACGTACGCGGCCTCGGCGAGCCGGCGGCCGCGGTCGGCCGGGTCGGGGCTGAGCTCCGCGGCCCGGGTCAGCGCGGCGACCGCGCCCAGTGCGTCGCCCTGGCGCAGCAGGGCCTGCGCCGTCTCGTCCAGCTGCGCGGCGATGTCGGCGTCGACCCCGACGGACGACTCGGCCAGGTGCCGCACGCGGCGTTCGGGCGTCGCGACGACCCCGGCCAGCGCGCGGTGGGCCCAGCGCCGTTCGCGTTCCGCGGACGCTTCGACCACCGCGGCGCCGATCAGCGGGTGCCGGAAGCCCAGCCGGGTGCCGCTCAGCTGCACGAGCCGGGCCGCTTCGGCCGGGGCCAGGTCGTCGAGGTCGCACGTCTCGCCGCCCGCGGTGCGCAGCCGGGCCACCTCGACGCTGCCCCCGAGCGCCCCCAGCAACATCATCAGCCGGCAGCGCTCGGGCAGGCCCCGCACCCGCGAGGTGAACAGCACCTGCAGCCGGTCCGACAACGGCAGGACCTCGGGCAACGTCGTGAAGTCCGTGCGCTGGTCCCCGTCGAGCGCGGACGGCAGCTCCAGCAGCGCGAGCGGGTTGCCCGCAGCTTCGGCGAGCAGCCGGTGCCGCACGGCGGGCGCCAGCTCGGGGAAGTGCCGGTCCACGAGCGTGCGGGCCGCCCGCGCGGGCAGCGGCGGCAGCACGGCCTCGGCCAGCCCGCTGTCCTGGAAGAACCCGCGGTCGGCCGAGCGGCAGGCGGCAAGGAAGACGATCGGGCTGCCGACCAGGCGACGGGCGACGAAGCCGAGCACCTCGGCGCTGGCGCGGTCCACCCAGTGGAGGTCGTCGATCACGATCAGCAGCGGGGTTTCGGCCGCGACGGACCGCAGCCACAGCAGCGCGGCGTTCGACACCACGAGCCGGTCGGGTGCCGGCCCGACCTCGAAACCGAGCGCGCACCGCAGCGCCGTGCGGTGGGTGTCGGTGAGGGCGGCCATCTCCTCGCCGAGCGGGAAGAGCAGCTGGTTGAGCGCGGAGTAGCCGACCTCGGCCTCGAACTGCGCGCCCGCCGCCCGCACGACCCGCGTGCCACGCCCGGCCTCCCCGGCGGCGAACTCGTCGAGCACCGCGCTCTTGCCGACCCCGGCCTCCCCCACCACGAGCAGGGCACCACCGCGCACGCCGGCGCCTTCGAAGAAGGAGCGGATCGAGGCGATCTCATCGTCACGGCCGATCAGCGGCACGGCTCGGCCCTCCCGAACTCCTGCAGCCGACGCAGCCGGCACAGCCGACGCGGCCGCCGGGTGCCGAAGCCACCGGTGCCGTCAGTGCTCTCGCAGGGGCCTGCGCCGCCCGGAGCCACGACTGGCCGGCCGAAGCGGACGAGCCCGCGAACCGTGCGGCGGCCCGAGCCGCCGTGCGCGTGTCCGATGCCGTGGGTCCGCACTCGTTCCTTCTTCAGGTCCGCCGTAATCGCCGTCGGGTCGATGAAATATTCACGACAAGCCGGATCGACGGTGTAGCGGCAGGGACAACGACGGATCCGGGCAGTTCGTACTTGTCGTCGCGATCAGTGTTCGGAACCGCGCTTCGACAAAAGTCATCTTAATGTACTACCTGACCTCCGACGAAACCGGGTTCGCCGAAGATCCCGTGGCGCCAAGGAAATTCGACCTCGGTCAAACCATCCGAGACTTCCCTCTCGGCGTCCTCGGCTACCAGTCCATCCCACTCCGGAGGCGGCCGATCACCGGCAGAGATTCACCGAGGAATAAGCTGCTGGTAACCACGGTTACGGAGAGGTCCGCCGCGACACCTTCGGCGGAAGACGTGTTCGACATGAACGCCTTTCGGTTGATACTCATTCTCCGTTGACACATGATGGACTGGATCGCGAGAGGGGACTACGGATGATCGGCTCATTTTCTGTCGGGATCGGTTCATGGACGGAGTGAGCAGACTCATCCGGCTGGCGCATCTCGAGGGCCGCCTCGACGTGCGGTGCCTGATGGCCGGACAGTTCACTTTGGACCACGAGGCCGCCCCGCCGGGTGAGGTGCAGTTCCACCTTGTCCTGCAAGGACGCTGCACTGTGACCACCGGCACGTCCACAGTCGACCTGGGTCCGGGCGACTACTTCCTGCTCCCCCACGGCGACGCCCACACGGTGACCGCGGCCTCGGGCCGCCGGCGCCGGTTCGAGGAGGAGCCGGGAGCGACGTTCACCACACGCAAGTCCCTCGGCGCCGAGCACGAGCTCGACCTGTTCTGCGGCCACTACCGCTTCGACTCGGCCGCGGGCGCGCTGCTGTTCCGCTTGCTGCCCTCGCTGGTGCACGTCACCATGGACCGCCCGGCGCTCGCGCTGGCCGACGTCCTGCGCGGCGAAGCCGACTCCGACGGACCCGGCACGGGCGCCATCGTGTGTTCGCTGTGCGACGCGCTGCTCGCCATGTCGCTGCGCAGCCGCCCCGACCAGCGACTCGACACGCCCGCCCTGTGGACCGCCATGGGCGACGACGTGCTGGGCCGGGTGATCGCCCAGGTCGTGGAACGCCCCGGCGAGTCGTGGACCATCGACCGCATGGCGTCGGAGGCGCGGATGTCGCGCGCCACGTTCCTGCGCCGCTTCACCGCCCGCACCGGCATCACGGTCGCGACGTTGCTGACCTCGATCCGGATGATGGTGGCCGCCGACCTGCTGACGCGCTCGGACCTCTCGGTGGCGCGCGTGGCGAGCGAGGTCGGATACCGCTCGGAATCGGCTTTCGCGCAGGCGTTCCGGGCCACTGTGGGCACGCCGCCTGCCCGTTTCCGCAAGCACGCGGTGTCGAGCCAGTGCACGCAGCGGTAGTCTGTCGTCGCACCTATTGACGGTAAAGATTCATGACCAGTTGAAAAATCCCGGTGCGGACGCACCGCCCCGGCGCCACGGCGGTGCGCGTCCAGGGCAGCGCGGAGCTGACCCACCGGAGAAGAACCAGAACCAGGAGCAGACGATGTCCGTCGTCGAGATGACCACCTTCACGGTGGCCGAGGAGAACACCCGGGCGATGCTGGCCGCGCGCCCGGCGATGGTGGAGGCGTTCCGGGCCGACCGGCGTGGGTTCCTCTCCGCGCGGCTGGTGCGGGTGGCCGAGAACACGTGGCTGGACTTCGTCGAGTGGTCCGACGACGCCGCGTGGGACGAGTCGAAGGCCAAGGGCGCGAACCTGCCGGCGATCGGCACGTTCTTCGCCACGATCGACACGCTGGTCGGCGCCGAACGCGGCGTGCGCTACGACGACGCCCAGGAGACCCCCGCCGTCGAGCGCCGCGTGCGCACCGTGGCCTACGGGCCCGAGCCGTCGCAGGTCGGTGAGCTGTACCTGCCGGAGGGCCAGGGACCGTTCCCGGTCGTGGTCGTCGTCCACGGCGGCTACTGGACCGCCATGTGGGACCGCCGCCAGATCACCGACGTCGTCGACGACTTCCTCGGCCGCGGATACGCGGTGTGGAACATCGAGTACCGCCGCATCGGCGAGCCGGGCGGCGGCTGGCCCGGCACGTTCCTCGACATCGCCGCGGCCGTGGACGCGGTCGACGGGATGGACCCCGCGCTCGACCCGAGCCGGGTCGTCATCGTCGGGCACTCGGCCGGCGGGCACCTCACCACCTGGGCCGCCCACCGCGGCGCCCTGCCCGCCGAAGCCCCGGGCGCGAACCCGAAGGTCACTCCGCTCGGCATCGTCTCCCTCGCCGGCGCCCTCGACCTCAAGACGGGCGACGCCACCGGGTTCGGCACGGTGCTCGCCGACCCCGACGCCGAACCGCCGAAGGACGCGCCCGAGGCCGCGCGTCCGGAGGCCTGGCCGCTCGTCGCCGCGCAGGTCGGGGACGGCATCGTCACGCTCCTGGTCGGCGCGCACTACGCGGAGAACCCCGAGCGTTACTCCTGGACCTCCCCGCTCGAGCTGGCCAACCCGGGCGTGCCGGTGCTGGCCGTGCACGGCACCGCGGACGAGGCCGTGCCCGCCGACTGGAGCCACCGTTACGCGGAGAAGACCAACGCGGCAGGAGGCAGCGCCCGCTACGTCGAGGTCGAGGGCGCGACCCACTTCGATGTGGTGCAGCCGACCCACCCCGTGTGGCCGACGGTCACCGCGTGGGTCGACGAGACGTTCACCAAGAACCAGTGACCGGCCGGGTGTCGTGCCACCGATCGGCGGCACGACACCCGTCGCTCATTCCGCCGTGCGCCATCGGCCGCGCGTCAGCTCGGCGTAGTCGGTGAACTCCGGGAGCGCGCCCAGCTGCCGCAGCAACGCGAAGTCGTCGGCGAAGTACCAGTGCTCGGCGACGAGCCCGTCCTCGAACCGCCAGATCGCCATCTCGGTGATGTCGATGCGGTTCCCCGTCGCGGGAAAACCGTAGAGCTCACCGGTGTGGGTGGCGGTGAGCGACCACACCGCCCACACCCGATCCCCCTTGGCGACGATGTCCTCGATGACGTCGTACCGGTCGGGCAGGGAATCCTTGCGGTAGCCGCCCATGCCGAGGCCGGACAGCTCCGCCAAGGAAGCCATGCCGACGCGGTTGACCGTCGCGCCGGGCTTGAGGAACTGTGCGCGTTCTTCGAGCGGGACCGAACGGAACTTCAGGACGAGGTCGATGTTGCGGCGTTCCTCTTCCGTGTACTCGACATCCTGGTAGTCGCCGCCGACGAGGCTCGTCACGAGGCTGCGGGTGTGCATACGGTGGTCCTTTCGAGGTCGGTCAGGCCCTGACCAGTTCGGCTTCGATCACGATGTCCACGAGGTTCGACACCACCGCGCCGCCACCGGCGAGCAGGCCGTCGAACTTCAGCCCGAACTCGCGCCGGTCGAGCGACGTCCGGGCCGAGAACCCGGCGCGCGTGGCGCCGCGGTGGTCGACGACTCCGCCGGTGCGCACGGCGAGCTCGATCGGCCGGGTGACCCCGCGGATCGTCAAGCTGCCCGGCAACGTCCAGTCGCCGGCGGAAAACCCGTCGCACGACGCGGTGAACTCCATTTCGGGAAACTGTGCGGTGTCCAGGAAATCCGCCGAGCGGATCAGCTCGTCCCGTTTCGGATGGCCCGAAGACGCGCTCCCGGTCGCGACGCGGACGCGCACGGACGCGCCCGACGGAGTCACCTCGACCTCGCCGTCGAGCACGTCGAACCGGCCGGTCACGCGCGCGATCGTCATGTGCACCACGGAGAACGCGACGAGGCTGTGCGCCGCGTCCACCGTCCAGGTGCCGGCCAGCGTCTCCAGTGGCCGGCGGGTCGTTTCGTCCACAGTGGTCACGACGCCACCCCCACCGGCACGGCTCCCGAGGCGTTCGCGAACCGCGGCATCACGAGGTCGATGAAGCGCTGCAGCGAGCGGTTGCCGAGCGCGGGATCCATCTGGCCGTACAGGAAAACCAGCGCCAGGTGGCCGATTCCGCGCTCGGCGTGTGCCTCGATCTCGCGGGCGACGGTGTCGGCGCTGCCGACGATCATCGCCTTGCGCAGGAACGCGTCCCGGTCGCTGGCCGCGACGCCGACCACGCTGTTCTGGAACTTCGCCGCACCGGCCGCGCCCTGGAAGGCCTTGGCGGTCGACGCGTCGAGGTAGTCCAGCGCCGGCGTCACCTCGCGTAGCGCGGACTCGTCGGTTTCGCCGATGTAGACCATCTTCTGCACGAGCGACCAGTCGCGAGCGTCCTGAATGGTCTGTTCGTCGTGACCGGACCGGTCGAGGGCGTCGTGGTAGAGCGCCCACTTGCGCACAGTCTCGTCGAGCTCGTCACGCGCGGTCTGCAGCGCCCAGCCGCGGCCGGCCGCGTCGAGGATGCCCTGGTCGGACAGCGCGGCGCGCGCGAACCGGATCGACGGGCGGAAGCCGCCGGGCATGATGCGCCGGGTGAGCAGCCCGCTCGAGTGCGTGGTGGTGAAGTCGATCTCCACGCCGTCTTCGTCCCGCTTGTCCAGCGCCTGGAACGCGACCTCGAGCACCTCGTCCATCAGCGCCGCTCGGTTGGCGGTGTCGCGGCCGAGACCCTGGTACTCCCGCGGCGAACCGCCCGTGCCGACGCCGATGGTGCAGCGCCCGCGCGTGAGCAGGTCGAGCGTCGTGCACGCTTCGGCGAAGTTGAGCGGGTTCCACAGCGCCGGGACCGCGACCGAGATGATCGTGTGCAGGTTCTCCAGCTGCGGCGCGAGGTAGGCGCCGAAGGTGAACGGGTTGCCGTAGGTGTTGTAGCCGGTGAAGTGGTGCTCGGTGAGGCAGACGCCCGCGAAACCGCTGCGGTCCGCGATGAGCGCCTGCTCGGTCACGGCTTCGACGACCTCGAGGTCGTGCGCGCCGTCCGGCGACTGGGCGTTGAGGTAGATCGAGAACTTCATGTCTCCCCTAGGGTTTCCGGAGGTTTTCCGAGTTTTCGTGAAGCCGCTGGATCAGCTCGCCGCGTCGCCGCGGATGTGGGCGGCGACGTCCGCGCGCAGGTGCACGAAGCGCGGGTCCGAGCGGGTGGTGATCTGGTCGCGCGGCGCGGGCAGGTCCACCGTCACCTGCTCGGCGACCGTCGCGGGCGGCCGGCTCAGCACGATCACCCGGTCGGACAGGTACACGCTCTCGTCGATGTCGTGGGTGACCACCAGGATCGTCATGCCGAACCGGTCGCGCACCGACAGCGTGAGGTCCTCGAGGTCGGCGCGGGTCTGGGCATCGACGCTCGCGAACGGCTCGTCCATCAGCAGGATCCGCGGCCGGCACGCCAGGGCGCGGGCGATGGCCACGCGCTGCTGCATGCCGCCCGAGAGCTGCCACGGGTACTTGCGCCGCGCGTCGCCCAGCCCGACCGCAGCCAGCGACTCGGCGGTGCGTTCCCGCCGTTCGGCCGCGGGCACGCCGGCGGCGCGCAACGGGAACTCGACGTTGCGGCCCACCCGCATCCACGGGAACAGCGAGCGGCTGTAGTCCTGGAACACCATCGACAGCCCGTCCGGCACGCCGTCCACCGGCTTACCGAGCACACACACCTCGCCGTGGCCGGGCCGCAGCAGCCCGGCGAGGCAGCGCAGCAACGTCGACTTCCCCGTGCCGGACGGGCCGACGATCGTGAGCACCTCGCCGTCAGCCGCGGTGAAAGACACGTCGTGCAGCACCGGCTGTGGCAGCCCGGGGTAGCTGTGGCCGAGGTCCGTGACCCGCAGCGCGGGCTCGGCCGGCGCGTCCGGCCCGCCGGCGACCGGGCGGGCCGCGGCGTGGACCGGGTTCTGCATGGAGGTCATCACCAACTCCTGTCGAGTTCTTCGGGGATCAGTCGTGCCGGGCACGGCTGTGGCGGTGCCAGCGCAGCGCGCGGCGTTCGAGTGCGGTGAACACGGTGTTGAAGACGTAGCCGAGCACGCCGAGCGCGACCATCGCCGCCCACATGCCGGCGAACTCGAAATGGCGCTGGGAGTCGACGAGGAAGAAGCCGAGCCCGCTGGTCGCGACGACCCACTCCGACAGCACCATCAGCACCAGCGCCAAGGCGAGCCCGACGCGCATGCCCGCCAGGATCGCCGGGGTCGCGTAACAGAGATCGACCTGTACGAGCCGGCGACGCGGTCCCAGGCGCAACGTGCGGGCCGTGTCCCGCGCGACGGGGTCGATCGCGCCGGTCGCCTGCATCGCGTTGAGCAGCACGGGCCACGTGCAGCCGAACGCGATCACCAGCACCCGCATCACGTCGTTGGCACCGAAGACGATCAGGAACACCGGGAGGATGGCCGGCGTCGGCAGCGCGCGGAGGAACTGCGCCGCCGGGTCCACCATGCGCCGCACGGTGGGGAACGCGCCCGCCGACACCCCGATCGCCGCGCCGAGCAGCGAGCCGCCCAGCCAGCCGATCAGCATCCGCACGAGGCTCGGCGCCACGTCCGTCCACAAGGGAGCCGACGTCCACAGGTGGCTCGCCGGGCCGTCGAACCACAGCGTCCGCATGCGGTCCAGAATCTGCAGCGGCGTCGGGAAGTACGGGTTGGCCGCGGCCTCGGTGGCGCGCTGCCAGACCCAGCACAGCACGGCCAGCAGGCCGAACCGCAGCACGAACCGGCCCGCGACCACCGCCGCGGTCCGCAGTGGACGCACGGAGACCGGCGCCGGTGAGATCACGGCACTCATCGCGGTTCTCCTTCGCTCCACGGCAGAAACCGTCGTTCCAGGGCCCGGGCGGCCCAGTTCACGACCAGCCCCAGCAACCCCGCCGCGCACACGGCGGCGAACGCGTAGTCGGTGTGGCTGCCGCCCTGGGTCGCGGCGAGCAGGTAGGCCCCCACGCCGCTGTCGGTGCCGATGAGCAGCTCCGCCGCCACGGCGATCACGAGCGCGAGCCCGATCGACACCCGGACCCCGGCCGCGATCACCGGCGCGGCCGAAGGCAGCACGATCTCGGCCAGCCGGCGCGGCAGCCGCGCGCCGTAGAGGCGGGCCGTCTGCAACGCGACGCCGTCGACGTCTCGGACGCCGTGGATCGTGTTGAGCAGCACCGGCCACACCGTGGCGCTCACGATCGTGATCACCACCGACGCGCGGCCCGTGCCGGTCACCAGGACCAGCAGCGGCACGATCGCCACCGCGGGCACCGGCCGCAGCAGGTCCACGACGATCCGCGTCGCGGTGTGCGCGGCCGGGACGAGCCCGAGGACCAGGCCCACGACCAGGCCGACCGGGACCGCGATCACCAGCCCGAGCACCGCCGAACCCGCGGTGGCGCCGAGGTCGGCCAAGAACGGCGCGTTGGTGAGCAGCTCCCCCAGCCTCGCGAGGATCACGCTCGCGGGCGGCAGGTACTGCGTGCTCACCAGGCCCGAACGGGAGACCACCTCCTCGGCCGCGGCGAGCAGGACCAGGCCGGAGAGCCCGAGCACGAAAGTGGACAGTGCGGGGCGGTGCCCCCGGCGCGCGGCGGCGCGCCGGGGCAGGACGTCGAGCGACATGGGGCGGGGGTCCTTTCCTGCGTCAGCGGTCCGCGGCCATCACGTCGGCCGGCAGCGCCGTGCTCGTGAGCATCCCGGCCTGCTGCATGAGCTCCGCCAGCTTCTGCAGCGGCGCCGTGTCGGTCACGTTCGTGGCGAACCCGGGCAGCTTCATGCCGGCGGCCAGCGACGGGTCGACGCGGGTGAACGTCGGCACGGCCTTGCGCAACGCGTCGGGATCGGCGTTGAGCGCGGCGTTCTCGGCCGCCAGGGCCTTGCGGAACGACGCGATCACGTCCGGGTGCTGCTGGGCGTAGCTCGTGGTGGTCACGTAGACGCCGACGAGGGTGTCGGTGAGCGGACCGGTGAACTGGTCGGAGACGCTGCGAGTGCTCACCGTCTTGCGGATCGTCGAGAGGAACGGCTCCGGCGCGCAGACGGTGTCGACGATCCCGCGCTGCAACGCGCTGCCCTCGTCCGGGAGCGCGACCGGCACCAGCTTCACCGACTTCGGGTCCAGCCCCGCCGCCCGCAGCTGCGCGGGGATGGTGAGGGCGCAGCTCGAGGTCGTGCCGGGGATGGCGACGCTGTGGCCGGGCAGGTCCCGCACCGAACGGATCGGCGAGTCGGCCTTGGCGAGCACCTCGAGCTGGCCCGGCCGGCCGAGGTCGCTGAGCCCCACGACCGTGACGGCGAGCTTCTTCTGCACGGCGAGCAGGTAGTCGGCCGCGTTGTCCCAGACGATCGGGTACGCGTTGCCGAGCAGGCCCACCAGCGGCGAGTCGGAGCTCGTGTGGTTGTGCGCCTGCACCGTGACGCCGGCCTTGGCGAACTCGCCGTTGCGGGCGCCGAGGTAGACCGCCGACGACGAAGTGGTCGCGGGAGCGTCGACCACCACCGCCGCCCCGCCCGTGGCCGGGCCGGAGCCCGAACCCGAGCCGGGTGCGGCCGTCGTGTCCGTGGTCGAGCACGCCGAGGTGACCGCCAGCGCCGCGACGCCGACGAGCGCCGCCGCGATCCGTTTCCGTGACTTGCCAGAGTTGCCGGTGTTGTCCGCCATGCCGATTC
Source organism: Amycolatopsis sp. 2-15 (assembly GCF_030285625.1). Taxonomy (NCBI): domain Bacteria; kingdom Bacillati; phylum Actinomycetota; class Actinomycetes; order Pseudonocardiales; family Pseudonocardiaceae; genus Amycolatopsis; species Amycolatopsis carbonis. Next base: position 7,803,061 of record NZ_CP127294.1, read on the forward strand.
CGCCTTCCGCAGTACCGCGCTGCTGTGAAAGGCATGGAAGACCGCGGGTGTGAGGTGGACAACTCCCTTGTGCAAGTTTCCACATCCGGTTGCCGCGGCAGGGCCTCCGGCGGCGCCATGGAACCATGACTTCTTCGACTCCGCCCTCGCCGGGTGCGGCATTGGGTTCGGCCCGGTCGATGTCCGCCCCCGTCCACCTCGCCGGTTACGGCGTGGACGCCGACCGGTTCCGCGGCCTGGCCGCCTCGCTCCCGACCTCGGTCAGCGTCATCACCACGACCGCCGAGGACGGCTCACCGATCGGCATGACGTCGGGCACGGTGTGCAGCCTGTCGTGCGAACCGCCGCTGCTGCTGGTGTGCCTCGGCAAGGCTTCGCGGACGCTGCAGGCGATCCGCGACCGCGGGCGCTTCGGCGTGAACGTGCTGGACAGCAACGGTTCCGAGATTTCCGCGCACTTCGCGAGCCGTGTGGAGGACAAGTTCGCCACCACGGGCTGGCGCCGGGGCCGGCACGGCTCGCCGGTCCTGGCGGACGCCGTGGTGGCGTTCCTGGAGTGCGAGCTCTACCAGGTGGTCGACGGCGGGGACCACGCCATCGTCGTCGGGCTCATCATGGACGGGGAACACACGGACGCGTCGCCGTTGGTGTATTTCCGCCGCAGTTATTCGGGTTTCGGGGAATCGGGCGCGTGAGGTCAGCGGCCGGCCTTGCGCCGCAACCGTTCCTCGTCGTGCACCACGAGCTCACGCGACTCCAGCGTCACCACGCGCAGGCGCGCCATGTCCTTCAGCGCCTTGTTCACGCTCTCCCGCGAGGCGCCGACGTAGTGCGCCCACTGCTCCTGCGTGAGGTCGTGCCGCACACGGATGCCGTCGGGGCCGCGCACTCCGATGCGGTCGGCCAGCTCCACCATCCCGGCCGCCACGCGCCCGCTGATGTCGGGGTTGAGCAGCGAGCCCACGGTCTCGTTGATCCGCCGCACCTGCGCCGAGAGGAACCGCACCACGGCGGCCCCGATCCGCGGGTCGCTCAGCACCCACTCTCGCAACCGGGCCGCCGGCAGGGCGATCACGTCGGCGTCGCTGATCGCCACGGCGTCGGACACGCGGGCGTTGCCCTCGAAGACGCTGGTGATGCCGAACGGGTCCCCGGGCAGGAACAACGTCATCAGCCGCTCGCGGCCGGTGGGGGTCGTCCGTCCCATCGCGACCTTCCCGGCCACGACGAGGTAGCCGAACGCCGCGTGTTCCCCGGTGTGGAAGATGACCTCACCGCGCGGGCAGTGCCGCGCCGTCCCGCTTTCGAGCAGGCCGGCCACCAGATCCGCCGGCATCCCCGCGAAGAACGGGCTCACGACCGCGCCACCCGCCGCGGAGCGGAAACGCTCCGCGGGCGGAAGGGCGCCGGGCAGGTTCATCCCAGCAGTGTAAGCACGTTCCGCGGCAATTCAGGCGTTCCGCGTCGCGGCGAACAGGCGCACCCGCAGCGGCTCGTGGCCAGGCGCTCGGCGAGGTAGCGGTCGTCGAAGCCCGCCCGGCCCGCGAACAGGGCGGACAGGGCGGACAGGGCGGACAGGCCCTGCCAGTACTCCGGCGGTGCTCACCCTCCGCCGGTGGTGCCGGAGTTTTCTTGATCATCACGCGGCGGGCAGGACCCCGCCATACGCGAACGGATCGAATCCGAGCCGAACCGGATCACCCCGGCACCACTGTCCGAAGGGGACGTCTGACGACCGCCGGCTCAGTGCGTCCGGACCGGCGGCGTGCCGAGGACCTCGTTGAAGGCCTCCGACGACGAGGGGTGTGTGTAGACGGAGTCGCGCAGCTCGGTCGCGGTCACGTCGTGGCGCATCGCGAGCGTGACGAGGTTGATCAGCTCCTGCGAGTCGACGCCCAGCAGCGTCGCGCCCAGGATCAGGTCGGTTTCGCGGTCCACCACGAACTTCATCAACCCCCGCGTTTCGCCGACGATCTTGGACCGCGGCATGGCGGCGATGTCGGCGATGGCCTTCTCCACGACCTTCACCGGCAGCCCGCGGGCCACGGCCTCGCGCTCGGTGAGGCCCGCGCGCGAGAGCGCCGGGCTCATGAACACCGTGTACGGGATGAACTTCCGGTCCCGGGTGGACCGCTTGCCGCCGCCGAGGAGCTGGTCGGCCACGATGCGGTAGTCGTCGAGTGAGATGTAGGTGAACTGCGGGCCGCCGTTGACGTCGCCGATCGCGAAGATGTGCGGCTGACTGGTGCGCAGGTGCTCGTCGACCTCGACGGCACCGGTCTCAGTGGTGCGCACGCCGGCACGGTCCAGGCCCAGGCCCTCGGTCGCGGGCGTGCGGCCGGTCGCGGCCAGCACCTCGTCGGCCGCGAGCGTGTGCGTCTGACCGTCGATCTCGTAGGTGATCTCCACGCCGTTGTCGATGTCGCGGACGCCGGTCACGTGGGCGTCGGAGACGAACTCGACCCCGGCCCCGCGCAGGATGGCGGTGGCCGCCGCGGCGATGTCCTCGTCCTCGCGCGGCATGATCCGCGGCGCGGCGTCGAGTACCGTGACCGCGCTGCCGAACTGGGCGTATGTCGAGGCGAACTCCACGCCGACGTACCCGCCGCCGAGGATGGCCAGGTGCTTCGGCAGGTGGTCGAGGTCGATCAGGTCGGTGCTGGTCAGCAGCCGGGTGCTCTCGCGCAGGCCCGGGATGGCCGGGACCGTCGGCACGGCGCCGGTGTTGATCACGATCGTCTCCGCCGTGACGCGCAGGACGTCCTCCCCCGCCGCGACCCGCACGGTCTTGGGGTCGAGGAACGTCGCCTTGCCGGTGATCACGGTGACAGTGTCGATCGTGTCGAGCATGGCGAAGTTCTTCCCGCGCATGGCCGCGGTGAGCGCGCGCGTGGCCTCGACCGCCTGGCGGTGGCGCTCGGGCGGGGTGCCGGCACCGGGGTGCTCGGCGTGGTGGACGAGCGACTTGGTGGGCACGCAGCCGATGTTGATGCAGGTCCCGCCGTACATCGCCGCGGACTGCTCGATCATCGCGACTCGCTTGCCGAGCTTCCCCAGAGCCGCGGCCAGCGTCTTGCCGCCCTTGCCGAAGCCGATGACCACCAGGTCGAAGTGCATGTCGTCCATACGGTCCAGCATTCGCCCCCGAAAGAGGCTCGACTACGCATGAAAAGATCAATTTTCGCCGAGATCGGATCAACCTGGCCCGGCTCCGGGCGAGCGTCCAGCGGCGCGCCGCCCGGAGCCGGGTCAGGTCGAACGTTTATGATCGGCCATCCCGCGGCGGTGTTCGGCGGCCGCGCGGCCGAAGGAGGCGGTGAGTGGTTACCCGGGCGGAGCGGAACGCGACGAATCCGGACCTCGGGGTGCTGTCAGCGAGGCTCCTGTTCGCCGTTCAACGCGAACTCTTCGCGAAGCTCGTCGCCCAAGGTTTCGACGATCTGCACCCCCGGCACGGGGTGGTACTGGCCTACCTCGATCCGGGTGGTCTCCGCGCGACCGAGCTGGCGCGGCTCTCCGGCCAGGCGAAACAGGCGATCGGCCTGCTCGTGGACGAACTGGAGGCACTGGGCTACGTGTACCGCCGGCCCGACCCCGGCGACCGCCGGGCCAAGCTCGTCTGCCCGACCGAACGCGGCCTCGACCAGATGCGCACGGCCGACCGCATCATGGCGAGCATGCAGGACCGCCACGCCCGCCGCGTGGGCCGCGAGTCCTACGCCGAGTTCAAGCGCGTGTTCATGGACGTCGCGGTGCACCAGCGGCGCACCGTCTCCTCGGACTGACCCGCTCACCCCGGCACCGGCGACGCCCGCCAAGGTCGGCAGCGGCACCGCCGGTAACCGGTTGGTGTCCGGGCACGCGGGCACAGTGCTTCTCACGCGACCCCCGCCCGGTTCAGCCCGTCGGTGACCCGGACCGAGAACGACTCGCCGAGCGGCTCCGCGGTGAACCCGAGGGCCGCGAGCACCGTCAGCAGGGCTCCGGCCATGGTCTTCTCGACGGCCGTCACGCGTTCGTCGATCGGCTCGAACGCGGCGGCGTCGGGCGCCCAGCTCACCAGCACCCCGCCGCCGTGGTCGGGCGGGCACTCCGGACCTCCACGCCGCCGGCCGGACCCCGCCGTGGATGGTGAAACCCGCCAGCTCCAGCTCACGGCACACCCGGCGCCCCAGCGGTGAGTCGATCGTCTCCGGCATCGTCACCGTCACCTCGTCGAAGGCCGGCCCGCACAGCTTGCAGGTCCGCGGCCGCCACAACCGGGCCGCCCACAGGAGTACCGCGGCCAGCGCGGCGCCGCCCAGCGGGGCGAGCATGTAGACCCAGAAAGAACGGAAGTCCGAACCCAGCACGAACGGGCCGAAGTCCCGCGCGGGATTGAAACTCCCGCCGGACGTCGTGCCGGTCACCACGATCAGCACGGTGATCACCGCGCCGATCACCCACGGCGTCTCACGCGGCCGCGGCTTCGACACCAGCCACGACAGCACCAGCAGCAGCAGCAGCACGACGGTGCTCACCGCTTCGCCCAGCACCGCACCCGCTGTGCCCACACCCGGGCCCGGCTGGATCAGGCCGTCGGAGATGTCCCGCATCCGCCGGCCCCAGCACACCCGGGCCACGAGCACGCCGGCCACCGACCCGAGCAGCTGCGCCACCGTGTACGCGATCGTGTCCCGGGCGGACAGCACCCCGCGCAAAGCCATGAACAAGCTCACCGCCGGGTTGAGGTGCGCACCCGACCGCTTGCCGGGCGGCGTCACGGCGAAGACCGCGACCGTGCCACCGACCACGACACCGACGACGAGCAGCCGCAGCTCCACCGGCCAGCTCCGCAGCGGAGCGGCCGGGGCCATCGTGAACCCGACCACGGTCAGGGCGGCGAAGACCAGCAGCGCTGTCCCGGCCGCGTCGGCCAGCCACGCGGCCGGCGGCCACTCGCCGGTCTGTCCGACGGTCTTCCGCTCGTCGGCCGCGCGGTCGGCGCTCCGGGCCAGGGTCACGGCTCGCGGGCCGTGGTCACGCCGATCATCGCGTCCCGGGTCACCAGCTCGGCCAGATCCTCTTCACTCCACCCCTCCGTGCCCTCCGGCCGCATCGGAAGCACGAGATAACGCATGTTCGCCGTGCTGTCATGCACCCGGATCGCGACCTCGTCAGGAACCTCGGTACCGAACTCCGCCAACAACGCCCGCGGCTCCCGCACCGCACGAGCACGATACGGACGACTCTTGTACCAATCCGGCGGCAAACCCAGCACCGGACGCGGATAACACGAACACAACGTGCACACCACCAGATTGTGCGTATCCGGCGTCTGCTCCAAAACGATCAGCTTCGTACCGTCATAGTTGTCGATCCCGAACTCCACGATCGCAGCCGTACCATCAGCCAGCAACCGCTCCTTGAACCCCGGATCAGACCACGCCCGCGCCACCAAAGCAGCACCACGAGACGGCTCATGCGCATCCAGCGTCTCGATCATGGCACGGACCTCACCCGCCCCGATCAAACCCTTCTCGACCATCAACTCACGAACCGCCATCTGCAGCACATCAAAATAATCCGGCTCCCCCGCAGCCGCCTCGATCGGCGCATGCGGATCCTCATGCTCGTGCGCGCCTTCATGCGTATGTGCGGCCACGGTCACTCCTGTTCGTTCACGGCGTTCGGGACAGGCTCCAGCCAATGCTCGTAGATCTCGATCTCGACCACATCGGACGGACGGCCCTCAGTCCTCCGTCAGCCGCTCGCGGATCTCGGTCATCTTCTTCCCCAGCTCTTCACTGGTGATGATCTTCTTCTCGATCAGGACCTTCGACGCCGAAACCGCCCACCGCTCGTAGTAGGTGAGCTTGCCGATGATCTCCGACCCGAGATCCTCCACACCACGGCGTTTTTCCTCGGTGTTCACCAATTTGTGCCTGTCGAGCACGTTCAGCAGCGCGTGGCAGCTCTTTTCGAACGGCGTCATGTCGTGCTCGGAGCGGACGAGCCGCCCTTCCGGCAACCCGCCGAGATCGTGGGGCGGCCGGATGACCAGCCTGCGTTTCTCCAGCACCTGATGCTCCTCTCCGGCGTGCTCCGTTTCCGGTCTCCGCACACGGGATGGTCGTCAATAGTCGTGACTGTACAACAGCTTCACCGGCATTCGTACCGGCCCGCACCAGCGTCGGCGCGTGATCCGACGGCGACAGAAACTGACTCGATCACGCGTGGTTTCCCCGGCCGGTTCCGGGCACAATCGTGCGGTTGTGGAAGAAAATACTGTGGCGGATGCCCCGATCGTTCTGCTGAACGGCTTCTACCACGGCTCGTGGGCGTGGTCGGAAGTGATCACCGAGCTCGCCGCGCGAGGACGCGCGGCCGTCGCGGTGGACCTGGCCGCGCACGGACTGCACGCCGTGGCACCCGAGTCGGCCACGCGCCGGCCCTTCGACGCCGGCGCGTTCGCCACCGAACCGTCGCCGGTCTTCGGGATCGGCCTGGACGCGGCGGCCGACCTTCTGATCGGCCGGCTCAAGGCGATCGGCGGCGGGCGGCGGCTTCCCGCGGTCGCCCACAGCATGGGCGGCGCGGTGCTGACCAGGGCGGCGGAACGCGAACCCGGACTCTTCGCGCACCTCTACTACCTCGCCGCGTACATGCCGGCCTCCGACACGCCGTGCCTGGTGTACCCGTCGCTGCCGGAAGGGCAGAGCAACCGCTTCATGACACTGCTGGTCGGCGACCCCGAAAGCACCGGCGCACTGCGGATCGACCCCGGCAATCCGGACCCCGAGGTACAAAAGGCCATCCGCGAGGCGTTCTACGGCGACGTCGAAGAACCGAAAGCGGCAGCCGCGATCGCGATGCTCAGCTGCGACGCACCCGTGGCGATGGTGGTGGAAAGCACGACGCTCACCGGATCGGGCTGGGGTTCGGTTCCCCGCACGTACATCCGGTGCACACAGGACCGCACTATTCCCGCCGAGCTGCAGACGCTTTTCGTCAGCCAGGCCGATGCGGCATTCCCCGGAAACCGGACCAGCGTTTTCGATCTCACCACGTCGCATTCGGCCTTCCTGTCCGCTCCCGACCAGGTCGCGGACGTCCTCACCGATTCCCCGAAAGGCTGACGTGATCATCGTCGAGACCGCGGGCGGCAAAGTCCGGGGCACGAACGGCGCTTTCCGCGGAATTCCGTACGCGACCGCGCAGCGATTCCGGCCACCGGCGCCCGCACCCGGATGGACAGGCGTGCACGCGGCGCTTCAGGCCGCTCCCGCGGCGGTGCAGCCGACCTCGCGCCTCGACCCGGTGATCGGGCCGATGACGCTGCCGCAGTCGGAAGACTGCTTGTCGCTCAACGTTTTCACGCCGTCGGTCGCCGGATCGCGGCCCGTGCTCGTGTGGTTCCACGGCGGCGGGTTCCTCACCGGCTCCGGCGGCCAGGACTGGTACGACGGCACCCGGCTCGCGGACGACGCCGACGCCGTGGTCGTCACGGTTAACTACCGGCTGGGCGTGTTCGGGTTCCTCGCTTTCGACGGGGTCGCCCCGCCGAACCTCGGCGTCGCCGACCAGCTCACGGCGCTGGAATGGGTGCGGGACAACATCTCCGCGTTCGGCGGGGACCCCGCGCGCGTCACGGTCGGCGGCCAGTCGGCGGGCGGGCAGTCGGCGCTCGCGCTGTGGTCCGCGCCGGCGGCCGCCGGTCTGGTGCACCGGGTCGCACTGCAGAGCGCGCCCGTGAGCCTCGTCCCGCAAACCCGCGACGAAGCCGCGGGCTGGGCGGAGAAGTTCTTCGACGCCGTCGGGTCGAGCGATCCGCGGGAACTCGCGACGATGCCCGCGGCCCGGTTGCTCGACGGGTTCGCGACGTTCTCCGAACGCACGCGAGGGCAGGTCTCGACGCCCTTTCAGCTCGTGGCCGACCAGCACCTCGTCGCCGGCGACCTGATCACCGCCGTGAAGCCGGGTCCCGCCCTGATCAGCTGGACCCGCGAGGAGGTCCGCGCCTACAACCCCGGCGCCGACGCGGACGCGGTCGAGCAGGGTACTTCCGCGCTGTTCAGCGGAGAACTCCCGCGGCTGGCCGAGCGGTTCGGCCCCGGCGCGACGCTGCTGCGCTTCGACTGGGCCGCGCCGGGCAACCCGTACGGCGCCTGCCACTGCATCGACCTCCCGTTCCTCTTCGGCACGCACGCGGCGTTCAAGGGAGCCGGGATGCTCGAGGGTGCGCCGGACGGGGTCGCCGACCTCACCGACCTCCGTCGCGTCTGGGAGCGGTTCCTCCACAGCGAACGGCCGGCGGTCGCGAGCTCGTTCCTCACCGCCGTGTGAGGAACCGTCGATCGGCGCCTTGACACCGTTCGTAATGGAAATTTACCATTGCCGGGCTGCCGGCCGGGAACCTCCGACCGGCGCCCGCCTCACCTCGAGGCGCCACTGAAAACTGCCGGACAGCCGCCACTGTGGCAGGAGACGAGCCGCTCCCCGCGAGCGTGCTCCTGATCCCACCGAGGAGCGGAATGTCAGGCACAGTCACCCAGCCGAGACCGGCTCGCACGCGCTGGCGGATCACGGCCGCGGCCGTCGTCGCCACCGCGAGCGCCGGAGCCTACCTCGCCGCGCCCGCGCCGGCCGCGCACGCGGCCACCACCGCGGGCGTGTGCCTCACCACCGCCGACCGCTCGAACCTGTTGAAACAGCAGGGAAACGTGTCGTTCGGCTCCGGCGGCAGCGGGCCGGTGATCACGGTGAACCCCAACACCACCTACCAGTCGATGGTGGGCTTCGGCGCGTCGTTCACGGACTCGGCCGCGTGGAACATCAGCAACTCGCCGCGGCGTGACGAGATCATGAACTCGCTGTTCAACACGACCAGCGGGATCGGGTTGAGTTTCCTGCGCCAGCCCATCGGCGCGTCGGACTTCTCGCACAGCAACTTCTACACCTACGACACGGCGCGGCGGACCCGGCTCTCACGCGGTTTTCCGTGGCGCACGACAACTCCTACATCCTGCCGCTGGTCAAGCAGGCCAAGAGCCTGAACCCGAAGCTGTCGGTCATGGCCACGCCGTGGAGCGGGTCGGCGTGGATGAAGGACAACAACAACCTCATCGGCGGCTCGCTGCGCAGCGACCAGAACGGGGTTTTCGCCGACTACCTGGTGAAGTTCACGCAGGCCTACGGGGCGGCGGGGGTGCCGATCGACTACCTGAGCGTGCAGAACGAGCCGCGGTTCTCCGCGCCCGGCTACCCCAGCATGTACATGGAGCCCGCCCAGCAGGCGAACATCATCAACACCCTGGCGCCGAAGCTGCGCGCGGCGGGCCTGCCGGCGAAGATCCTGGGCTACGACCACAACTGGGACGTCACGGACTTCGCCGAACAGGTGAACAACCAGGCCGGCAGCAACGTGGCCGGCTCGGCGTGGCACTGCTACGGCGGTGACCCGTCGGCCCAGTCCAAGGTGTTCAACGACCAGCACAAGGACATCTTCTTCACCGAGTGCTCCGGCCACGACTCCGACAACGTCGCGAACACCTTCGCCGACACGCTGCGGTGGCAGGGCATGAACCTCACGATCGGCGCCCCGCGCAACTACGCGCGCACCGTCGCGCTGTGGAACATGGCGCTGGACAACAACCACGGCCCGGTCATCGGCAGCTGCGGCAACTGCAACGGCGTCGCGACCGTCACCGGCAGCAACGTCTCCTACAACGCCGAGTACTACGTGCTGGGGCACCTGAGCAAGTTCGTGCAGCCCGGTGCCGTGCGGATCGACTCGACCGGCTACGGCGAGGGCGGTGTCGAAAACGTCGCGTTCCGCAACCCGGACGGCACGATCGTGCTCGTCGCGCTCAACACCGGCGGCACGCAGAACTTCCAGGTCTCCTTCGGCGGCCAGTCCTTCGGCTACCAGCTGCCCGGCGGCTCGATGGCCACGTTCACCTGGCCCGGCAGCGGCGGCGGCACCACCACTCCCCCACCCACCGGCCGCACCGGCCCGATCTCCGGCCTCGGCGGGAAGTGCCTCGACGTCACGGGCGGCTCGACCGTCAACGGCAACCAGCCGCAGCTGTGGGACTGCACGTCGGGCCCGAACCAGCAGTGGACGCTCTCCAGTGACGGCACCGTCCGCGGCCTGGGCAAGTGCCTCGACGTCAGCGGCAACGGCACCGCCGACGGCACGGCGGTCCAGCTCTGGGACTGCTTCGGCGCGCCCAACCAGAAGTGGTCGACCGGCGCGAACGGCTCGCTGGTCAACGCGGGCAGCGGCAAGTGCCTGGACGTGAGGGACGGTTCGACGGCCAACGGCACCAAGCTGCAGATCTGGACCTGCTCGGGCGGCCCCAACCAGCGCTGGTCCGTCCCGGCGTAACAGTCCACACCGGACGTATTTCCCTCCGCCACGCCCGTGACCGCACTTCTCCGGTCACGGGCGTTCTGCTGTGTTCGCCGTGGTGACGCGCGTCACTCGAATCCCGTGCAACCGCAGGGCCGGTCCATGGCCTTTGTGGAGTGAGGGCTGCTGACCGGCGGTCCGATCGAGGAGCAGCGCAGTGGGTCACCGGGACTGGGAGGCGGACTACACCGCATTCGTGCACAGTCGTGCCTCGGCGCTGCGGACCACCGCGTATGTGCTCAGCGGCGAATGGCACCGCGCCGACGACCTGGTGCAGACCACCCTCGTCAAGCTCTACGTGATCTGGCCGCGCCTGGTGCGCCAGGGTGGCCTCGACGCCTACGCGCGCACCGTGCTCGTGCGCACATTCGTGCGGGAGAACCGGCGCAAGTGGCGCCAGCTGGAACTGACCTCCTCCGCCCCGCCCGACACCACCGCTCTGCCCGAAACCGACCACGCCGGCCGGCTCGCCGTGCGCGCGGCGCTGGCGCAGGTGCCGCCGCGGCAGCGGGCCGTGCTCGTGCTGCGCTTCTGGAACGACCTCAGCGTCGGCGAGACGGCCACCGCCCTCGGGTGCAGCGAGGGCACCGTGAAAAGCCAGACCGCCCGCGGCCTCGCCACGCTCAAACGCGCGCTCGGCCCGCCGGGTTTCCGCGACCCGTTCCCCGAGGAGAGCGAGCGATGAACGAAGAACAGGCACGCGTCCTCATCCACCTGGCCGGCCCCGACAGCCGGACCCCCACCGACCTCGACGCCACCCTCTCTTCGGCGCTGCGCCGGGGCCGCCGCCACCGCGCCCTCCGCCGCGGCCTGGCTAGCTCCGGCAGCGCACTGGCCACCGCGGCCCTCGTGCTCGTCCCCCTGCTCCTGCGCGCCCAGCCCCCTGAGCACCTGGGCCCCGCCGCGCCACCCCCGCCCCCCGCCACCTCCACCACGACCCCCACCGTCACGTACACCACCCACACCCCGCCCCCACCGGGCACGACCCCCGCCATGGTGACCTCCCACTCCCCCGCGAGCCCCGGCTTCTCGCCGACCAGCCACCGCCTGCCACCGACCACCACGTCGTGACCGCCGAACCAGCCCAACAGCGCCGACCACGCGCTGCCCCTGAACGGAAACCCGCCATGACCACGTTGTTGTCCGCCCCGACTCCGGCCACGACCCCCACCGGAGCCTCCGCGCGGCTCGGTTACCTGCGTGCCGCCGGGGTGTACCTCGCGGTGCGAGTGGTCGGGGTGGTGGTGCTGGCGTTGTTCGCGTCGAGTACCGGGCAGCCGTTGCTCGACCGGCTCACCGCGTGGGACGGGCAGTGGTACCTGGCGATCGCGGACGACGGCTACAGCGGGATCACCCACGGGCTCGTCGACGCCGCCGGGAACTTCGCCCCGAACACGCCGCTGGCGTTTTTCCCGTTGTACCCGTTCCTCATGCACGCGTTGGCGACCGGCACCGGGCTCGACAGCACCACCGCCGGGCTGCTGATCAGCGCCATCGCGGGGATCGTGGCGGCGCTGGGCGTCTACCGCCTGGGCAAAAGGGCCGGCGAGGAGCGCACCGGGCTGCTGCTCGTCGCGCTGTGGGCGGGCGCGCCGCTGTCGATCACGCTCTCGATGGTCTACACGGAAGCCCTGTTCACGGCGTTCGTGGCGTGGGCGCTCGTCGGGCTCGTCGAGAAGCGGTGGGCCCTGGCCGCATTGTGCTGTGTCGCCGCCGGGTTGACGCGGCCGACGGCAGTGGTGCTGGTGGGGGTGGTCGTGTTCGCCGGTGTGGTGGCTTTCGTGCGGGCACCGCGGCCGGCGCCGCTCGTGGCCGCGGCCGCGGCGCCGGTCGGGCTGGTCGGCTACTGGCTGTGGGTCGCGAACCGGACGGGCAGCCTGTTCGGCTGGTTCGACCTCGAGTGGCACGGGTGGAACACGCGCTTCGACGCCGGCGCGGAGACCTTCGGCTTCGTCGGCCGGCAACTCGTGCAAGGCCGGTCGGTGATGGAGGTCGGGAACGTCTTCGTGGTGTTCCTCGCGATCATCGCGGCCGTGCTGCTCCTGCTCAGGCTGCGCGAGCGCCCGAGCTGGTGGCCGCTGATCCTGTTCGGCGTGGGCATGGTGGTGCTCGTGGCCGGCACCGCGGGCATCCCGTTCGCGAAGGCGCGGTTCCTGCTGCCCGGTTTCGTCCTGCTGCTGCCGCTCGCCCAAGGCCTCACCGGACGCCGGCGGAGCACCGCCATCGCGGCGACCGCCGGCGTCGTCCTCGTCGGCTGCTGGTTCAGCGCCTACGCCCTCACTGGCTGGCGCTACGCGATCTGACCAATCGGTGTCCACAGTGGATACCGAAAGGGATCACACCGAAGCGGCCATGCGCGCGTGCACCGTCCGCCCACCAGAGCCCGCAGACCGAGCTTGTCGGCGACGACGACGCCCGGAGCGAGGCGTCCGCCGGCTCCACCAGCAAGCCGCCGTCCGAGAACAGGCGGCGCACGTTGTCGGCGGCCCGCAACGCCAGCCTGGTTTCCCGACGCCGCCGACACCGGCCGGCGTCCCCAGACGGGTCGTGCCGACCGGCCGCCGGGTCGTCGCCAGGCATGGCGCCCCGGCAACCGCGCCGGGCGGCCAGTGCGGTCCGGTGAAACGGCGTCGGCCGCTATGTGCGCGGGGGCATGGCAGGCGGCGATTTAGGCATTGGCTGGGCATGGCTCGCGCGGCCTAACCTCGTTTCACCCTTGCACCGACCCGGGCCGCCCGCGGCGCCGGGTCGCCCGCCGAGCGACCCGGACGGCGAACCCACGCCCTCGGGGACCGCCCACAATGGAGGGAACCCGATCCCATGACGAGCACGTCCGGCTGCCCCGTCGCCCACGACTTCGACCCGCTCGCCGAGAGCTACCTGAGCAGCCCCTACCCCGAGCTCAACCTCCTGCGTGAGCAGGCACCGGTGCACTACGTGCCGTCGCTGGACCACTGGCTCGTCACGCGCTACGCCGACATCGCGGCGATCCTGGCCGACCCGGCGACGTTCTCCGCGGCCAACGCGCAGGCTCCGCTCTCCGGCCTCACCGAGGAAGCGAGCGGCATCCTCCACAACGGACTGCGCAACACCCCGGTGCTCTCGAACTTCGATCCCCCGGGCCATTCCCGGGTCCGGCGTCTGCTGGCGCCGCTGTTCTCGCCGCGCCGGATGGCGCAGCTGGCGCCGCGGATCGAGCAGTTCACGACCGAGCTGGTCGACGCGTTCGCCGGCCGGGGCCGCGTGGACATCGTCGAGGCCCTGACGTTTCCCCTCCCCGCGTTGACCCTCTTCCGCCTGCTCGGCTTCCCGGACGAGGACAGCGAACAGCTGAAGGCCTGGTGCGGCGAGAAGCTGGAGATCAACTGGGGCCGGCCCGACGCCGAGTACCAACTGCGGGCCACGACCAACATCGTCCGGTTCTGGGACTACTGCGAGCACTACGTCGAGACGCGCAAGCACGACCTCGGCGACGATCTCACCAGCGATCTGCTTCGCCAGCGAGAAACCGACCCCGGCGCCCTCGACGACCGCGAGGTCGCGAGCATCGTGTTCGCCCTGAGCTTCGCCGGGCACGAGACCACGACCAACCTGATCGGCAACGCGCTGCGCCACCTGCTCTCCCGCCCGCAACTGTGGGCTGAGATCGGCCGTGACCCCGAGACCATCGCCGGGGCCGTGCAGGAAACCCTGCGCTACGACTCGTCGGTGATCGCCTGGCGGCGCGTCACCACCCGCGAGGTGACGATCGGCGACACCGTCGTGCCCGACGGCGCGCGGCTGGTGCTGGGCCTCGGCGCGGCCAACCACGACCCGGCCGTGTTCGCTGAGCCGGAGGAGTTCGAGATCCACCGCGCGAACGCGAAGGTCCAGCTCTCCTTCGGCCGGGGCATCCACTACTGCCTGGGCCAGTTGCTCGCCCGGGTCGAGACGGAGATCGTGCTCCGGCACCTTTCGCAGCGGTTCCCGGATCTGCGGCTCGCCGCAGGCCAGGACGTGCGCTATCCGCGCAACATCTCGTTCCGCGGCCCGGTGAGCATGCTCGTCGAGTGGAGCGCCCCGGTGCCCGCTCACTGACGTCACACGGCGGGCTCGGGGGCGCCGGCCCCTTCCGCCTCCGAGGTCCGCCGTTCCATCGCCGACTTGTCCGAGAGGGGCTTTTCCTCGAGCAGCCACACCACGCCGAACGCCACCGCCGCCACGATCCCGCCGATGAGGAACACCAAGCGCATGGACCCGGCGAAGCCCTCCAGGATCGGGTGGGCCAGGACCGGGTCGAGGGTCTTGAGGAACGACGTGTCGTTGACGTCGACGCCACCGCTCAGCTGCTGCGCGAACCCGGGGTGCCGGGCCACAGCCGCGACGTAGGCCGGCGAAGCCGCGGCCGCGCGCAGCGCCGAGGCGATGCTGCCGCCGACGGTGCTGAACAGGATCGACAGGAACACCGCGGCACCCACCGTGCCGCCGATCTGGCGGAAGAAGGTCGACGCCGAGGTCGCCACGCCGATGTCGCCGGGCAGCACGTCGTTGGTCGCGGCCAGGGTGAGCGTCTGCATCGAAGCGCCGAGCCCCAGCCCGATCACGAACGCGATGCCCATGACGACGGTGACCGGGGTGTCCACGCCGATCGTGGCGAGCCCGAACATCGACGCGGTCAGCAGCCCGAGCCCGACGACCGCGAAAACCTTGTAGCGCCCGGTTTTCGTGGTCACCAGCCCGCACACGGTACTGGAGATCATCATGCCCGCTGTGAGCGTGAGCATCTGCAGGCCGGCCGCCGTCGGCGTCGCGCCCTTCACGATCTGCAGGTACAGCGGCAACGACAACATGGCGCCGAACATCCCGATGCCCACGATCACCGTGACCACCGTGGCCACGCGGAACTCCGAACAGCCGAAGAGCCGCAACGGCAGCAGGGCCGCGTCCCCCATCCGGCGTTCCTGCAGCACGAACAGCGCCACCCCGCCCACGCCGACCACGAACATCGCGATCGACGCGGGCGAACCCCAGCCCCAGTCCCGGCCCTGCTCGGCCACGAGCAGCAGGGGCACGATGCCGAGGACGAGCGCGCCGGCGCCGAGGAAGTCGATGCGCTGGTGGACCTTCGTCGTGGGGAGGTTCAGCACCTTGTTGACCACGAACAGCGCGATCAGCCCAATGGGCACGTTGACCAGGAACACCCAGCGCCAGCCCGTGATCCCCGCGACCGTGCCGGCCCCGGCGAAGAACCCGCCGACCACCGGACCGGCCACGCTGGAGATGCCGAAGACCGCCGTGAAGTACCCCTGGTACTTGCTGCGCTCCCGCGGCGAGGTGATGTCCGTGATGATCGCGAGCCCGAGGGACATGAGACCACCCGCGCCGAGGCCCTGCACGGCGCGGAACGCGGCGAGTTCGTACATCGACGTCGCCGTTCCGCTGGCGAGCGAGCCCGCCAGGAAGACGGAGATCGACGTGAGGTACATGGGTTTGCGGCCGAACAGGTCGGACAGCTTGCCGTAGAGCGGCGTCGAGAGCGTCGCGGTGATCAGGTACGCCGTCGTCGCCCACGCCTGCAGGCTCTGCCCGTGCAGCTCGTCCGCGATCGTCTTCATCGCCGACGACACGATCGTCTGGTCCAGTGCCGCGAGCAGCATGCCGAGCATCAGCCCGGACAACACGGTGAGGATCTGTCGCTGCGAAAGGTGCCCGCCGGTCGCGGCACCCGCGATGGCCGAGTGGTCTGGGTGCTCCATGGGGTCTCCGTTCGATCTCAGATGTCGAGCACGATCCGTCCGGTTGCGCCGGCCTTCTCGGTGGCGTCCTGGGCTTCGGCGACCTGGTCGAGCGGGAACCGCCCGGCGATCGGGTAGCGCAGGTCGCCCGCGGCGACGGCCGCGGTCAGGTCGGCCGCGGCGGCGACGTTGGCGGACTCGGGGAAGTCGTCGTTGCTCAGGAACTGCACGGTGATGTTCTTGAACGCGGCGGGCCAGTAGGGCAGCGGCGCATCGGCGTTGCTCGTCGCGTAGGTCGCGATCGAGCCGTGGTACTTGAGGACCTCGACGTCCAGCGTCGCGTTGCCGGCGAGGTCCGTTTCGGCGATGCGGTCGACGCCCTCGGGGGCGATCGCCCGGATCTTCTCGGCGGCGTTGCCCTCACGCACGTTGACAACGTGGTGGGCGCCGGCCCGCAGCGCGGCGTCGACCTGGTCGGCGTGCCGCACGGTCGCGAGCACGGTGGCGCCGCCACGGCGGGCCACGGCGAGCGCCGCGCGGCCCACTCCGCCCAGCGGCGCGGTCACGAGCACGGTCAGGCCCTCGACGGGGCCGCCGGCGAACACGGCGCGGTGTCCGGTGATGCCCGGGATGCCGAGCAGGGCACCCTGGTCCAGGTCTACCTCGTCCGGCAGCGCGACGGCGTGCCGGGCGGGCACGACGGTGTACTCGGCCGCGGTGCCGAACGGGCGGTAGGACTGGGCGAGGTACACCCACACACGCTCGCCGATACGGGCCGGGTCGACGCACTCGCCCACCGCGTCGACGACCCCGGCGCCGTCGCCGTGCGGGATCACGCGCGGGTAGGCCATCGTCGAGCCCCAGTAGCCGCGCCGCTTCCCGACGTCGCCGACGTGGATGCCGGAGACGACCACCCTGACCCGGACCTCGTCCGGCCCCGGCTCCGGGACGGGCACCTCACCGACCTGCAGGACTTCCCGGGCCGGGCCTTGCTTTTCGTAGTACGCCGCGCGCATCACCGCGCCGGGTCTGTCCGTCGAGCTCATCGTGCCTCCGCAGTCGTGGTGGGGACCATCGTCGGCGGGGCGGGCCCGGGCCAGCGCCCGTCAGATGACTGGGGCACCGACGGTCGCCGGTCCGGGCCGCACCCGGAGCCGGTGCGCGGAGGGATCAGGAGCGGATGAACTCGAGCAGGTCGGCGTTGATCGTCGCGGCCTCGGTGGTCGGCATGCCGTGCGGGAAGCCCGGGTAGATCTTGAGCGTGCCGTTCTTCAGCAGCTTCACCGACAGCAGGGCCGCGTCCTCGTACGGCACGACCTGGTCGTCGTCACCGTGCATGACCAGCGTCGGCACGGTGATCTTCTTCAGGTCCTCGGTCTGGTCGGTTCGGGAGAACGCGACGACGCCTTCGTAGTGGGCCAGCGCGGAGCCCATCATGCCCTGGCGCCACCAGTTCTGGATGAGCGCCTCGGACGGCTCGGCGCCCGGCCGATTGAAGCCGTAGAACGGACCCGAGGCCACCGCGCGGAAGAACTCGGACCGGTTGGCCGCGAGCTGGGCCTGCATGTCGTCGAAGACGCTCAGGGGCAGCCCGCCGGGGTTGGCCTCGGTCTGCAGCATCAGCGGCGGGATGGCGGCGAGGATGGCCGCCTTCGCGACGCGGGACTCGCCGTGGCGGGCCAGGTAACGCACGACCTCGCCGCCGCCGGTGGAGTGTCCGATGTGGATGGCGTCGTGCAGGTCGAGGTGCGCGGTGACCTCGGCGAGGTCGTCGGCGTAGTGGTCGAGGTCGTGTCCCTCGGCGACCTGCGCCGAGCGGCCGTGACCGCGCCGGTCGTGGGCGATGACGCGATAGCCCTGCTGCAGGAAGAACAGCATCTGGGTGTCCCAGTCGTCCGACGACAGCGGCCAGCCGTGGCTGAAGACGATCGGCTGCCCGGTGCCCCAATCCTTGTAGAAGATCTCGACACCGTCGGCGGTGGTGATCGTCGGCATGGGTGGTCTCCGTTCGTTCGGCGGCCCGGCTTTCCGGGCTCGCCCTGGTTGACGGGGACCATCGTCGCCGGGACGAGTCCGCACAGCGCCAGACAGATGACTGTGCCGGTGACGGGTGACCGTCGGCTCAGGCCCGCCCCGGTTACCGGTCCGGGAGCGAGCGCGGGAGCCCGAACGCCGGGAACACACTGTTCTCGAACCGGCTCATCCCGCAGATCCGGTCACCCGTCAGGGTGAGGACGTAGAGGCCGGTGCCGTGGCGGACGCCGCCCGGGGTGCGCAGGTAGGCGCCGAACGCGGGCTGGCCGTTGGCGCGCGTCGGCACGAGGTCGAAGCGGCGGCCCGCGCCGAACAGGCTCGCGCAGAAGTGGCCCACGACCTCGCGGCCTTCGTATTCGAAGGGCAGCGGCGGCATCGACATGAACGCGTCGTCGGTCAGCAGTGTCACCAGCGCGGCGATGTCGGCGGTCTCGTATGCGCTGACGAACCTCGCCACGAGCGCGTCCTCCGCGGGCGAGCCGGCGGCGGGAGCGGGTTCGGTGACCGTCGGCCGCCGTCGCGGCAGACCGGCGCGCGCCCGTTTGAGAGCGCTCTTGACCGACTCCACGGTGGTGTCCAGCATGCCCGCCACCTCGGCGGCGGGGAACCCGAGGACGTCGCGCAGGATCAGGACGGCCAGCTGCCGCGGCGGCAGCGCCTGCAGGGCGGTCACGAAGGCCAGGGAGATCGACTCGGCCTGCTCGTAGCGGGCCTCCGGGCCGAGCGGCACGGCGATCGCGCCGTCGAGGAGGGCGTCGGGATAGGGCTCGAGCCACGCGACCTCGCCGAGCCGCGTGGGTTCCGGCGGTTCGACGCCGGGGATGTCCCACTCCTTGGCCGGGCGGCGCTTCGCCGCGCGCAGGGCGCTGAGGCACCGGTTGGTGGCGATCCGGTAGAGCCAGGTGCGGATCGACGCGCGGCCGTCGAACCCGCTCAAGCCCCGCCAGGCGGACAGCAGCGTGTCCTGCAGGGCGTCCTCGGCGTCCTGGAACGAGCCGAACATCCGGTAACAGTGCACCTGCAGCTCGCGCCGGTGCGGTTCGGTCAGCGCCCGGAAGGCCTCGCCGTCACCACCCCTCGCCCGGCTGAGCAGGTCGGTCCTCGCCCGTTCCATGGCCACCTCTCTCCGGTCGGCGTTCCCATCCTGTCTTGACGCCGGCCGGGGCGCGAAGGGGACGGTGCGCCCCTTTTCCCGATCCCGCGGCGTCGGTATCCCCGACAGCCGACAACAAAAGGGAGAACGGCCATGGGAAAGATCGTCATCAGCGAGAACGTCTCGCTCGACGGAGTCGTCGAGGACCCGACCGGCGAGGACGGCCTCGGACGGGGCAGCTGGTTCACGTGCATCGGGGACGCGGACCGGGAGGCCTGGGCGAAGGTCGAGTTCGAAGAAGCGGTGAGTGCCGCGGCCCTGCTGATGGGGCGGCGCACCCACGCGTGGTTCGTCGCGCGGGGCTGGGAGTCCCGCGACGGCGCCTGGGCGGACCGGCTGCGCGCTCTGCCGAAGTACGTCGTCTCCTCCTCCGCCCTCGACGGTCCCGAGTGGACCAACTCGACGGTCGTGAAGGCCGCGGAAGTCCCGGAACTGAAGCAGGAGGTGCACGGCGACCTCGTCGTCTACGGCAGCAGCCGGCTGGCGCACACCCTGGCCGAGCGGGATCTCGTCGACGAGCTGCGCCTGATGACCTACCCGGTCGTGGTCGGCGCGGGCGAACGGCTCTTCGGCGAGACGAGCGCGGTGAAACCGATGCGGCTGGTGGTCACGAGGACCGTCGGGGAAAGCCTCGTTCTCCTCACCTACCGGCCGGCCTGACGCTTTTGTCGGTGGCGGCGAACAGGATGGGCGAGGCCACCGAGCCGACCGAGAGGATCGTCATGGCTTCGACGCACCACCGACTGGACTACACGGAGTTCGCCGTGACCGACCTCGACCGCGCGACGGCGTTCTACCGCGCCGCGTTCGGCTGGGGCTTCAACGCCTACGGGCCCGGGTACGCCGGCATCCGGGCCGATCCGGCCGAGGCGTACCCGGAGGTCGGCGGCTTTCGCGTCGACGACGAGGTCGCCGCGGGCGGGCCGCTCTGCATCCTGTACTCGGACGACCTGGGCGCGAGTGAAACGTCCGTCGTCGCCGCGGGAGGCACGATCGTCGAACCGGCCTACGACTTCCCGGGCGGGCGGCGGTTCCATTTCCGGGACCCGGAAGGCAACGTCCTCGCCGTGTGGTCGGCTTCGTAGCTGCCCGGCGCCGGATCGCCTTGCCCTGAGCGGGGCCAGGCGATCCGGTCACGCCCGCGGGCACTCAGCCCCACTGGTACTTCAGGAACTTCCCGTCGAGCGTCACGACCACGCGCTCGCCGCCCGGGTCTTCGCGGCGGCCGACGTCGATCTTGAAGTTGATGGCGCTCATGATGCCGTCGCCGAACTGCTCGTGGATCAGCTCCTTGATGGTGGGGCCGTACACCTGCAGGACCTCGTAGAAGCGGTAGATCGTCGGGTCGGTCGGCACGGCTTCCTCGAGTGCGCCGCGCGTCGGCTGGAGCCGCAGCGCCTGCGCGACGTCGTCGCCCAACTCCAGGATCGCGACGGCCTTCGCCGCTTTGTCCGCGGGCACCGGGTGCTGCCCGAGCAGCGCCGACGTCGTCCACGCCAGGGGAGCGTCGAGGGCATCGGCGATTTCGGCCCAGGTGAGCCCGAGCCGGACCTTGGCCTCGAGGACCGCGTCGGCCGCCTGCTTCTTGGTAGTCATGCGATCGAGCGTAAGGGCCCGCTCACGCGCGATCCATCCATTCTTTTTCCGTGCTGACTGCCTTTCACCATGAGCCCATAGGGACGGCGCATCAAGCACGGAACCGAACCGGCCCACTCGCGTGAGCTTCGGGCAAGCGCCCCTCTCACGAAGCCGCTCGGCCGGCCCGGAGGTCGTCTCCGGCCTGGCGCAAGGCGGCGACCACACCCTCGGCTTCCGCGCTGCGCACCGCCGGGAACACGGCGACCGTCCGGCGGCCCGGCCAGCCCGGGTCGTCGACGCCGACGGCGACCACGCCGGCCGGAACGGACAGCGCGGCAACCTCGGGCATCAGGCACACACCCAGCCCCGCGGCGACCAGGCCCAGCCGCGCCGGCCACCCACGCACGGTGTGGCCGATCACGGGCTCGGCGAGTGTCGGCCAGGCGCGGAACTGGGGATCGTCGCCGTGGCCGGGCCCGCCGGCGATCCAGGTCTCCCCCGCCAGCTCGGCCACGGGGACCACGTCGGTGCCGGCCAGCCGATGCCCCGAAGGGACCGCGACGCACAGGCCGCCGGCCGACACGACCTCCTGGTCGAGCCCGGCCAGGTCGTAGTCGGGCAGCCCGGCGCCGACGCCGATCACGGCCACGTCCAGCCGCCGGGCCCGCAGGTACCGCAGCAGCGTGGGCGTCGCCGCTTCAGTCAGCGCCACCTCCAGGCCCGGGTGCTCGGTGCGCAGCCGAGCGACGGAGCGGGGCACCAGCACGGCAGTCGCCGACGGGTAGGCGCCGAGCCGGACGCGGCCGGCGAGCCGGTCGTCCAGGCCCGCGAGATCCTGTTCCAGCGCCCGCATCCCGGCGAGGATCCGGCCCGCGTGCTCGACCACGACGGCGCCGGCCGCGCTGACCCGCACGCCGCGGCCCTCGCGGACGAACAGCTCCTGCCCCGCCGCCGCCTCCATCGCCGCGACCTGGCGCGAAATCGCCGGCTGCGAGTAGCCCAGCAGCCGCGCGGCCGCGGTGAACGATCCGCTCAAGGCGATCTCCCGGACGACCCGCAATCCCGCCAAGGTCAGCTCACTCATGCGTCAACCGTATCGTGGCGATCCGGTACTCTCATCTCCCGGATGGATTTTTCGCCCCGTGCAACGGGTTCTCCCCAGTATGGACATCACACCGAACAGCAACACCTGGTTCGTGACCGGAGCGTCGCGCGGGATGGGCCGCGAGCTCGTGGAGCAGGCGCTGGCGCGCGGCGACCGCGTCGCCGCCACCCTGCGCCGGCCCGGGCAGCTCGACGACCTCGCCGCCCGCTACCGCGACCGTCTGTGGGTGCGCGCGCTGGACGTCACCGACACCGCGCAGCTGCGCACCGTCGTCGACGAAGCGTTCGCCGCGTTCGGGCGTATCGACGTGGTCGTGTCCAACGCGGGCCACGGCGTGTTCGCCGCCGCCGAGGACCTCACCGACGCGCAGATCGACCGCATGATCGCCACCAACCTGACCGGCTCGATCCAGCTCGCCCGCGCGGTCGTGCCCCACCTGCGGGCGCAGGGCGGCGGCCGGCTGCTGCAGCTGTCGAGCATGGGCGGGCACCTCGCCTTCCCCGCGTTTTCGCTCTACCACACCACGAAATGGGGTATCGAGGGCTTCTTCGAGGCGTTGGCCGAGGAGGTCGCGCCGTTCGGCATCGACACCACGCTGATCGAGCCGGGCATGGTCCGCACGGGCTTCTTCGACGCCGCCGACCGCGTGCCGGTCAGCGCCCCGTACCGCGGCGGGCCGGCCGACCGGGAACCGATCCCCGTGTCGGAGATGACGGACAGCCAGGAGAACACGATCGCCGCCGTCGTGCGCGCGGCGGTTTCGGCGCACCCGCCGCGCCGCCTCGTGCTGGGTTCGGACGCCTGGCACCTCATGACCTCCGCGCTGCGGCAGCGGCTGGCCGACGTCGAATCCCAGCGCGCCAACGCCGCCACGGCCGACGCCGTGCCCGCGCACCGCTGAGCCGGTTCCGGCAAGTCCGCTCTCGTCAGGAAAGCGGGCTTGCCACCGGGTCGGACCCTGAACCGCACGTCATGAAAGCCGTCCGGATCGCGCCCTGATCGCGGCCATCGTCACGCGCCCGGTCGACGCCGCCACCCGCGCGGGACCGGGGTTCGGCCTCATCGACCACGTTCACGGCAGCCGCTCTCCGGTAGCCACCTCGGCCTCGGTCAGGGTCTTCGGCAGGCGCACGGCCGCGACCGTGCCCGCGACGGCCGTGAGCGTGATCAAGCCGAACACCATGCCGAACGCCGGAGTGGGCCGGGCGGCCGGTCCGGCGAGGATCGCCCCCGTTGCCGCGACGCCCGCGACCGCGCCCACCTGCCGCACCGTGTTGAACAGCCCCGAAGCGGCGCCCGCCATCGACGGGGCGACCGACCCCATCGCGGTGACCGACAGCGGTGCCCAGGCCAGAGCGTTGGCCGCGCCCAGCACCGCGGCTCCGGCCGCGACCCACCACGCGTTGAGGCGCAGCACGACCACCAGGCCCACGATCAGCAGGCTCACCGTCAGCAGAACCATCCCCGCCACCGCCGGGCGCCGCGGACCGATCCGGTCGACCCAGCGGCCGGTCCACGGGGACAGGACCATCGCGACGAGGGCGTCCGGCGCCAGGACCGCCGCGCCTTCGACGGGACCGAACCCGCGCACGTCCTGCACGTAGAGCATCGTCGGCAGGGCCATGGCGAGCACCGTCGCGCCGAGCGCCGCCATCGCCAGGCTGGCCGAGGAATACCCGGGCGAGCGGTAGAGCTCCAGCGGTGCAAGGGCTTCCTCGCCTTCGCCGCGTTCCCTGCGGAAGAAGAAAAGCAGCAGCACGGCGGACAGGCCTGCGGCGAGCAGGGACAGCGAACGCCACGACAGCAGCGCCCACACGAGAAGACTCAGCCCCGCCGTGCTCGCCATCGCGCCCGGGACGTCGAACCGCGTGGCCCGGCCCGGGCTGCCGGGAGTCAGGCGCAGGCCGAGCAGCAGCGCGACCGCGCAGAGCGGCACGTTGACCCAGAAGATCCAGCGCCAGTCGAGCGTCGCGGTCAGCAGCCCGCCCGCGACCGGCCCGAGCAGGGCGCCCGCCGCCGCGACCGAACCCCACACGCCGAGAGCGCGCCCGCGTTCGTCCTCGGCGAAGAGCCGCCGGATCAGCGTGAGCGGCTGCGGCGCCATCGCCGCCGCGGCCAGGCCTTGCAGGACCCGGAACGCGATCAGCCAGCCGACCGAAGGCGACAGCGAGCACAACGCCGACGCGACCCCGAAGCCCGCCATCCCGACGAGGTACACCCGCTTGGGGCCGAAGCGGTCACCGAGCCGCCCGAGCACGAGCAACGGCACCGAAAACGCGAGCAGGTAGCCGGCCGTCACCCAGAACAACCCGGCCACGTCGGGCTTCAGCTCGGCCTGGATCGCCGGGCTCGCCACCGCCACGATGGTCGTGTCGAGCAGGATCACGAAGAAGCCCGCGAGCAAAGCGGTGCGCCCGCCCCATTTGCCGGTCATGCCACCTTCTCCCCCTCGGAGCGCGAGAATCGCAGGCGAGCGGATCACCGGTCGAGGCGCCGGCAACGGTCAGCCCGGCCTCACAGCCCGCGCCGGCGGCCAGCGCCTCGAACGGTGCGCGAGGCAGCACCTCACCGTCGACGACCGGCGAGAGTCCGACCGCGATGTGCGCGGCCGCGCCCCAGCGTCCGGCGCCGGACCGCATCTCGCCGCTCATCGAGTCGGCAGCGGCGACGAGCTCGGCCGCCGCCACCCCGCGCAGGTCCTCGACGGTCGGCTTGCGGCCCGTTCGGGCGGCGATCTCGGTCATGATGTCGGCGGCCGGCGGCGGGCGAAGAACCCGATCCACTTTGGACGATGGCCCGCGGCGATGTTCGCCCGCATCCACTCCAGCGCGGCGAGCCGGTCGAGCATTCCCCGGTTGTCCCGCGCGCCCCGCAGGTGGCCGAGCCCTTCGACGCCGACGCGGTAGTTGAACGTCACCAGGACAACGCCCGCTTCGCGAGCCAGCCGCGCGCCGTCGTAGGTCGGATCGGCCGCGTGCCCGAACTGGAAAGCGCCGCCGTGGATCCAGACCATCACCGGCACCGCGGCACCCGCCCCGGGCCGCGGCGACCAGACGTCGAGCGTCAGCCAGTCGTCGCCGGCCACCGCGTTCGACGGCGGGCCGAGCAGCAGCGACTGCGGTGGCGACGACCCGAACGCGAGCGCCTCGCGCACGCCGTCCCACGCCGGCACCGGTTGCGGCGCGGCGGACCGGAGCTCCCCACCGGCGGCCGCGCGAACGGGATGCCGCGGAACACGGCCTGGCCGTCCTTCCGTGCGACCCCGCACCCGGCCGGCTTCGGCGCGGATCTCGGGGACGTTCATCGCGGCTTCCTCCCCCGCGGCCGGTGCGGCGGGCCGCGAGGTCGTCGAGCGTACGGCGACCGAGCGTGGGGGGCCGTTCAATTTCCGTGGCTCACCCGCGGCGGGCCAGATCCTCGACACTGCCGCTCGGCATACCGACGCCCGACTCCGCGTAGGCGCGCAGGCTTTCGGTGAAGTGGTTCCAGCCGCTGGTGCACATGTCGATACAGTCGAGCTCCCCGGTCAGGCCGTGGTGGCGGAAGCGGAGTTCCGTGGCGCCGCCGACCGGCACGAGGGTGAAGGCCGGCCGCGTGCCGACCCAGTCCGGCAGGAAGTCGCACGAGGTCACGGTCCAGCGCACCACGCTCGGCCGCGTGGCTTCGTCCACCCGCATCACGCACGGATCCGGGTGGGAGAAGAAAAACCGGAGCTCGCCGCCGGTGTCACCGGTTCCCATGACGCGGGTCCACCACGCGCCGAGGCCGGCGACGGTGGTGAGCGCGTCGAACAGCGTGTCGGGGGCGGCGTCGACCGAGACGGTCTTCTGGTAGTCCGAGGTCATGACGGGGTTTCCTTCCCTTCGGCCGAACGCAGAGCTTGGATCGACTCCGCGATCGTCTTGATCCGCCGCAGCCAGGCGTCCCACGCCGCGCCGACGGAGGTCAGCTGCGCGACGGCGCGGGCGAACTGCGCCTCGTTGACGACGTACCTGACCTCGCGCCCGTCCTTGCGGGCCACGACCAGCTCCGCGCGCTCCAGCACGCCGAGGTGCTTGGCGACCGCCTGGCGCGTCACCGGCAGGTGCTCGCTCAGGCCCGTCGCCGTGCCGAACCCGTCGGCCAGCAGCAGGTCCAGCAGGTGCCGCCGGGTGGGGTCGCCGAGGGCGGCCCACAGCTCGTCGTCGATCACGAGCGCACCAGGCCCGCCGCGTACGCCGCGAGTTGGGGCAGGTGCTCGTCCCAGCCCGCGGTGTGGTCGCGGTAGTACTCCTCCAGCCGCGCCGCCTCCCACCCGATCTCACGGAAGCCGGCCTCGGTGAGCTTCAGCAGCGTGCCGCCGTCCTCCGGCACCAGCTCGAACGTGACGAGGAACGAGTTCTCCGGCGTCGCCGCCTGGCCGTCGGGCTGCACCCAGCGGAACACGAACCGCCGTGGCGGCTCCGCCTCGACCACGGACACCGGCACGACGGCCGTCCCGCTCCCGTCCCGGCGCGGCCGGCTCATGGTTCCCGTGCTCCCCTCGAACACCGCGTCGAACCCCCACCAAGCCGCGATGTGCTCGGGCCGCGTGATCACCTCGTAGACGACCTCGGGCGTCGCCGCCACCCGGATCTCGCGCTCGATGGTGCCGTTCTCCATGGCCGTCCTCCCTATTCGCAACCGGTGGTTGCACGTTAGGGGACGCCGCCTCGACGCGCAACCATCTGTTGCGGGTGCGGTGGCCCAGTAGCCTAGCCCGATGCCCGTCGAACCCACCGCTCGTGACCGGCTGCGCCGGCTGGAGTCGATCACCGACGCCGCCCTCGGCCGACTGGACCTGGAGCCGCTGCTGCGCACGCTCCTGGAGCGGGTCCGCGAGCTGTTCGACGTCGACACCGCGACCGTCCTGCGCCACGACGAGGCCGCCGGGCAGCTCACCGCCATCGCGTCGGCGGGCATCGAGGAAGAGGTCTTCCAGGGCGTGCGGGTGGCGGTGGGCTCCGGGTTCGCCGGGCGGGTCGCGGCGCAGCGCGCGCCGGTGCTGATCGACCACGTCGACGAGTCGACCGTGATCAACGCGCTGCTGTGGGAACGCGGTCTCAAAGTGCTGCTGGGCGTGCCGATGCTGGCCCGCGGCGAGCTCGTGGGCGTGCTGCACATCGGGTCCACAGTGAAGCGCGCGTTCGACGCGGACGACATCGAGCTCCTGCAGGTCGCCGCGGCCCGCCTCGCGTTGACGATGGTGGCCGAGGCCGCGGGCGAGGACCGGGCGGCCGCGACCGCACTGCAGCGGAGCCTCCTGCCGGCGCGCATCGCCTCCGTGCCCGGCATGGACTTCGCTTCCCGCTACGTGCCCGGCGCGGACTTCGCCGTCGGCGGCGACTGGTACGACGTGTTCCCCCTCCCCGGCGACCGCCTCGGCATCGTGATGGGCGACGTCGCCGGCCACGGTCTCGGCGCCGCCGTGGTGATGGGCCGGCTGCGCAGCGCCCTGCGCGCCTACGCACTCGACGCCGCGAGCCCGGCGGAGGCGCTGGGCAAGCTGAGCCGCAAGATGAACCACTTCGAGAAGGGCATCATGGCAACCGTCGCGTACGCCGTCGTGCCGCCGGACCGCGAAACCCTCGTACTGTCCCTCGCCGGGCACCCGCCGCCCGTCCTGGCCACGCCCGGCTCGCCCGCGCGCCTGCTGGACGTGCCGCCGGACCTGCCCGTGGGCCTGGGCCTGCCACCCGCGGACCGGCGCGACACCGTGGTCGCGCTGCCGCCGGAGTGCGCGCTCGGCTTCTACACCGACGGCCTCGTCGAACGCCGCGACGCCGATCTCGACGACGGCTTCCGCAAACTGACCACCGCCATGACCACGGGCGACCCGGAAGCCGTGTGCGCTCGCGTGATGGCCGCGCTCGTCGGCACGAACCCCGCCCAGGACGACGTCGCGCTCCTGGTGGCGACGAAACGGCCGGTGCGCCCGTAGCTTCCGCGCGGGAGCCCACCGGGGAGTTCCCCGATGCGAAGCACCCCGCGCCGGACCCACGCTGGGCCACGACGTGTCGCCCAACCCGGGAGGTCCTGCGGAGATGGTGTCGTGGAACCGCGTGAGCGAGGCGGACGTGGTGCGCGCCGCACAGGAGTACGACCGGCTCGGGGCGGAGGCGTTCTTCGCGGAGCACGGATTCGGCCCGTCGCGCACCTACGAGCTGGTGTGGGAGGGCAAGCGGTACCCGCACAAGGCCCTGCTCGGTACGGCGTACGAGTTCGCCACCGGTGAGCGCCTCGCTCCCGGCGACTTCGAAGGCGGCAAAGCGGGCGCGGTGACGGTACTGGGGAAGCTCGGGTTCACGATCGAGCAGCGCCACCCGTAGGCGACCCCATCTCGGCGACGGCCTTCGAAACCTGGTGCACACTTTCGCCAGACCCGCCGTAACGTCCCGATAATGGTGACCACGCGTGAAGCTCCCTAGGGTGTGAGATCCACCGCCCACCGACCCTGGAGTGCCCGTGAGTCCCCGATTCGACGGCCTGCGCGCCGTGTTCTTCAACAGCACGCTGAAGCGCTCGCCGGAGCCGAGCAACACCGAAGGGCTCATCCGGGTGAGCGCGGAGCTCATGCGGCGCGAGGGCGTCGAGGTCGAGGTGATCCGGACGATCGACCACGACATCGCCGTCGGCGTGTACCCGGACATGACCGAGCACGGCTGGGGAAGCGACGAATGGCCCGCCCTGTACGAAAAGGTATTGGCGGCCGACATCCTCGTCCTGTGTGGACCGATCTGGCTCGGCGACAACTCGTCCGAAATGAAGAAAGTCATCGAACGGCTCTATGCGTGTTCGCACCTGCTCAACGACGCCGGCCAGTACGCTTACTACGGACGCGCCGGTGGCTGCCTGATCACCGGCAACGAGGACGGGGTGAAGCACTGCTCGATGAACGTGCTCTACAGCCTCCAGCACCTCGGTTACACGATCCCGCCGCAGGCCGACGCCGGATGGATCGGGCCGATCGGCCCCGGTCCGTCCTACCTGGACCCGGGGTCGGGCGGGCCGGAGAACGACTTCACGAACCGCAACACCACGTTCATGACGTGGAACCTCATGCACCTGGCCAAAATGCTGAAGGACGCGGGCGGAATCCCGGCGTACGGCAACCAACGGGCGGCCTGGGACGAGGGCGAGCGGTTCGACTTCACCCATCCCAACCCCGAGTACCGCTGAGAGGACACCGATGACCACTGTCGGGAAGATGCTCGTGCAAAGCCTGGCCGACCACGGCGTGTCCGCGATGTGGGGTGTGGTCGGCGACGCGCTGAACCCGATCACCGACGCGCTGCGCCAGGAGCCCCGCATCCGCTGGATCGGGGTCCGGCACGAGGAGGCGGGCGCGTTCGCCGCGGGCGCGCAGTCGCAGCTCACCGGCCGGATCGGCGTGTGCATGGGCACCGTCGGGCCGGGCTCGCTGCACCTGCTCAACGGCCTCTACGACGCGAAGAAGTCCCACACCCCCGTGCTCGCGATCTGCGGCCAGGTGCCCAGCGCCGAGATGGGCAGCGACTACCACCAGGAAGTCGACAACGACGCCGTGTTCCGCGACGTGTCGGTGTTCTCCCGCACGATCACCGACCCGGCCCAGTTCCCGTACCTGCTGGAGCTGGCGGTGAACGCGGCGTACGCACGCAACGGGGTGGCCGTGCTGACCCTGCCGGGCGACGTCGCGGGCCGCGAGCTGCCGCACGGCACGCAGGAGCCGCGGTTCGTGAGCCAGCACCCGCCGGTGACCCCGGACGCCGGGGCGCTCGGTGCGGTGGCGGCCGTGCTCAACGGCGCGGACACCGTGACCATGCTCGTCGGCTCCGGCGCCCGCCCGGCCCGCGACGAGGTGCTGGCGACGGCGGAAACCCTCGCCGCGCCGATGGTGCTGACGCTCAAGGGCAAGGAAACCCTCGAACGGGACAACGACTACCAGGTCGGCCAGACCGGCCTGATCGGCAACCCGGCGGCGCAGCACGCGCTGACCCACGGCGACGTGCTGCTGATGGTGGGCACCGACTTCCCGTACCGCGACTGGTACCCGAAGGGCAAGACCGTGGTGCAGATCGACCACGAGGGGATGCGCATCGGCCGCCGCACCCACGTCGACCACGCGCTGGTCGGCGACGCCCGCACCACGCTGGCCGCGCTGCTGCCGCTGCTCCGGGCGAAGCCGTCGCGCGAGCACCTCACCGCGTCCCGCGAGCGCTACACGAGCTGGAGCGACCGCCAGCACCACCTCGCCGACCCCGGCTACGACTCGAGCGTCGTCGGCCGCGTGCGCAAGCAGTTCGACAACCGCGAGCGGGCCATCCGCCCCGAGGTGCTCGCGGCGGCGATCGACCGCCACGCCGCCGACGACGCGGTGTTCACCTCCGACACCGGCATGTCCACGGTGTGGCTCGCCCGCTTCGTGACCCTGCGCGGAAACCGGCAGCTGCTCGGGTCGTACAACCTGGGCTCCATGGCCAACGCCCTGCCCCACGCCCTCGGCGCCGCCCAGCTCGACCCAACCCGCCAGACCATCGCGTTCTGCGGCGACGGCGGCCTCACCATGCTCATGGGCGAACTGCTCACGGTCGCGGCCTACGACCTGCCGGTGAAGGTCTTCGTGTTCAACAACTCCCGTCTCGGCATGGTCAAGCTGGAGCAGGAACAGGGCGGCATCCCCGAGTTCGGCACCGTGCTCAAGAACCCGGATCTCGCCGGCGTCGCCCGCGCCTGCGGCATCCACGCCGTCCGCGTCGAGCACCCCGACCAGGTCGACGCGGCCGTGCGCGACGCGCTCGCCCACGCCGGCCCGGTACTGCTCGACGTCGTCACCAACGCCGAGGAGATCGTGATCCCGCCGAAGCCCACCGTGAGCCAGGCGTGGGGCTTCGCCATCGCCAAGATCGAGGAGACCCTGATCTCGGCGCACGACGTCGACGAAAAGGCGTAACCAGCTCCACCACCCGAAGAGGCCCGACCGGTGACGGTCGGGCCTCTTTCGTTTTGCGCCATTCACACGGACGGGTGACGCAGACCGGCTCAGCTGGGAAGACGCCCGCGCCGGGGATTCACCCGATTCGGCGGCGTCTCAGGGGGTGATCACCGGATTGACGGTTGGTCTGAATGGCGCAATTATTTCGCGCATGTCCGAACCCGGGACGCTCGTCACCGAGTAACCGCCGGGATTCGCAGAAACCAGTACGGGACCACGGGTGTTTTTGTCGTGCCCGGAAAACGAGCAGAAGGAGAACGCGCATGCGATCCAGTCCGCGTTGGCGGAAGGTGGTGGCGGGGTCGATGGCCACCGCGCTCGCGATAGCGGCGGTGACCTACACCGGCGCGAGCACGAGCGCGTACGCGGATGTCCAGGTGTCCACCGACACCAAAACCGCCGCCGACGGCAAGCAGTACTGGGTGCAGAACCACCTGGTGTCGAAGGATCTCACCGCGAAGTCGGGCACGCCGAAGAAATGGCTGCTCGTGTGGGCCGGTGACGAGAACATCGCCGACACCGTCGTGAAGGACGTCAAGAACCTTCCGGGCACACATCGGCGCGTACCTCGCCCGGGATCTCCACCGGCAGCCTGCACGGCTGGCTGTGGGGCCTGTTCGCCCTCGGCGGCACCTGGGCCGGGCTGCGGCTGCGGCCGTTGTTCGGGCTCACCAACCCCCGGCCGAGCGACAGCATCTGCTGACCAGGTGGTGGGAAGGCTTGTCGGGGCCGGAGCCTCGTTCCTATAGTGCGTCAGACGTCTGACGTCTTTTGGGAGGCTTACGGTGACGAAGGATCTGCGGTCGTTTCTCGCGGAGGTGGTCTCGACCGGTGCGGGCGAGGTCAAGCACGTGTCGAAGCAGGTGGACCCGCGGTTCGGTGTCACCGCTTACGGAGCGTGGTACGACAAGCGCGGCGACTACCCGGCGTTGCTGTTCAGCGACGTCGCCGGCAGCGAACTGCGCTGCCTGACCAACCTCGTGGCGACGCACGAGCGGATGGCGCTGGCCCTCGGGGTCGAGGTCGAGACGCTCGTGCGTTCGTCCGTCGCGGGCCAGGGCCGGGCGGCGCACCCGCCGGTGGAGTTCAAGGGTGCGGCGCCGGTGCAGGAGGTGGTGTGGCGCGGTGCGGACGCCGACCTCACCCGCCTGCCGATCCCCACCCACAACGAGCTCGACGGCGGCCCGTTCCTCACCGCCGCCGTCGGCGTCACTCGCGACCCCGAGTCGGGCGCGGTCAACGCAGGGATCTACCGCCACCACATCTACGGCCCGCGGCGCCTCGGTGTGTGGTTCTTCGGCTCACACGACGGCGGCACGATCCACCGCCGTTACGCCGAACGCGGCGAGCCCACCCCGATCGCGCTGGTGATCGGGCACCACCCGGCGTTCCTCATGGGTGCGGTCTCCCGGGTGCCCGGCATCGGCGGCGAGTACGACGCCGCCGGCGCCTACCTGGGCGAATCGGTCGAAACCGTGCCTACCGTGACCTCCGGAATCCCCGTGCCCGCGCACGCCGAGATCGTCATCGAGGGCCACATCCTGCCCGACGAGCTCGAGGAGGAAGGCCCGTTCGCCGAATGGCCCGGCCACTACGTCGGCGGCGGCCGCAAGCCCGTCATCGAGGTCGACGCCATCACCATGCGCCACGACGCGATCTTCCAGGACATCCAGGCCTCCGGCCGCGAGCACCGCCTGATGGGCGCGCTGCCGCGTATCGCCAGCATCCACGAGGCCGTGCAGCAGAAGGTGCCGGGCCTGCGCGCGGTCAACATCCCGCTGCACGCCCGCATGCACTGCTACCTGTCGATCCGCAAGAACTCCGACACCGACCCCACGCGCGCCGCCTTCGCCGCCCTCAACACCGAGCCGGAGAACCTGCGCGCCATCGTCATCGTCGACGACGACATCGACGTCTACGACGAACGCGAAGTCGCCTGGGCCATCGGCACCCGCTTCGACGCGTCGCACGACCTGCAGATCATCCCCCGCTGGAACGGCCCCGGCGGCCTGCTCCCCACCAACTGGTCCTACGACGAAGCCGGCGGCCGCACCCCGCAACGCTCCTCCGCCGTGATCGTCGACGCGACGAAACCGGCCCCGCCGGTCGTCTTCCCGGCCCGCGCGCGGGTGCCGGAGGAGGCGATGCAGGCGGTGGACGTGGACGCCATCGAGACGATCACGTCCGTGACCGACCTGCCCGGGTGGGCGTGACGAGGTAGACGACGGGCCTCAGCCGTGACGGGCTTGCCTGGCCGGACGTGACGGCTGTCCACTTCGGATGGACAGCCGTCACACCGGGGCGAGGCGCCGCAGTTGCCCGGTCACCGCGCTGCCGAGCTGCGCGTCGGCC
Organism: Amycolatopsis sp. 2-15; assembly: GCF_030285625.1. Lineage (NCBI taxonomy): Bacteria > Bacillati > Actinomycetota > Actinomycetes > Pseudonocardiales > Pseudonocardiaceae > Amycolatopsis > Amycolatopsis carbonis. The sequence goes on from NZ_CP127294.1 coordinate 7,836,382, forward strand.
AACGGCTCGTCGGGGACGCTGAGCAGCCATAGGTCGGTGGCCAGCCTGAACCAGCGGCTCGACCTGTGTTGTTTGCCTCGGCTCCGCCGAGGCAAACAGTCAGCGCCACCGGATTCGGAGAAGCCTACAGCCCGCCGAGGCGTTCGGTGATGGCGGTACTCAGGCGAAGAATGGCGGACGTCGAGAGCTTCAGCCGTTCGTCGTCCACAGTCGACTTCACCATGCTCACCGAAAGCGCGCCGACGGGCTGCCCGCCGCGCCCGGCGACCGCGGCGCCGACGCACATCATGCCCGGCGCGGTCTCCTCGTCGTCGACGGCGTATCCGTGGGCGCGGGTGTTCTCGATCTCCGCCATGAGCTTCGGCATCCGCGTAATGCTGTGCGGCGTCAGGGTTTCGAAGCGGCCGTCGCCGTAGCGGCCGGCGATCTCGTCGTCGGTCAGCGAAGCGAGCAGCGACTTGCCGCTCGCCGTGCAGTGGGCGGGCAGGCGCAGGCCGATCTCGTAGGACATCGCGAGTGTCCGTTGGCCCGGCCGCGTCTCGACGTAGACGACGTGGCGTCCGTCCAACAGGGACAGCACGATGGTGTCCTCGGGCAGCAGCCCCAGCTCCTGGTCGACGCGCCGGAACTCCAGGACGAACCCCGACTTCGCGAGGTAGGCGCGCCCGAGCGGGACGACCTTCCAGCCGAGCCGGTAGTGCCCACCCGGGGTGCGCGTGAGCAGGCCGGTCGTGACGAGCGTCGTGCACACGGCGAGGCAGCTGCTCTTGGGCGCGCCGATGGCCCGCGCGAGCTCGCTGAGCGGCAGCCCGTCGGGGGCGGCGGCGAGCGTGTCGAGCACGTATGCCGCGCGGGCCACCGACGGCACCGGCAGCCCGGCCGAGGAAGGGGAACCGGTCATCGCGGGAGATGCGGGAGATTCGGGAGATTCCGTCATCGGCGCAACCGGCGGGCGAGGACGATCGCCGCGACGACGGCGGCCACGGCCGGCACCACGCGCTTCGCGACCGGGATCGCGATGGCACGCAGGACGACGGTGTCCGCGTTGCGAGCACGCGCCGGGTCGCCCGTCCGCACGACCGGAGCCGCACCGGCGGGCTCGGCCGAGGGAGCGGCACCCACGGTTTCGTCGTCCGGCCACTCCTGCGCCGCCAGATCGACGACGTCGGCCACCGGCTCGACCGCGGCCACCGCCACCACACCGGACACCGCGGCCCGCGGCACCGCCGCGGTCTGAGCCCGCGACCCGGCCACCTCGTCCGCCAGCGCCCGGGCGAACTCGTCGACCAGCCGCCCCGTCACCTCGCCCAGCACACCACGCCCGAACTGCGCCAGCCGTCCCGTCAGCGCAAGCTCCGTAGCCAGGTCGACGCGTGTGCCTTCCGGGGCCGGCGCCAGCCGCAACGTGACGGTCGCCGAAGCCGAACCCCGGCCACGCACCTCACGGCCCGACGCCGCCACGACCACGACCCCCGCCGCCTCATCGCGTTCGCGGAACCGCGCCAGGCCCGAGTACTCGGCGGCGATCGGCCCGACCTTCACCCGCAGGCCGCCGCGGACGTCGTCGCCGTCGACCTCGGCCAGGTGCACGCCGGGCATGCACGGCGCGACCCGTTCCGGATCGGTGAGCACGGCCCACGCCTGCGAAGGCGGCAGGCCGACGGTGAAGCTGTTCTCCAGTCGCACGAACGCCCCCTAGGCCGGGAACCGCATGTCGACGCGCGAGCCGGCCGAAGGCGCCCACCGGCTCGTGACGACCTTGCGGCGGGTGAAGAACCGGATGCCGTCCTCGCCGTACTGGCCCGAGTCGCCGAAGAGCGAGTGCTTCCAGCCGCCGAACGGGAAGTACGGGATCGGCACGGGGATGGGCACGTTGAGCCCGACCATGCCGGCCTGCACGGTGTGCTGGAACTTCCGCGCGGCGACACCGTCGCGGGTGAACAGGGAGACGCCGTTGCCGTACTCGCCGCCGTTGATCAGCCCGACGGCCTCGTCCAGAGTGTCCACGCGCAGCATCGACAGCACCGGGCCGAAGATCTCGTCGGTGTACACGGTCATGTCCGGGCGCACGTGGTCGAGGAGCGTCGGCGCGAGGAAGAACCCGTTCTCCCGCCCCGGAACGCGCACGTCGCGGCCGTCGACCACGAGGTCCGCGCCGGCGTCGGCGCCGGCCTGCACGTAACCGCTCACGCGGCGCAGGTGGTCGGCGGTCACGAGCGGGCCCATGTCGGTGCCCTCGTCGTGACCGTCCGCGGTGGACAGCCGGCCGATGCGCTCCACCAGCCGGTCGCGCAACGCGTCGCCGACCCCGCCGACGGCCACCGCGACCGAGATCGCCATGCACCGCTCCCCCGCCGAACCGTAGGCAGCGGAGACGAGGGCGTCGGCGGCCGCGTCGAGGTCGGCATCCGGCAGCACCACGAGGTGGTTCTTCGCGCCGCCGAGGGCCTGCACGCGCTTGCCGTGCTTGGCCGCGGTCTCGTAGACGTGCCGGGCCACCGGTGTCGACCCGACGAAGCTCACCGCGGCGACGTCCGGGTGGGCCAGCAGTGCGTCGACGGCCGGGGCGCTGCCGTGCACGACGTTGAGCACACCGGCGGGCAGCCCGGCCTCCAGCGCCAGCTCGGCCAGCCGGTTCGACGCCGACGGGTCCTTCTCGCTTGGCTTGAGCACGAACGCGTTCCCGCACGCGACCGCGATCGGGAACATCCACATGGGAACCATCACCGGGAAGTTGAACGGCGTGATACCCGCGACGACCCCCAGCGGCTGGCGGATCGAGTACGTGTCGACCCCTCGGGAGACGTTCTCGCTGTAGTCGCCCTTGAGCAGGTGCGGGATCCCGGCCGCGAACTTCGCGACGTCCAGGCCCGCGTTGACTTCCGCACGGGCGTCGGCGAGTGTCTTGCCGTGCTCGCCGGTCACGAGCTCGGCCAGCTCGTCCCGCGAACGCTCGACGAGCCGGATGAACTCCAGCATCACCTGCTGGCGCACGCCGAGCGACTCCTCGGCCCAGGCGGCCTGCGCGTCGAGTGCCACCTTCACGGCCTGGTCCACGGCACCGGCGTCGCCGAGCGCGACCCGGCTCGCGACGGCGCCGCGGGCGGGGTCGTGCACGTCGGCCCACGCGGCTGGTTCGTCCTGGACGAAAGCGCCGCCGACGAAGTGCTGGATGGTGTTCACGAGTGTCCTTTCTCGACAGTCGAGCCGAGGTTCGGGAGAGCCGGCACGGGTGGGGTGTCGGGTGGTTCGGGCCAGTGGTGGCCGGCCGCTTCGTCGAGGCCCCGGACAACGCGTTCGGGGGTGATCGGCTCGTGCCACACCCGCGCGCCCAGCGGGGCGAGCGCGTCGTTCACGGCGTTGTGCACGGCCGCGGGTGCGCCGGCGGCCCCAGCCTCCCCGGCGCCCTTGACGCCCAGCATGGTGATCGGGCTCGGCGTCTCGAGGTGGGTGATGCGCACGTCCGGCAGCTCCGGGCCGGTCGGCATGAGGTAGTCGAGCAGGGTCGAGGTGAGCAGCTGGCCGTTCTCGTCGTAGTACAGCCGCTCGAACAACGCGCCGCCGATGCCCTGTGCGACACCGCCGCGGATCTGCCCGTCCACGATCTCGGGGTTGATGAGCACCCCGCAGTCCTCGACGCACGCGTAGTCGACGATGTGCACGAGCCCGCTGTCCTCTTCGACCTCGACGACCGCGGCGTGCGCGCCGTTGTTGAAGGTGACGTTGGGGCCGCTGTACTCCCCCACCACCGACAGCCCGATCCGCAGCTCCGGCGGCAGGCGGTGGGTGCGGAAGTGCGCGACCTCGGCGAGCTCCTCAACTCCGAGGTGGACGTTCGGTGCGCCCGCGACCTGGACCACGCCGTTGCCGATCTCGAGGTCGGCCGGGTCGACCTCCAGCAGGTGCCCGGCGATCGCGAGCAGCCGTTCCTTCACCTCGCGAGCGGCCGACGCGGCGGCACCACTGCTGACCACGGCCGAACGGCTGGCCCACACGCCCGTGCCGTGCGGCACCACCGCCGTGTCGCCGCTGACCACGCTGATCCGGTCGAACGAGACCCCGAGGTGGTCCGCCACGACCTGCGCGGCGGTCGTCTGCAGGCCCTGGCCCTGGCCGGGCGTGCCGAGCAGCACCGTGACCGAGCCGTCGGCCTCCACGCGGACCTCGACCTGGTCGTGCGCGGTGATCGGGGCGCCGCGCTTGCCGTAGAACATCACGCCGGGCGCGGTGACCTCGACGAAACAGGCGAGCCCGACGCCCAGCAGACGCCCGCGTTCGCGCGCCTCGGCCTTGCGCTTGTCGAGGTCCGGCCCGGCCGGGAGCATGGCGAGCAGCTTCTCCAGCGACTCCTGGTGCGAGCCGCTGTCGTAGACCTGGCCGGTCACGGAGGTGTAGGGCAGCTCGTCGGGCGCGATCAGGTTGCGGCGCCGCAGTTCCGCCGGGTCGAGCCCGAGCCTGCGTGCGGTCTCGTCGAGCAGCGTCTCCATCGCGAGGATGGCGACGGGGTGCCCCACCCCGCGGTACACCGCCAGCGGCGCCTTGTTCGTGATCGCGACGCGCAGGTGTCCCGAGTAGACGGGGATCCGGTAGGGGCCGGGCATGATCGTGGCGACCTGGATGCCTTCGGTGACCATGCTGCGCGGGTACACGGAGTAGGCGCCGCCGTCGCTGACGACCTCCGAACGCATACCGAGGATCCGGCCGTCGGCCGCGACGGCCAGCGCGGCGGACACCCGCTCGTCGCGCGCCTGCGTGTCCGACTGCAGCGATTCGACGCGGTCCTGGATCCACTTCACCGGGCGGCGCAGCAGGATGCTGGCCGCGCACGTGGCGACCTCGTCGGAGTACACGTGCGCCTTCATGCCGAACGCGCCGCCGACCTCGTCGGTGAGCACGCGGATGTTGCTCTCGCGCAGGCCGAGCAGCTCGGCGAACACGGACTGCAGCATGTGCGGCGCCTGCGTGGACAGCCGCACGGTGAGCGACTTCGCCGACGGGTCGAACTCGGCGACGACTCCGCGGGGCTCCAGTGCGACGGCCGTGTGCCGCGCGGTGCTGATGCCGGTCTCCACGACCACGGCGGCTTCGGCGAAGGCCGCTTCGACGTCGCCGGTGCCGAAGGTGCCTTCGAAGGCGAGGTTGGACGGCAACTCGTCGTGCACCTTCGCCGCCGACGCGTCGAGGGCGGCGATGGAGTCGACGACCGGGTCGAGCTCCTCGTAGTCGAGGGTGACCAGCTCCAGCGCGTCCTCGGCGACGGCGCGGCTTTCGGCGACGACCATCACCACGGGCTCGCCGACGTAGTGCATCTTGCCGGTGGCCAGCGGCCGCTGGTCGCCGCCGACCAGGCCCGGCCAGTCGAGCAGGCCCTTCCACGAGCGGCACATCGGGTTGAAGTCGCCCGCGGTGAACACGGCGACCACCCCCGGCGCCTGCTTCGCGGCCTCGACGTCGATCGCCGTGATCAGCGCGTGCGCGACCGGGGCGCGCACGAACGCGGCGTGCAGGCAGCGGGCCGGGGTCACGTCGTCGGCGTAACGGCCGCGGCCCAGCAGGATCTTCGGGTCTTCGACGCGCTTGACGCGGCGGCCGACCCAGCCTTCGGTGATACTCATGCCCGCGCCTCCCGCACCTGCTCGGCGTATTCGGCGATCGCGGCCACGATCGGCGCGTACCCGGTGCAGCGGCACAGGTTCCCGGACAGCCGCTCGCGGATCTCGTCGCGGGAGAGGCCCGGGTTCTCCTCGACGGCGGTGACGGCGGCCATCAGGAAGCCCGGCGTGCAGAAGCCGCACTGCAGCGCTTGGTGCTCCCAGAACTTCTGCTGCAGCGGGTGCAGCACGTCTTCGGTGCCGGCCGTCTCACCCAGCCCCTCGACGGTGTCCACTGTGGATCCGTGCGCCTGTACGGCGAGGGTGAGGCAGCTGCGCACGGCCGTGCCGTCGAGCCGGACGGTGCAGGCGCCGCAGACGCCGTGCTCGCAGCCGAGGTGCGTGCCGGTGAGGCCCAGGTCGTGGCGCAGGAAATCGGCGAGCGTGGTCCGCGGCGTGGTCCGCGCCGACTCGGGTTTCCCGTTCACCGTGAGGGAAACCTGCGTCGGCTCGTGGGCGTCAAGCACGGGCACTCTCCACTTCGGACTGGCTGCGGGCGGCGGCTTCGGCGAGCGAGGCGGCGACGAGCCGGGTGCCCGCGCGGCGGCGGTAGGTCACGGAGCCGTGGATGTCGCCGACGACGTCGATCTCGTCGAACGCGTGCGCCGCGGCTTCGGCGAGCACGGCGTCGTCGAGGATCTCACCGGTGAGGATCGCCTCGGCGGCGGTGGCGCGGCGCGGGGTGCCGGCGATGCCGAACAGCGCGATCCGCGCGTCGGTGCAGCGCCCGGCGGAATCGGTGTCCAGCACGGAGATCACGCCGACGAGGGCGAAGTCGCCGCTGCGGCGGGTGATCTCGCGGATCGACCAGCCGGCCGTCGCGGACACGAGCGGCAGCTCGGCGCCGGCGACGACCTCACCGTCGCTCAACGCGGTCAGATAGGGGCCGAGGAAGAAGTCGCGCGCGGCGATCCGGCGCCGCCGCTCAGCCCCGGCGACGCGCACGGACCCACCGAGCGCGAGCAACAGGGCGGGCAGCTCCGCCGCGGGATCGGCGTGCGCGAGCGAGCCGCACACCGTGCCGCGGTTGCGGATCTCGGGGTGCCCGACCTGCGCGAGGCTTTCGACGACCAGCGGGTGGCGCCGGCGGGTCTCGGCGTCGGTCTCGAGCGCGCGCGTGGTGACCGCGGCCGAGACGACGAGGCCGTCGGTGTCGCGGAAAGCGTGGCCCTGCAGGTCTTTCGCCGTGGTGATGTCCACGAGCACGCTCGGGTTCGACATGCGCAGCGCCATCACCGGGAGGAGGCTCTGCCCACCGCCGAGTACTCGCGCGTCGGGCCCGTGCTCGGTCAGCACCGCCACCGCGTCGCCCAGCGATTCGGCCCGATGATAGCCGAAAGCTGGCAGTTTCACCGATTCGCCCCCTTTTGCTCATTCCGGTCAGTGTTCGAAATGCTGAACGCTGTTCGATTTCCAGAACGAGTCTTCTGAAGAGCCGGGGGTGCTGTCAAGTTCAGCGGGTGCTCGAGGCACCCGTTCGGTGGTCAGCGGCGGTACGCTCTGGTCGCCATGCGGGCCCGGACGGTCTCGGCCGCCGGGTGGTTCAGGTCGTCGTAGAGCGACCGCGCGGTCTGCCACCGGCGACGGTGTCCTCAGAGGACCGGAAGGATCCGGCGCTCGCCGAGAACCCGGAGCCAGTGGCGGAAGGACTCCTCGGTGTCGCAGGTTTCGGTGAAGCCCGCCTGGTGGATCTTGACGGTGCTGACGAACGCCGGTGGCGGCGCGGTTTCCGCGCCGGCGGCGAAGTGGAAGTCGGCGTAGTGGTGGGATTCGCCGAGCAGGGCGGCGAGCGGGGTGGGCCGCAGGCCGTGGCGGGCCACGACGCGGTCCCAGGTGTCCGCGTGCTCGGGCAGAAACTCGGCGAGGCGCCGAGGGTGGTCCGGTGCCGGTTCGACGCCGAGCTCCTCGGCCAGCGCGGGCCACAGGTCGCGCCAGGCGAAGACCTCGCCGTTGGTGAGATTGAAGTGCTGGTCGCGGGCCGCGGGCGCCGTGGCGGCCCACAGCGCGGCGTTCGCGACGAGGCGGACGTCGACGGCTTCCGTCACGTACGGCGCGCCGCCCGGGAAGCCGAAGGGCAGCCCTTCGGCCCGGCAGATGGCCGCGTAGGCGCCGATCACCGGCGGCAGGTTCATCGCGACGCCGTGGGTCGGGCCGACCACCAGCTGCGGGCGCAGGATCGTCCAGCCGAAGCCGCGCTCGCCGGCCAGCGCGCGGAGGTGGTCCTCCTGCAGCCAGTAGAAGTTCTCGTGCTCGTCGCGCGGGTGCCGTTCACGGGCCGGGATCCGGATGGAGTGGCGGTGCACGCCGTACGCTTTGGTGCCCTGCAGCAGGGTCACGTGCTGCAGGGGCGCGGCGGCCAGTGCGCCGGTGAGTGCCTGCAGCATGCGCTCGTTGGTCCGCATCTGGTCCGGGTCGCGCCACCCGCGGACCAGGCCGGGCTTTTCGAAGACGGCGGTGTAGACGAGGTGAGTCACGTCCGCGAACCGCCCGGCCACGCCGGCCACGGCGGCCGCGTCCGTGAGGTCGAGGGGCACGTGCTCGAAGGGCTCGTCGGTCTCCGGCGCGCGGCGCGACACAGCCAGGACATCCCACCCGGCCTGGGCGAACGCCGTGACGCACGCCGCGCCGACCAGCCCGCTCGCTCCGGCGACGAGCACGGTCATCGCCGGGGCTCCGGCATCGTGCGGTCCGCGGCCGTGCCGGCGAGCCAGCTGCCGGTGCCCCCGGTGGGACGGAGTAGCCCTTCCTGCATCACGGTCACCACGAGTTCTCCGTTCTCGTCGTACATCCGGCCCGAGGCCAGGCCGCGCGCGCCGGCCATGACTTCGGCGCCCTGCTCGTAGCGCAGCCAGCGATCGGCGCGCGGCGGACGGTGGAACCACATCGTGTGGTCGAGACTCACGCAGTCGAACTCGCCGTCGGCGTAGACCACGCCGAGCGGCAGGAGCGCGGTTTCGAGCAGCGTCATGTCGGAGGCGTAGACCACGGCGGCCGCGTGCAGCAGCAGATCGTCCGGCAGCGGACCGTCAGCGCGGACGAGGGTGGTCTGCGCGCGGCGCGGCCGGTCGCGCAAGGTCGGATCCAGCGGTGGTGGCGGGTCCACGTAGCGCAGGTCGATCGGACGAGACCGAGTCCACAGTGGACTGAGCCGGTCGCGCCGGTCACCGAAGCGCTCTTCCCAGCGGGGCAGGGTTTCCGGGTCGATCGCCGCGGGGGTCGGGCCGGGATGGCGGGGGCCGGGCTCGGGGACCTGGAACGACGCGGTCGCGGTGAGGACGAGGGCGCCGTCCTGCCGCAGCTCGACGCCGCGGAGGTCGAAGCTGCGGCCCTCCTTGACCGTGGTCACGTGCAGTTCGATCGGGACTCCGCTCCGGCCGGGCCGGATGAAGCGCGTATGGAGGCTGTGCACCGGGCGGTCCGGTGTGACGGTCCGGCCCATGGCGACGAGTGCCTGCGCGGCGACTTCACCGCCGAAGAGCCGGTGCAACGGGTCGGCCCCGCCAGGGTCGCGGAACACGCCCGGTGCCACGGGTTCCAGGTCGAGCCGCTGCAGGAGGTACTGCAGCGCCGGGCTCCTCATACCGGCCCCGTCGCGAGGAGGGTGGCTGTAGCCGAGACGACGGGCTCGCCGCCGGAGCCGGTGATCAGCTGGGTGACGTCGGTGAAGCGCAGCTCCCCCGCGCGGCCCGTTTTGGTGGTGCGGCCGGTGATCCAGTGCCGGGAACGCACGGTTTCGCCGGCGACGAGCGGGCGGTGGTAGGCGAACGTCTGTCCACCGTGGACGACGGGTCCGCTGCTGCGGGCCCAGCGCGCCGAATCGGCCACGGGGTCCGGGCGTGCGGAGCCCGGGCCGGATTGCCCGTCGGGGTACCAGCCGAGGGCGGGCAGTGCGAAGGCGAGCGTCGGGATGCCCGGGACATCGGCGAAACCCGCTTCGGCGGCGGCACGCGCGTCGTACCAGATCGGCGACTTCGCGTCGACCGCGTGGGCGAGCCTGGTGAGCGCGCCGCGTTCGACGCACAGGCAGTGGTCTGCAACGGGCTCTTCGCCGGGCAGGGCCGGCAACGGTGGCCGGGAGCCGAGGTCCGCTTCGACGGTCAGGGCGACCGTGTCGCCGCAGGTGACGATGAGGTCGGCACCGCCGGCGCGGTCCTTCGCCGTGACGGTGATGGGCGTGTCGAGGTAGACCGGGGCGCGGAAGCGGGCCCGGCAGGCGGTGAGGCCGGCCGGCCCGGCGTCGTCGGCGAGGTGCGCGAGGACGCACCCGAGTGTCAGCATGCCGTGGGCCACGATGCCGGCGAATCCGGCGTCGCGGGCCGCGGGCGCGTCGTGGTGGATGGTGTTGAAGTCCTGGGCCGCGCCGGAGTAGCGGACGAGGTCGGTGAGGCTGTAGCCCCACGATGCGGTCACGACGTGGCCTCCGGTTCGACGTGCGCCTCGACCGGTTCCGCGTCGCCGCAGCGCAGCCGCAGGTCCGGGCCGTCGACGGTGAGGGAGACCGTGGAGCCGACCGGCACCGGTGCCCGGAAGCGCAGGGTCACCGCGCCCGGGCTGCCGCCGGCCTGCAGGGCGTCACAGGCCAGGGCGAACAGCAGGGAGCCGTGCACGATCGGGACGCCGAAGCGGGTCGTCGCGGCGTAGGCGGGATCGAGGTGCAGCGGGTTGTGGTCGTCGACGACGTCGGCCCACGCGGAGATCAGCGCGGGGCCGAGCGGGAGCTCGCTCATGCGGCACCCGCCGGCCAGTCCACCAGGAACCGCACTGAGGCCACCGGTGCGCCGAGCGCGGAACGCAGGTCGGTTACGATCGCCAGCCGGCGGCGGCCGGAGCGTTCACCGAGCACAGTGGACGAGATACGCGCCTGCCAGCGGCCGTCGGCCGGCACCGGGCCCCGGGTCGTCTGCGAGATCTCCCGCAGCACGCCGCCCGGTGGCATCTCCCGGCCGCGGGTGTACGCGAGCCGTCCCACCACGGACGCGAGTCCGGCCGGGGGTTCGGCGCCGGACCACCCGGTGACCGCGCAGTAGGCCGGCAGCAGCTCGGCGCCGACGTCGAGCGGGAGCCATTCGCCACCGGTGTCGAGGTCGGCGACGCTCAGCAGCGCGCTCATCGGAACTTCGCGACGGCCGCCTGCACCGCCGGCCCCGTCGCCGAGGAAGCCTGCGCCCACGACTCGAACTCCAGCGTGGCCTCGAAACCACCCGTGCGCGCGAGTCCGACGGCCTTCTTGATGTCGCGCACCAACACGGGATCCGCGGCCGCCCACCGGTCCGCGTAGGCGATCGCCACGGCCACCGGATCGTCCGCCAGCTCCAACGCGAGCCCGGCCCGCACGGCCGCCTCGCCACTGAGCGCTCCCCCGTCGAGCAGCACCGCCAACGCCCGCTGGGACCCGAGCACGTCGACCAGGAACCACGTGCAGCCGCCACCCGGGTGCAGGCCGATCCGCGAGAACGTCGCGGCGAACGACGCACGGGGCCCGGCGATCCGGACGTCGCATGCCAGCGCGAGGTTCAGCCCGGCGCCGACGGCCGCACCCTGCACCGCGGCGACCGTCGGGATCGCCAGCCCGCGCAGCCGCAGGAAGCTGTTGTAGATCGTGTGCAGATCACGCCGGATCTGCGCCACCTCGCGGCCCGTCTCACCGAACACTGCCGGCAGGTCGGCTCCGGCGCAGAACGCCTTGCCCGCACCGGTGACGACCAGCGCCCGGGCGTCCGCGTCGGCCGCCACCGTGGCGAGCGCGTCCGCGAGGTCCTGGCACATCCGCGCGTCGAGGCAGTTGCGCCGATCGGGGGCGGCCAGCGTCAGCGACCACCGGCCGTCCTTGTTCTCCAGTTCGACCTTGCTCATCGTCCGTCCTCCGCTCCGGAGAGGTCTTCGGTGACCCAGTCCCACACCGCGTCTGGGCCAAGCCGGGCGAACCGTTCGCCCAGCGCGCGTGCCCAGTACCGCTCGCCGCCGAACTCGTCGCGCCACGACCAGAGCCGGCGGGTGGCGAGGTGCAGCGGATGTTCGCGCGTCACGCCCATGGCTCCGTGCAGCTGGTGTGCGCCGCGGGCGACCTCGGTGGCCGCGGCCGCCGTGATCACCACCGCCGCCGCCACGCGGTCGAGTGCCACCTCGCCACGACTCGCCGCGACAGCCGAAGCGACCGCCGTGCGCGCCAGCGTCAGCTGCGACTCCATCCGCGCGAGCGTCGCGCCGACGGCCTGGAACTTGATGAGCGGACGGCCGAACTGTTCACGCACCGTCACGTGCGCCACGGTGTGCGCGACCGCCGTTTCGAGCGCGCCCACCATCGCCGCGGCTTGCAGGAGCGCACCGATCGCGGCGAGAAACTCCGGAACCGCGCCGACCTGCGAGGCCGGCACGTTCCCGAACCGTACGAGATCACGCGGTTCACCCGCGAGGTTCGCCCCCGGCTCGATTTCGAGGCCCGGCGCGTCCGCCTCGACGACGACCAGAACCTGCGCCCCGTCCGGCGTCCGCGCCGGCACGACGAACCGCTCGACGACGCCGGCCCACCGCACTCGGCTCGCCGCGCCCGAGAGGACCCCGTCGGCCACGACCAGGTCGTCCCCGGCGCGAGAGAGCACCACGGTCGCCGGGCCCGGCGGCAGCGCCCCGGCCACGAGCCGCGCCCACGCCGTTTCCAGCAGCGGCAGCGAAACCGTGTGCCGCCCGCATGCCTCGACGAGTTCGGCCAGCTCGGCCAGCCCTCCCCCGGAACCGCCGAGGCCCTCCGGAGTGCCGACTCCGGGCCAGCCCAGCTCGGACACTGTCGTCCACACCGGAGGCAGGGTGGCGCCGGGATCTCCGCCGTGACCGCTCAGCACGTCGTCGGCGACGGCGCGCAGCCCCGACTCGTCAGCCGGGCGGCCCGCGGCAGCGGCCGAGCGGGCGATGATCGTGCGCAGCACTTCCGTCGTGCCGCCGCGGATCGTGAACCCGGGCGCGGCCAGCACGCCCTGGGCAAGCAGGCCCGCTTCGCCCTCGGCGAAGGGATCGGGTTCGAGGTCGAGGACCGCGCGGGCCAGTTCGTTGACGTCGCCTTCGAAGATGGTGCCGAGATCCTTCAACACCGCCGCCTGTTGCACCGGCGCCGCGCCGCCGTCGATCGCCACCGCGACGCGCCACGCGAGCTGCCGCAGGGTCGCGAGCCGGGCGAGCGCCTCGCCGATGCGGACCGCGGCGTCCGGCGTGGGCGCCGTGCTGTGGGCGACGACGGCCGCGAGCAGCGGGTAGGTGCTCAGCACGCGTTCCATGCCGCCGCGCTCGAACGCGAGCTGCTCGGTGACCTGCTGCCACCCGTTGCCGGGCACGCCGAGCACGTGGTCGGCGGGCACGAACACGTCGTCGAACACGACCTCGTTGAAGTGGTGGTCGCCGCGCAGGTCGAAGATCGGCCGGATGTCCACGCCCGCGGACGTGAGGTCGACGATGAACTCGGTGAGCCCTTCGTGCTTCGAACCACTCGCGTCGGTGCGCGCGAGCACGTACGCGTGGGTCGCGCGGTGGGCGTGGCTGGTCCAGATCTTGCGCCCGCGCACCCGCCAGCCGCCGAGCACCGGCCCGGCCACGGTGTGCACGGACGCGAGGTCCGAGCCGGACTCGGTCTCGCTCATGCCCAGGCAGAACGACACGTCGCCGCGGATGATCAGCGGCAGGTAGGTCTTCTGCAGCTCGGGTGAGCCGTAGCGGAGGATGGCCGGGCCGATCTGCCGGTCACCCATCCAGTGCGCGGCGACCGGCGCGCCGGCGCGCAGCAGCTCTTCGGTCACCACCAGCCGCGCGAGGTTCGACCGGGCGCCACCGCCGAACTCGGCCGGCCACGTCATGCCGACCCAACCGCGCGCGGCCAGCTCCCGGCTGAACTCCGGGTCGTGCCCGCGCAGCCAGGCATCGCACTTCGGCGTGAACCGGCCCTGTTCCTCCCGTTCCCGGGCAAACGCCCGGACCTGCGCCCGCAGTGTCGTCAAATCCGTCGTCAGATCCTCGGTCAACGCAGCACCTCCAGTTCGGCGTGGGCCCGGCGAGCCACCGCGTACCCACGTCCAGCAGCTTCGGCCAGAACCTGTGCTGCCGCACGGCGGTCCTCCGATGAGACTTCCGTGCGCGACTCCGGTGAGGAGACATCGACGCCCAGTCCGCGCAGGTGGGCGACGAAGTCGTCGGTGCCGGGCGCGGCCTCAGCCAGCTCCTCGAGCCTCGGCTGCGCACCGAGCCGGACGCTGCCCCAGCGCGTGTGCATCCGGACGAGCGAGTGCGATCCGGGCGCGGCGGTCACGTGCTCGACGCGGTCCTGGATCCGGCGCAGGTCGCTGCCACCGTGCAGCCACACGAGCTCCCGGGCCGCCGCGGCGACGTCCGGCGCCCCGCCTCCGCCCGGCAGCCGCACGGACGGCTTCTCCCGAGGGCCGAGGAACGAGGAGTTGACGCGGCCGAGGACGTCGATGTTGCTCGCGTCCAGCACGACCCGGTCGAACCGGCGGGCCATCCCCAGCAGCACGTCCGACGTCGTGGCCCGCCAGCCCAGCGCGTTGGCGTAGGCCGGGTAGTCGGTGGTGCTCGTCGGTACCGCTGTCCCGGCCTCCCAGCACCCGGCGCCGGCTTCGAAGACCTGGACGAAGGGCTCGCCGGCGAGCGCGTGAGCGAGCTGACCGGCCAGCACCGGCCAGTGGAAGCCGGTGAACACCCAGCCGCCGCGGCGGAACTCGCGGGCGGCGCGGACGAGGAAGTCCACGGTGGGCGTGTTCACGAAACCACCTCCGCGACGGCGAAGACCTCGTCCGCCAGCCACTCCTGGAACCCCGCCGGAGTCCGCGACCGCTCGGCGTAACGCTCGTAGGCGTCGACGTCGCGCTCGTAGCGGCCGACGGTGCCGTCGGGCGCGACCGCGCCTGGCACTCGCGCGAACCCGTCCACGAGCAACCCCGGGATGGTCACGCCCAACGCGCGCACTTCGTCGGCAGGGACGACTTCCTCGGCAACGAGCACCACGCGCTGCGCCGCCTGCGCGGCCAGCAGCACCTCGCCCAGCGGCCCGCGGATGTGGCCGTTGCCCTCGGCATCGACCACGTCCACGTGGATGAACGCGACGTCCGGCCGCTCGGCGCGCACCACGGTGGCGCTCCCGAACGGACTGTCCACAGTGGCCAGCTGTCCGCCGGTCCAGTCCTCGTCGGTGTACCCGGTGCCGGGCAGTCCCGTGACGGGCAGGAACGGCACCCCGTGCGCGCCGGCGGTCAGCGCGCTGCTGAAGAGGCCGAGGCTCAGCTCGTGCAGTTCGACCGTGCCGGCGCCCGATTCGGCCAGCCGGCGGAAGTTCCAGGCCGGCGCCGGACCGACGGGGCTCCAGCAGTGCCCGAACGTCGCCGAGCGCAGCACACCCGCGCCGAGGAGCTGGTCGAGCAGCAAGCCACCCGAGGCGATCACCGCGTCGAAATCGCGCAGCCCTTGGCGGATCAGCTCGTGGCCGACGCTGAACAGCTGCGCGCCGAAATTGCCGAGATACACGCGCGTGCCCGGACGCACGTGGGTCCGGACGGCGTCAGCCAGTGAGAACGGCCGCGTCACCGGTAGGCCTCCGGCAGCATGTGCAGGCCGGCGCCGAGGTGCGCGCCGCCGTCGATCTGCAGCAGCTGGCCGGTCATCAACGCACCGGCCGGGCTCGCGAGGAACGCGACGAGCTCGGCGACGTCGGCCGTCGGCGTCGGGCGCTGCATGGGCGTGGCCTTGTGCACGAGGTTGCCGAGCACGTGGTCGCTCGCCTCGTCGTTCAGCGCGTGGGTCAAGACCGTGCCGGGGCCCACGCAGTTGATGCGGATGCCGTCGGTGGCCCATTCGAGCGCCAGCGTGCGGGTCAGGCCGAGCACGCCGGCGCGGGCGGCGATCGAGTGCGCCATGCCCATCCCGCCCCGCTCCACCCCGGACAGCGAGAGGTTGACGACGCTACCGTGCGTGCGCGCCAGGTACGGATGCGCGGCCTTGGTGAGATGGAAGATGCTCGTGAGGTTGAGGTCCAGCACGGAGTTCCACCCGTTGACCGAGATGTCCAGCGCCTTGGCGAAAAACTGGCCACCGGCGTTGTTCACCAGCAGGCCGAGCCCGCGGCTTTCGCCGACCTCGACGAGCGCGGCCGCGGCGGCTTCGGTGTCGCGGACATCGCACACGCGGTGGTCGTAGCCGCCCGGCCCGTCGAGCAGGTCGCCGGTCTCCTTGAGTGAGTCTTCATGCCGCCCGAGCCCGGTGACGTGGGCGCCGAGCTGCACGAGCCGCTGCGTGACGGCCCGGCCGATTCCGCTGCCGGCTCCGGTGACCAGCGCGGACAGGCCGTCGAGCGTGCCGCTCGCCAGGACCCGGGGTTCGGTGGTGGCTGCTGTCATCGCGCTGTCTCCTTGGGATTCACGGTGGTGTGCTCGGGGCGCACGGGGGCGGGGCGGCGGCGCGGCCGGTGTCCGGAGAACGAAACGGGGTACTGCGGCACGGCCTCACCGCCGGCTTCCCGGGCGACGACCGCGCCCGGCCGTTCGGCCGTGGTCGCGGTCAGTGCCACGACGGGGTCGCGCACGGGCCCGGCCGGGATGCCGAACTCCTGCATCCGCTCGCAGACCTCGGCCACGGTGTGGCGGCGGGTCCAGACCTCGACGGCCGCGTCGAAGCGGGCGCGTTCGGCGATCCGCTGCGGCGCGGGCGCGTCCGGACCATCGACGAGCGGCCGCAGCAAGGCCCAGTGTTTGTCCAGCCCGGCGTAGACGTAGCAGAAGCCGTCGCGGCATTCGTACACATTGGACGGTGCGGTGGCGGCGTCGCGGTTGCCCTGGCCCACGGTGAAAGCGGCGTCGTCGGCGGCGGTGAGCGACGCCGGACCGGTGAGGGAAGCCATCGCGACCTCGATCATGGGCACGTCGATCTCCAGCCGCGGCGCACGCTGCGGGTCGAGCAGGGCCATCGCGGTCGCCGTGGCGGCGTGCAGGCCGCTGAACACGTCGGTCGGGTAGCCGGCCGCGATGCTCGGGCGGCCCTCTTCGTCGGCGTTCAGCACGGCGAACCCGCTCACCGCCTGGGCGATCGAGTCGAAGCACGTCCGCGAGTCATCGGCGCCGTACGCGCTGACTACGGTGACCACGAGCCCGGGATGTCCGGCGTGCAGCGAGGCCGCGTCCAGCCGCAACCGTTCCCGGGTGCGGCGGCCGAAGTTCAGCACCACGGCGTCGGCACCGGCGAGCAGCTCGTCGAGGCGCAGCCGGTCCGCAGGGTCGCGCAGGTCGAGCGCGACCGACGACTTTCCCGTGTTGTAGGCGCGGAAGTAGCTGCTGCCGAAGCGGCTGCCCGCCAGCGCCCGCGACGGATCGCCGCCCGGTGGCTCGACCTTCACGACCTCGGCGCCATAGTCCGCGAGCACCTGCCCGCACACCGCGCCGGCGATGTACTGGCTCAGGTCGATCACCCGCCGGCCGCGCAACGGCTGCGGAGTACTCACGGCCGCGCTCCCGCCGCCTGCCGCCGCAGCAGTTGCGCCGGCCGGTAGCGCGGATCCCCCGTGAGGTCGGCCATCGACCGCAGCGCCTCGTACACCGCGGGCGCGCCGGCGAGCTGCAGTGTCTCGAACGGGCCGCGCGGGTGGTTCATCCCGAGGGTCAAGGCCACGTCGACGTCACCGGCCGACGCGGTGCCTTCCTCGACCAGCCCGGCCGCCTCGTTGACCATGCAGTACGCGAGCCGGTCGACCACGAGCCCGGGCAGGGCCGGGACCTCGACCGAGGTCGCACCGACGGCGTCCACCACCGCGGTGGCCGCGGGTGTCGGCGCCACCTTCGCGACGTCGTCGCGCACGATCTCGGCGAACAGGTCACCGGCGGGCGCGCGGTGCAGGCGCAGCCAGCCGACGCCGGCGGGCAGCACGTCGAGCCAGCGCCCGTCGGAGCTGTCCACCACGACCTCGCCGGATCCCGCGAGTTTCCGCACCGCAGCGACGTCGCCTTCGCCTGGGCCGCCGTGGCAGCGGTACAGCGTGATCGTGCGGCCGCCAGTCGTGGCGGGCAGGTCGAACGCCCGGGCGTCCGGACCCGCGGCGATCACCCGCACATCCGCGCCCTCGGAACCCGGCTCGCGCCGCAGGCGGGCGATCGCGGCCCGCGGTTTTTCCGTGCCGTAGTCGTAGAACCCGCGGCCGGCGGCCCGGCCGGTGAAGCCGCTGCGCACCAGCGAGCGGGCCAGCGGGATCGGCCGGTAGCGGGGGTCGCCGAACTCACGTAGCGCCGTCTCGGACGAGCCGAGGTGCGTGTGCAGACCGGTGAAGTCCAGCAGCGTCAACGGTCCCATCGGGTGCCCGAGGCCACCGGACGCGGCGGCGTCCACCACACCTGCCGGCACGCCCTGCGTCACCAGCAGCTGCGCTTCGTAGTACAACGGCCGGCACACGCGGTTGACGACAAAGTTCGGCGAGTCCCGGCACACCACGGCGGTCTTGCCGAGCGCTTCGGCCAGCTCGCGAGCGCGCTCGGCCACCGCCTCGCTCGTCCCGCCCCCGACGATCACCTCGACGAGCCGCATCTTGGTGGCGGGGTTGAAGAAGTGCATGCCGACGACCCGGCCCGGGTCTCCGAACGCCTTGCCCATCTCCCCCACGGACAGCGAGGACGTGTTCGACGCGACCAGCAGTTCGTCGCGCCCGAGTGCGGCCACTTCGGCGAGCAACACCCGCTTCACGTCCATGTCCTCCACCACCGCCTCGAGGAACACGTCCGCGTCCGGCACCGCCTCGGCGAGCGTGGCGGCCGAGATCGACGACACGGCCTCGCCGGCGGACTCGGCTTCGGCCCGGATCTTCCCCAGCCCGGCCTCGGTCACCTCCGGCGAGACGTCGACCACACGCACGTCCGCCCCGGCCCGGTCGAAGACGCGGCTGATGTCGCGGCCCATCGGCCCGAGGCCCGCCACGACGACCTTCAGCCCGGCGAGATCGCTCACGCCGCCACCGCCTCGATCACCGCGGCGACGCCCATCCCACCGCCGACGCACAGGCTCGCCACGCCGAGCCGCGCGCCCCGGCGCTCCAGTTCGGACAGCAGCGTCACCACGAGCCGCAGCCCGCTCTGCCCGGTCGGGTGGCCCAGCGCGATGCCGCCACCGTTGACGTTCACGCGCTCCTCGTCGAGCTTGAGCTCACGGACGTTCTGCACGATCTGCGCGGCGAAGGCCTCGTTGATCTCGAACAGGTCGATGTCGCCAGTGGACAGTCCGGCCGAGGCGAGCGCCGCCGGGATCGCCGCCGTGGGGCCGATGCCCATCATGCTCGGGTCGACCCCGACGGCGGCGAAGGACAGGATCCGGGCCCGGGGCTTCAGGCCGTGGCGCTCCACGGCCTCGCCACTGGCCACGACGATGCCCGCGGCACCGTCGGCCATCTGGCTGGAGTTGCCGGCGGTCACCGTGCCGTCCTGTTCGAACGAAGCGCGCAGCTTCGCGAGCCGTTCGAGACTGGTGTCGCGGCGGTAGGTCTCGTCCGTGGCGAGCGACCCGTGCTCGCTCTCGACCGCCACGACCTGACCTTCGAACCTGCCCTCGTCCCACGCGCGCATCACGCGTTCGTGGCTGCGGGCCGACCATTCGTCCTGCGCGGCGCGCGAGATCCCGAACTCGCGCGACACCTTTTCCGCCGTCTGCCCCATGTTCATGCCGCAGATCGGGTCGGTGCCGCCGTCGCGCCAGCCGTCGGCGAGCGTGATGTCGCCGCGGCGCGTGCCTTCCCAGCGCAGCGTGTACGGCGCGATGAACGGCATCGTGCTCATGCTCTCGACCGCGATCGCGAGCGCCACGTCGGCGCTGCCGCCAAGCACCGACTGGTGGGCCAGCTGCACCGTCTTCAGGCCCGAAGCGCACGCCATGTTGATGGTCTGGGCCGGTACCCGCTGCGCCACCCCCGCGCGCAGCGCGACCTGGCGGCCCGGGTTCGGTCCGTTGCCCGCCTGCCGGCAGTTGCTCACCACGGCCTCGTCGACGGCGTCGGCCGGCACCCCGGCCCGCTCCAGCGCCGCCGCGCCCGCGATGCCGCCGAGCTCGACCGTGCGCACGTCGCGCAACGCGCCGCCGTAGCGCCCGTTCGGCGTGCGGACGCCGCCCACCAGAAACACTTCCCTGCTCATCTTCTGCCTCTCGTTCCTCGCGTGCGTGCGGAAAGGTGGTCCCCGGGATGGGTCAGCCGGCGCGCACCACCCGCTTGGTCTTGTGCGTGCTGCGCGGCAAGGTGCCTTCGGGCACCGGCTCGGCGACGCAGCGCACGGTCAGCTCCGCTCGAACCGCCGCGGCGAGCCGGGAGCCGAAGTCCTCCGGCACGCCCTGCTCGACCTCGACCCGCAGCTTGATGCCGGTCAGGTAACCGGTGGCGGGGTCGGTGACGTCCTCGTCGAGCACGATCAGGTACTCCCCCGTGGTGCCCGCGGTCCGCCGCACCACCTGCTCGACGGCACTCGGGAAGAGGTTCACGCCCCGTACCACGAGCATGTCGTCGGCTCGGCCGACCACTCCGCCGGCGAGCCGCCCGTGGGTGCGGCCGCAGCCGCAGCGCGTGCTGTCGCGCACCACGATGTCGCCGGTCCACCACCGCACCAGCGGGGTGGCCTGCTTGTCGAGGTGCGTCAGCACGAGAGCACCGGGGGTGCCGTCCGGCACCGGCTCGTGCGTCTCCGGGTCGACGATCTCCGCGTACGCGAAGTCCTCGACGAGGTGCCCGCCCGCCTGCTCCTCGCACTCCCACGCGATCGGCTGGAACTCGAGGCTGCCGTAGCCGTCGAAGCACTTCGCGCCCCACCGGCGTTCGATGTGCGCGCGGGTCGCGGGCACGCAGGCGCCGGGCTCGCCGCCGACCTGGATGCGGCTCACGGCCGAGCACGCCAGCGGCGTGCCCTTGGCCTCCGCGGCCTCCGCCAGGTGCAGGATGAACGACGGTGTGCCGCTGATGGCCGTGGTGCCGTAGCGGAACATCGTCTCGATCTGCCGCTCGGTCTCGCTCGACCCACCGGGCAGCACCGTCGCCCCGAGCCGCTCGTAGCCGGCCGTCGCGCCCAGGCCGCCGACGAACCACGCGTACCCGAACAGGCACTGGTACACATCGTGGTCGCGCACGCCCTGCGCGTACCCGGTGCGGGCATAGAGGTCGGCCCACCGCGTGAGATCCGCCGCGGACCAGCACACCGGCGTCGGCCTGCCGGTGGTGCCGGAGGAGAAGTGCACCCGGCGCACGTCGCGGCGATCGGCCGTCACGTTGGTGCCCCACGGCGCCGCCGAGTCGAGGTCGGCGACGTAGTCCGCCTTCGTGACCACCGGCAGTCGCCGCAGGTCCTCGAGGGTGCGCACGTCGCCCGGTTCGAACCCGAGCTCGCGCCACTTCGCGCGGTAGAAGGCGCTGTGCGCCCCCACGTACTCGAGCTGCTTGCGCAACGCGGCCAGCTGCAGTTCGCGGAGCTGCTCCAGGGGCGAGATCTCGACCTCGCTCCAGTAGCGGTCGGAGTACGGGCGGACGGTGGTCGGAGAGGTCATGTTCTGCTCCTGCGCAGGCCGTTGACGATGAAGTCGGCGTACTCGTTGGCCACCCGCTGCACGGTCGCGTAGTCCCCGCGCTCGGGGTCGTACCAGAGGCTGATCCAGTTGAGGGCACCCAGCGCCGGCTTCGTGGCCAGCCGGGGGTCGACGTCGCGGAACAGGCCTTCGCGCTTGCCCTCGTCGATCACGTCGGCGAACATCTGCTCGTACTCGTCCCGGAGGGCGATCACCTTCTGGTACGCCTCGCGGTGCGCCTGGTTCTCCTGCAGGCGGTGCATCTCCACCGCCTGCACCGCGACCCGCTGGAACGAGTTGCGGGTCATCATCAGCCCGGCGTGGTGGTGCACCATGCGCCACAGCCGGTCGGCGCTCGAGATGTCCGCGGTCGCCGCGATGGGCGCCACCCCGGCGATCATCTCCTCCATGCCGGTCTGGACCACGTCGAGGAAGATGTCCGCTTTGGTGCGGTAGTAGTGGTAGACGCGACCCTTGGTCGCGCCGAGCAGCTCGGCGATGCCGTCGATCGTGGTCGCCTCATACCCGGTCCGGGTGAAGGCGATCGCCGCGGCCTCGAGGATCTCCCGGGGCCCCGGCCCGGTCCCGGAGCGGGACGTCCTGCCGGTCATGCGGCGCCCCCGGCGGGCACGAAGGCCAGCGGGCGGATCGGTGATCCGGTGCCACCGCGGATGGACAAGGGCGAGGCGGTGAAGAAGAAGTCCCAGACCTCGTCTTCGGCGATTGTCGAAAGGTTCATGGCCTCCATGATCGGCACCCCTTGTTCGAGGAGCAGATGGCAGTGCACCTGAAGCGTCGGATTCGGCATCCGCTCGTAGGCCACGGTGTCGCAACCACTGGCCACGACGCCGTGGTCGGTGAGCCATCGCGCGCCCGAAAGCACCACACCCGGCGCCCCGGTGTTGGTGCCGAGGAAGGCGGCGTTGTCCTCCCAGAGCCCGTCCCAGCCGGTGCGCACGAGCACGATCGAGCCTGGCTCAGGCACCGGCTTGTCGGCGAACCACCGCTCGAACAGGTCCGCGTCCACGCCGTCCTCGGGCGTGAGCGGCCGCCCGAGCGCACGGGTGGCGTCGACCAGGTGGCCGCGGCCGGCCATCGGGGCGAGCTCGTGCACGGAGACTTCGAGCATGCCCTCGGGGTAGGTCTGGTTCGAGACGATGTCGACCCCGCCGTAGACCTTGCCGAGCTTCGAGACGTGCGCCAGCCCGTCGACGTGCGTGCCGACGTGCCCGCCGGTGGTGATCATCTCGGCCGCCGCGGAGACGTCGTCCGGGTACATCACCTCGCCGTGGCGCTTGGTCAGCGAGAAGCTGTACGGCGGGTGGTTCGGGTGGTGCGGCACGCCGGTGTAGAGCTGCTGCGCCAGGTCGTAGACCTTGAACCGGCCCGCCGGCGGGAAGTCGACCCGCTGTTCCCAGGAAGCGCTCACTTCGCGGCCCCGATTGCCCCGGCCTTGATCGCCTCCGCCTTGATGGCACGGCCGAGCACCAGCCGCTGGATCTCCGAGGTGCCTTCGTAGATCTCGAGGATCCGCTGGTCACGGTAGAGCCGCTCGGCCGGGCAGGGCTTGCAGTAGCCGGCGCCGCCGAAGACCTGCACGGCGGTGTCGACCGCACGGTGGGCAGCTTCGCTGGCGTCGAGCTTGGCCATCGCGCCCAGGATCGAGACGTCGCCGCCCTCCTGGTAGGTGCAGGCGGCGCGGTGGGTGATCATCCGGGCCGCGGTGAGGCGGGTGGCCACGTCGGCGAGCGGGAACGAGATGCCCTGGTTGTCGATGATCGGCGTGCCGAACGTCTGCCGCCGGGCCGCTTCTCGCGACCCGACGTCGTAGCCGGCGAGGCCGACACCGATCGACTGCGCCGCAACGGTGATGCGGCCGGCGTTGAGCGTGAGCATCGCGAGCTTCATGCCCTTGTTGAGCTCGCCGAGCATCGCGTCGTCGCCGACGACGGTGTCGAGCTTGAGGTTGCTCGTCTGCGTGCCGCGGATGCCCATCTTGTCCTCGAAGTGGTCGATGACCACCCCGTCGGAGTCCTTGTCCACCATGAACGCCGTCATGCCGCGAGTTCCGGCTTCGGGATCGGTCAGCGCGAACACGACGTAATGCTGCGAGGCGCCGCCGTTGCCGATGAAGATCTTCTCGCCGCGCAGGCGCCAGCCGTCCCCCTCGCGGACGGCCGTCGTCTTGATGCGCGCGGCGTCGCTGCCCGCGCCCTCCTCGGTGAGCGCGAAGCTGACCGCCTGGCCTCTCGCGAGGCCGCCCAGGTAGCGATCGCGCTGCTCGTCGGTGCCCGCCAGCACCACCGGGGTGCCACCGAGCGCGTAGGCCGTCAGGATGGCGCCCGTCGACGCGCAGGCTCGCGACACCTCTTCGATCACGGCGCACACCACGTCGAAGCTCGCGCCCTGGCCGCCGTACTCGGTGCCGATGAACAGGCCGGCAAGGCCGGACTCGACCAGGACCTGCACGCTCTCCCACGGATAACGCTGCTCGCGGTCGAGCTCCTCGGCCAGCGGCGCGAAGTGCTCCGCGGACAGCTTGCGGGCGAGCTCCCGCCACTGCTGACCTTCCGGGCTCAGCGGCGGCTCCCAGATCACGGACACGGTCGGGCTCCCATCATTCGTCGGCGGCAGCGGTGGCTGCCGGAGAGGCTTCGGCCGCCGGGTGGCGGCGGCGCACCAGCAGGCGCCCCAGCCCCGCGAAACCGTTGGGCGACACCAACAGCACGAGGGCGAGGACGCCGCCGAGGACGATCTTGTCGACATCACCGCCGAACGAGGCGAGCTGCTGCTGCGCGGTGATCAGCGCGGCCCCGATGAGCGGGCCGAGCAGCTGGCGGCGACCCGGCAGGATCACGGCGGTGAGCATGAACAGCAGGAACGACGCCGACAGCAGGTCGGGGCTGACGTAGCTGCGCTGGAACGCGTACAGCCAGCCGGCGAGCGCGCTGATCGGTGCCGACACGACGAACACCAGCACCCGCGTGCGGCGCACGTCGACACCCATCGTGGTCGCCAGGCCCGGGTTCATCTGGGTCATGAGCGCGTTGGCCCCGAGCCGGGACCGGCGGAACCGCGCGATGAAGAAGATCACGACCACGAGCAGGACATAGGCGATCGGCCAGATGTCCACGTCGGTCCGGGCGACGTAGCTGCCGCCGATCGCCGGCAGCGTCAGCAACGGGACGCCGACGATGCCGTCGGACCCGCCGAGACCGCCCACATTGGACACCACGGTGAGCCCGATGATCGCGGTCGCGTACGTCACTAGCGAGAACACGAACTCCCGCGTGCGCAACGTCGCCAGGCCCACGAGCAGCGCCAGCAGAGCCGCTATCGCCAGGGACACCAGCAGCGATGGCAGCGGCCCCCAGCCGGATTTCACCGTGAAGTACGCCGTGGCGTAGGCGCCGGCCGCCCAGAAGAGCGTGTGCCCGAGGCTCACCTCGCCGAGATAGGACAGCACGACGTCGGCGCCATAGGACATCATCGCGAAGATCGCCACGAGCACACACGTCGTGTAGATACGGGTGGAGCCGCCGAGCAGGGTGGGCAGCAGGAACCCCGCCACGGCCAGCACCAGCCAGCCGGTGACCCGGGTTCCCGGTCCCGGCCGCCGCGAGCGTCCCGCGGCGCCGTCGGAGGTCGTGGTCCCCGCCGGGGCTCGCCCGGCGCGCACTGCGTTCGTCATCGGGCGGTCAACCCCTGAGGTCGGACGATCAGGACCACGAGCAGCACGGCGAAAGCCGCGGCCGTGGAGTAGGCCGGCGAGACGTAGGCGCCGAAGAAGGCGGTGAACACGCCGAGCCCCAGGCCCACGAACAGGCCACCGGTCAGGTAGCCGATGCCGGCGAGCACCACCACGAGGAACGTGATCACCAGCTGGTCGAACCCGATCGAGGTGAGGATAGGGCTGCGCGGTGCCACCACCGCGCCGGCGAGCGCGGCGCACGCGGCGGAGAACACGAACACGCCCAGGTACACCTTGGCCGCGTCGATGCCGTACAGCTGCGCCAGCTTCGGATCTTCCGCGACACCCCGTACGAGGCGCCCGATGTTGGTACGCCCGAGCACGAACCACGTGACGCCGTAGAGCGCGAAGGCGAGGATCACGATGAGCAGATCCTGCCCGGTGAAGCGCGCCGAGCCGATCGACATCCCCGCGTTCTGGAACGGGCTGTCGATGACCTGCGGGTTGCCGCCGAACAGCAGCGAACCGCCGCCTTCGAGCAGGTAGCCGAACGCGAGCGTCACCAGCATCAGGCTGACGATGTTCTGGTCGAGCGTGAGCCGCCGCATCAGCAGCTGCATGATCCCGCCGAGCACCGCGACCGCGACCACGGCGACCGGGATCGCCGCCAGGTAGGGCAGCCCTGCCTTCGTGATCACCAGGAAGGTGAGGAACGCGCCGATCATGTACAGCTGGCCGTGGGCGAAGTTCACCAGGCGAGCGGCGCCGAGCAGCACGGTCCAGCCGACCGCGAGCAGGGCGTAGCCGGCGCCGAGCGCGAGTCCGTTGACGAGTTGCGCGAGGATCACGACCGGCCCAGCCTTCCCAGGTAGGCGGAGACGATCCGGTCGTCGTCCCGCATCTCGGTGCACGGGCCCGCACCGACGACCTGCCCCTGCTCCAGCAGATACAGCCGGTCCGCGACCTCGAGCGTCGCGCGCACGTTCTGTTCGACCAGCAGCACCGACAGCCCACTGGTGACGAGCTCCCGGATGTGTTCGAGCACCTCGACGACGAGCCGCGGCGCGAGCCCGACGGACGGCTCGTCGAGGATCAGCAGCCGCGGCGCCGCGCGCAGCGCCCGCCCGATGGCCACCATCTGCCGCTCGCCGCCGCTCAGCGTCGAGCACCGTGCGTGGGCCCGGGCGGGCAGTTGCGGGAACACGTCGTAGACGTCCGAGACCTCGTAACGCCGGCCGGAGGCTTCGCGCGGCGGCCGGACCATGCGGAGGTTCTCCTCCACCGTCATGCGCTCGAACACGCTCTTGCCCTCGGGCACGAGCACCACGCCGAGCTTCGTGCGCTTGTGCGCCGGCAAGGTGGCGATGTCGTGGCCGCCGAGGCGGATCGCGCCCGTGGCGCTCACCTTGCCCCGGGACCACCCGGCGACGGCGTTGACCAGGGTGCTCTTGCCCGCGCCGTTGGCACCGGCCACGGCGACGAGCTCGCCGTCGGAGACGGTCAGGTCCACTCCGGACAGCGCGGTGCTGCGCCCGTAGCGCACGCGCAGGTCGTCGACTTCCAGCAGCGCCGTCATGCCGCCCTGCCCAGGTACGCCTCGAGTTACCGCGGGGTCCCGCTGCACTTGTTCCGGCTCGCCGTAGGCGATCGGCTCACCGCGATCGATCACCAGGAGCCGGTTGACGATCTCCATCACCAGGTCCATGTGGTGCTCGATGAGCACTACGGCGAGGCCGCGGTCACGCAGCTGCAGCAACAGTTCCGCGAGGTTGTGCATGTCCTCGCCGCCGACGCCGGCGGCCGGTTCGTCGACGAGCAGCACCTTCGCGCCGGCGCCGTAGGCGAACACGATCGACAGGCACCGCTGCAGCCCGTACGGGATGTTGTCGGGGTACATCCCGTGGTAGCGGGCCGGGATCCCGAAGTCCGTGAGCAGGTCCGCGGCCGCGGCGCGGGTGCGGGACCGCTGCTTGGCTTCGCGCCACGGCGTGAACACGCTGCCGGCGAGCGGCACCCCGTTCTCCACCGCGAACGTGGCGGCCGCGTTGTCCAGCACAGACAGTCCACTGTAGAAGGAGTTCTGCTGGAAGGTGCGGCGCAGGCCGCGCCGGGAGAGCCGGTGCGTGGGCACGGAATCGACGTTCGAGCCGTACAGCTCGACGGTGCCGGTGCGGCGCACGGTGTTGGTCACCGCCGCGAAGCTCGAGCTCTTGCCCGCGCCGTTGGGCCCGATGATGCCGAGGATCTCACCGTCGGACACCGTCCAGGACACGTCGTTCAGCGCCTGCAAGCTGCCGTAGCGCACGCAGAGGTCCGCCACCCGCAGTGCGGGGACTTCCGAGTCCGATGAGGACATCGGCCTCACTGCTCCCAGATGGCGTCGGGGATCGGGATCTCGTCGAGCACGGCCACCTTGCCGCCCTTGACGGTGAAGGCGTACACCTTCGTCTTGAGCTGGCCCTTGGCGGTGAAAGAGACGTCGCCGAGGACGGTGCCGGTGAAGCTCTGGCCGTGGATCGCGGCCGCGACCTTTTCGCGGTCGGTGCCGCCGGCCTTATCGACCGCTTTCGCCCACACGTCCACGCTTTCGGCCCCGAGCGCGGCGTACTTGTCGGGCAGCTGCCCGGTCTTCGCGGAGAAGGCCTTCACGAACTCGGTGTTGACCTGGTTGGCGTTGAAGGGCGCCACATCGGGGAAGTACAGGTCCGCCGACAGCAGCCCGTCGACCTTCGCGCCACCGGCCAGGCCGACGACCTTCGGCGAAACCGTGCCCAGCGCGGCGAAGTGGGGCGCCGGCATGCCGGATTCCGCGTACTGGTCCGCGAGCGCCGGCATGCCGGAGGACTCGGCGGCGTTGGCGGAGAAGACCACGTCGGGGTTGGCGCCGGCCAGCTGCGACAGCGGCACGCGGAAATCGGTCCCGGCGTAGTCGAACTTCTGCTGGCTGACCACCTGGATACCTTCGGCCTGCAGCTGCTTGCCGAGGAACGAGCCGGCGTCGTTGCCGTAGGCGTCATTCTCCAGCAGCATCGCCACGCGCTTGGCCTTGAGGTCCTTCGCGAGGTACTGGGCCGCGGCGTAGGCGCCGGCCGCGTTGCCCGCGTTCATCCGCACCGCGTCGGGATCCGCGTGGCCGATGATCGACGCGTTCTGCGGAATCGAGGTGACGTTGAGGACGCCTCCGCGCACCAGTACCGGCTGGATGGCGAGCGTGACCGGGCTGTTCCAGCCGCCCATCACGACCGCGACCCCGTCGTTGACCATCGAGGTGGCGGCGCTGACCCCGGTCGCCGGGTCGCTCTTGTCGTCCTTCGAAACGATCTGCAGCTGCCTGCCGCTCACGCCCCCGGCCTTGTTGATCAGGTCGGCCTTGGTGGTGATCGCGTCGAGCACGTCCTTGCCGTTGGGGCCGGCGGGGCCGCTCAGCGGCACGATCACACCGATCTTGATCGGACCGGACCCGCTGTCGCCCGCGCTGGGTGAGGACGAGCTCGCGCCCGTGTTCGCACAGCCGGCCAGCAGGACCGCCAGGCCCAGCACGGGGAACAACCTTGTCCGTTTCACGCCAGCCTCCAGCTTCGACCTCGTTGTCGCCATACTTCAGCGTATGTAGAGCAGAAGGTATGCGGCGGATAATCTGGCGTCAAGAGCCATTTAGTCGGCGGTTATGGCTCTACATAAGGAAAAATGATCATCTTTGGCGGTTGACCGACCTACATACGCACGCGTATGTTTTGCCTCGGACATACGCCGGGGTACGTCTCTCGGCACTCCTGTTCCCGACTGCGTTCCCCAGTGAGGAGACCCAGGTGGCCGACGACGACCAGGCGGTGCGCTACGACGTGGGCGACCACGTCGCGATGATCACGATCGACCGCCCGTCCGCGCGCAACGCACTGAGCACCGACGTCCTGCGCGGACTGTGCGCCGGGCTCGACCGCGCGGAGGCGGACGACGAGATCCGCGCCGTCGTCCTCACCGGCGGAGAGAAGATCTTCGCCTCCGGCGCCGACATCCGGGAGCTGCGCACCACCTCACCCGCCGGCTACCTGCAGTCCGAACGCCTCGCCGCGTGGGCGCGGTTCGGGCGCTTCCCCAAGCCTTCGATCGCGGCCGTCGCCGGATACGCGCTCGGCGGCGGCTGCGAACTGGCGATGTCGTGCGATTTCATCGTCGCGGCCGACTCGGCGACGTTCGGGCAGCCGGAGATCCGGCTCGGCATCCTGCCCGGCGCGGGCGGCACCCAACGCTGGGCCCGCGTGGCCGGCCGCTTTCGCGCGGCGGAGCTCGTGCTGGCCGCACGCACGGTCGATGCCTGGACTGCTCGCGAATACGGGCTGGTGGCCCGGGTCGTGCCCGCGGAGCGGGTCGTCGCGGCCGGTGTCGCGCTGGCCGGCGAGGTCGCGGCGTTCGGCCCGGTCGCGACGCGCCTGTCCAAGGCGGCCGTGCGCGCGTCGGAGGAGCTGCCGCTGGCCGGCGGCCTGGAACACGAGCGGGCGCTGCTCGGCACGCTTCTGTCCACAGAGGACCATTTCGAGGGAATCGACGCCTTTCTGGAGAAGCGCTCGGCGCGCTTCACCGGACGATGAGGAGGCCGGCACCGATGAGCGAGTTCGCGACCCTGGAGTTCGAAGACCCCGGTGCCGGTGGGCGACTGGGCGACGAAGTCCGCGCCGCGCTGGCCCGCGAGGTCCGGGGCTGGCGCCGCGCGACGCCGGGCGCGGTCCTGCTGCGGGTGTACGGCGACGCGTGGCACCACGCCCCGGACGTGGCGTCGGCCCGGCTCGACCGCGACCGGGTCGATGCCGGGTACCAGTCGCTCGTCAAGGATCTGTTCGGCCTGGCGTACCCGGTCGTCGTCGCGCTCGACGGGCAGGTGAGCGGGTTCGGGCTGGCGCTCGCGCTCGCCGCCGACGTCCGGCTCGCCACCGCCCGCACGACGCTGTCGGTGGGCGACCTCAAGGCCGCCGCGCTGCTGGGTGGCACCGGCTGGCTGGTCGGCCGGACCTGCGGCACCGGGACGTTCGCCCAGCTGGCTTGGACCGGCGAGACGCTGTCGGCCGACGAGGCGGCCCGCCGCGGCCTCCTCGGACCCGGCGACGCCGAGGCGGCGCGCGCGCTGGCACAGCGGCTCGCGGCCGACCCGGCCGGCTCGTCGGCGCTCAAGCGCGCGCTCAGCACGCGCCAGCGAAGTGAGCTCGAAACGGTGCTGGACTACGAGGCCTGGCTGGCCGACGTCGCCGCGGGCGGCGCCGGATGAGCGAGGGAGAACTCTTTCCCGAACCCGGCTGGGCCGGTGCGTCGGGCCACGTCGCACTGCCTGAGGCGGCCCCCGGCTCGGTCGCCGACCGGCTGCTCGTCGCGGAGACCATCGCGCGCTACGGCTGGGCCTACGACGAGCGAGACCGCGCGGCGCTGGCCGCCTGTTTCACCCCCGACGGCGTGTGGCAGGGCATCATCATGGGCCGCGACCACGTCGAGCCGATCCACGGAGCCGACGCCATCGCCGCCTGGCTCGCCGGCTTCTGGCCGGCCCAGATCGACCAGCGGCGCCACGTCTTCAGCAACATCGTGGTCGGCGAACCCGACGGCGGCGAAGTGCTCGCCTATGCCTACCTCGTCCTGCTGAGCAGCCACGACCGCACGACCACCCCGGTGTCCGCCGGTCCGTATCGCTTCACGCTGCGCCGGACCGACCGCGGCCTGTGGCGCATCGCGCGGCTGGCAGCCGGGTTCGACGCGCCGTTCTGACCGTCAGCGTGCTGCCGGGCGGATGACCTCCAGCGCCTGCGATGCCGGGACCAGCACCGGGTTCGTGTGCTCGCGCGGCCACAGCAGGTGGAGCTCGACGGACGGGTCGGGGCGGCCGCCGAGCTCGGCCCAGGCCACACCGTCGATGGTCATGCGAGTGGCGGACGCGGGGACGAAGGCGATGGCCTGGCGAGCGGCGACCAGCCAGACCATGGTCTGGATCTGTCACCGGGCGGCCGAGGGTGGCCAGCCGATGCCGAGCGGGCACGCAGAGCACCAGTGGTTCACGGTGGACGAGCCGCGAGGCGAAGGCGTCGGTGTCGAAGGCCGGGCGGGCCAGACCGAGGTCGATCTCGTCGCGGGCGAGGGCGTCTAGCCAGTCGTTGGTGACCATTTCGGACAGTTCGACGTGCCCTTCGGGCAGCGTTTCGTCCAGCGCCGCGAGCACCTGGTCGCCCAGCTCTGCCACGAGTGGGGCCTCACGTGGGGCTCGCACTCGAACAACCACTTCGACGTCTCCCTCACGATGTTCACCCACGTCGCCGCGGCGGCCCCGGGCACCATGACGGCCATCGACACCCACTGGATCTGGCAAGACGGCCGGCGCCTGACCACCGCCCGTTCCCCATCGAAGGCGGGGAGATCGCGATGCCGACACGGCCGGGGTTGGGCGTGGAGCTGGATCCGGAGCAGGTGGAGCTCGCGCACGAGCAGTATCTGGCACACGGGCTGGGCCGGCGCGACGACGCGGTGGCGATGCGGTACCTGCGGTCGGGATGGACGTTCGATCCGAAGAAACCGTGCCTCGTGGCGCGGTGAGATGCGTCGAGACGGTGGCCGCGGCTTCCGGCACCGACCGTGGCCGGCTCTTCCGGCGGCCTACGGAAGGCGGCCCGAAGCCGAGATCATCGGAGAGGTAGCCAGATCGAGGCCGCCGGACGTGACGTTGGCCAGGTGCCGGTCGATCTCGGCGTCCGTCGCCAGGCCGGCGGCGACGAGGTCGCCGCGGATCTGGCGGACGGTCGCGGCTTCCAGGGCGGTGCAGGCGGGCGAGGTGATCGGGAAGTACGCGTCGGAGGTGACGTCGGTGAGTCCGGCTTCGCGCAGGACGCGCGGGAGGGTGCGGCCGTAGGCGAGGTCGGCGCCGCGCGAGGCGAGGAGCTCGCGGAAGGCGCGGCGCAGGCGGTTGGCCAGCGCCTCGTCCGGGCCGCGTTCGTCGAGGCAGATCAGGGGTTGCAGCGCCGGGTCGGCGTCTTCCAGCAGGAGGCGGCCGCCGGGGCGCAGGGCGGCGACCAGGGTGCGCAGGGCGCGTTCGCGGTCGGGCACGTGGACCAGGACCAGGCGGGCGTGGACGAGGTCGAAGCCGCCGGGCGGGGGTGCGTCGAGGCCGACGTCGTGGCGACTGATTTCGACGACGTCGCTCGCGGCGGTGGTGGCCCAGGACGTGTCGAGGTCGGTGGCGAGCACGTGGCCGCTCGGGCCGACGCGGTCGGCGAGCCAGGTCACCACCGAGGGGCCGCCGGCGCCGACTTCCCAGCACCGCCAGCCCGGGGCGAGGCCCAGGTCGTCGAGGTGCCGGAACGTCGACGCGTCGAACAGCGCGCTGAGCGCGTCGAAGCGCGAGCCCGCTTCCGGTTGGGCGTTGTCGAGGAGGTAACCCTCGTCCGGGGAGGTCATGGCGGTGATTGTGCACCGTGCGACAGACCGCAGACGCGCTCGGCGGTACCCCCGAAAATCGCCGAGCGTTCGGCCGCGGTCAGGTGCGCGGTGAGGGCGTCGGCGACCGAATAGACCTCGCCGTAGGTGCCGGCGAGCAGGCACACCGGCCAGTCCGAGCCGTACATCAGCCGCGCCGGGCCGAACGACGACAGCGCGACGTCGGCGTACGGGCGCAGGTCCGCGACTGTCCACTGTGGCCACGAGGCTTCCGTGACCAGGCCGGAAAGCTTGGCCACGACATTCGGCTCACGGGCCAGCGAACGCAGCCGGGAAGCCCACGGCTCCGTCTCCCCCGACGCGATCGGCGGCTTGCCCAGGTGGTCGAGCACGAACGTCAGCTCGGGTACCGCCCGCACGGCCTCGAGCGCCGCGTCGAACTGGTCCGGGCGGATCAGCAGGTCGAACGTCAAACCCGCGGCGGCGACCACGCGCAGGCCGGCGCGGACGTCCGGCCGGCACAGCCACCGCGAGTCCGGTTCGGACTGCACGCCGTGGCGGAGGCCGACCAGCCGCGTGCCGCGCAAGCGCGCCAGGTCGAGCTCCGGCGTCGTCAGGTCGGCCCACCCGACGACGCCGGCCACCAGCGGATCCGACAGCGCGAGCAGCTGCTCCGTCTCCGCCGCCGACCCGACGGCCTGCACGAGCACGGTGCACGTGACCCGGGTGCCGAGCGTCGCCAGGCGCAGGTCGCGCACGGTGAACGGGCGGCGGATCGGCGCCGGCGCCGGCTGGTCGAGCCACGGCTGCGGGTGCGCCGCCGGGTGCCGCAGGTGGTGGTGGGCGTCGACGTGGTTCAGAGCTCCTCCACGCGGAACGCCGTGCGGTAGGTGCGCGACTCCCCCCGGTTCCAGCCACGTCATGCTGCCGTCCGCCCGCGCGGCCGCCTCGCCGCCGACGTGGTGCGTCGACGGCTCCAGCCCCACCGCGTAGTTGCCTGCCCGCAGGTTGAGCCACTCGAAGAAGCACGGGAACTCGTCCTGAGACCAGTGCACGCTCACCGCGAGACCCAGCCGCTCGTTGACGATCGCCGCGGTGCCGCTGGTCAGCTCGTGTTCGTAAACCTGCTCCACGAACCCCGGGATCGGCGGCGGGAACACCAGGGGGTCCACCCCCTGCGAAGCCACGCTGTCCGACTGCCACACCGTGCGCTCGACCGGCGCGACGAACCGCGCGCCCTCGTCGAGCAGGGGCCAGCCGAGGTTGATGTGGTAGAGGAACATGTGCGGCATCGGCTCGAACGCCGGGTTGTGCACGGTGTCCACGAGCCGGATCTCATTGCCGCCCAGATCGGCCTCGATCCGCCGGGTGAGCGTGAGGTTCTCGCCGAACACCGCCGCCTGCCGCACGGCGCCCTCGGCCCACAGCACGCACCGGTCGCCCTCCCACGTCGAGCCGTAGCCGTGCAGCGAGGCCGGGATGTTGGCGACGCGCCCGTGCAACCCGTGCCGCACGGTCTCACGCGGTGGGTAGCGGTAGCCCGCGGACTCGACCGAGCCGCCGAACAGCGTGTGGTCGAGGCCGCCGGTCACCAGCAACCCGGTGAACGACCGCAGCCACGACAAGCCGTCCTCGTCGGCGTGCTCGTGCAGGCCGGGGTGCCGCACGCCGGTGCGCGAGTGCCAGCCGAACGCGCGCCCCGCGTGCTCGGCCGCGCCGAGGTCCATCGCCCGGTCGACGAGCACCTCGAACGCCAGCCCGCTGCCGGTGCGGAACTCCAGGGCGCGCACGCCGCGCTCGGCGCCGTCCGCGAGCGTCACCAGCCGCACGCCGCCCGCACCACCGCGGGGCCGCCAGCGCGCGCCGGTCGTGCGTCTGTCCATAAAGGTCGGTCATGTCATCACCCAGCCACCGTTGACTTCGATCGTCTGCCCGGTCACGAACGACGCGTCCGGGCCGGTCAGGAGCGCCACCACCGCGGCCAGCTCTCGGGCCGGCCCCGCCGCTTGAGCGCTTGCCGCTCCAGCACGAACGCCCGGTACGCCTCCGGGTCGTCGTGGATCTCCTCCGCCGCCGTGGGAAACGCTCCCGGCGACACACAGTTCACGCGGATCTCGTGCGGGCCCAGCTCCCGCGCGAGCGCCTTCGTCAACGCGGCCGCGGCGCCCTTCGTCGCCACGTACGCGGCGAGGTCGGACCAGCCGCCGTGCATCGTGATCGACGCGATGTTCACGATCGCGCCGCCGCCCGCGGCCACCATGCCGGGCGCCACCGCCTGCGCGGCGACCCAGTACGCCCGCTGGTTCACGGCGTGGACCTCGTCGTACTCGGCGAGCTCCACCTCCACGAACGGCCGGCTCGGGTACACGGCCGCGTTGTTGACCAGTACCCCGACGGGTCCGAGCTCGACGGCCGTCCGCTCGATCGCGGCCCGCAAGGCGTCGGCATCCCGCAGGTCGACGACGAGCGGCAGCACCTTCGACCCGGCCAGGCGCGCGGTCTCGGCGAGTGCGTCGGCGTCCCGGTCGAGCGCGGCGACAGCGTTGCCCCGCGAAGCCAGCCGCAGCACGGTCGCGCGGCCGAGCGCACCGCCGGCGCCGGTGACGAGTGCGGTGGTCATGCGTCCCTCCATTCGCGGTAGCGGACCACGAGCCGGTCGTGGACCCGGGGGGCGTGCGCGGCGAGCCCGTCGCGCAGCAGGCGGGAACCCTCGGCCTGGAACCGGATGTAGCCCGGCTTCCGGGGCCGCACCCACGCCCGTTCGAGCGTCGCGGCGGTGTCGGCGTGGAACCCGGGCGAAGTCCACGCGCGAAGGTCGGCCGGCTGCCCGCCGAACGCCGGGAACACCTCCGTCTGGACGTCGGCCGCGATCAGCCGCCGCGCGACCGCTCGTGCCTCGTCCGCGGGCGCCTTGCGCGACACGGCGAGACCGGTGCCGCCGAGCACGCTGCCGATCCCGGCCGGGCCGGCCGGTGCGTCCTGAAAGGACAGCAGCGGATAACCGGTGTAGCCGTACACCAGCGGGCAGTACCGCACCGGGTGCAGACCATGCGCCTGCTCGCGCAGGTCGCCGTCGGCGGTTCGGACCTGTTCGAATGCGCCCGCACCGCGGCTCGCATCGACCGCACGAGCACTGACGGCGAGGTCTGGCAGCGCGAGTGGAGCCGCACCGCCGAGGAGACCACCGCCGCCGGCGAAGCCGCCCTGGAGCGGGGTGACCTCACCACCGCGCGCCGCGTCCTGCAGCGCTCGTGCAGCTGCTGGCGTCACTCGGAGTTCTTCCGTGACAAGATTGTCGACGAGATTGTGACCGTCGTGCACACCTGATTCCCAGACCACCCGGCCCGCCGCCCGGACGGATGCGCGATCGCGCCCGCGCTGCCAAAGTGGATCATGACCGGACGAGAGGGGCTGAACGGCATGAGCGACCACCGACGCGCGGTGAACCGGTGGTGGCGCACCAAACCGGGCGCCTTGCCGGCGCAGCGAACCCCGCGGCCGGCACCGTTCGTAGTGGGTCTGCGCCGCACGTCCCCGGCGTGGTCGACGCGTCTCGACGAGGTGCTCGAGTTCAACGCGAGCCGCTGAAATGACTCCCGCGCGCCCGGCCGGGGAGGGGCGGGCGCGCGGGTCCCAGGCAGGTGCCGGGTTCAGCACTTGTCGGCGTAGAGGGTGATCACCGTGCCGGCAGGGACGGCCGTACCAGGCTTGGGGTCCTGTCCCGTCTGGCACCAGTTGCGGTCGAGGATCATGGCGCGGTGCTGCCCGGACGAGTCCACTTCCCGCAGGTTGTAGAGACCGGCGGCCTGCATCTTGTCCTGGGCGTCCTGGTGGTTCATGCCGGACACGTCGGGGACGGTGATCTCGGCCGGCGTCGTGGTCTCGGGAGGTTTTGTTTCGGACGTCGCCGGAGCACTCGCGGTTTCGGCGGTCGTGGCCGGCGTGCCGCTGGTGCCAGGCTGGGCGCCGCAGGCCGTGGCGAGCAGAACGAGGGCGGCTTTCCCGAGCTGGTTCACGATCCGTGGCCTTCCTCGTGGGTGCGCCTGCTGACCCAGCGTCACACATCCGCTCCCGGCCCACCGGCCGAAACCGGCGGATTCCTCCGCAGCGCGTCCAGCACGACCTGCACCGCCGCGCGCTGGGGCGAGCCGCGGCGCACGGCGGCGGTGATCGTGCGCGTCACCGGTGACGCGAGCTCGCGCGTCGTCACGCGGTAGCGGGGGTCGACGGCCAGGCCGGGCAGCAGGGTGATCGACAAGCCGGCCTCGACGTGTTGCAGGGCGAGCATGTAGTTGCTGAAGCGGCACACCGCGCGCGGCTCGAAACCCGACTGCCGGCACAGCCGCAGGGCCAGGTTGGCCATGTACGACTGCGGCAGGTCCAGCGACCACGGCTCGTCCGCGAAGGCCGCCAGGTCGACGGCGCCGCGGCGGGTCGCGGGGTGGTCGGGCGGCATGACCAGCAAGATCGGGTCGGTCGCGAGCGGCACGAGGTCCACGTCGGGGTCGAGCGGCTGCTCGACGAAGTCCGTGGTCGTGATGATGAGGTCCGCGTCGCCGACGCGCAGGGCGGGCATGCTCTCGTGCGGTTCCAGCTGCAGCACCTCGACCTGCAGGTCCGGGTGGGCCGCGGCCAGCCGAGTCACGGCGGGCACCGAGAGCGTGTGGACGGCGCTCTGGAACGCGCCCAGCCGCACCAGGCCGGCGGGTTCGTCGCCGAGGCCGCGCAGCTCCGACTCGACCGTGTCCATGTGGTCGAGGATCGCGCGAGCCCGGCGCGCGAGGATCAGCCCGGCCGGGGTCAGGCGGACATGGCGGCCGGTGCGTTCCAGCAGCTTGGTGCGCGTTTCGGTCTCCAGCACGGCGAGCTGCTGCGACACGCTCGACGCGCTCAGGTTCGACGCGCTCGCCACCGCGCGGATGGTGCCCAGGGTGTCGAGCCGGCTCAGCAGGCGCAGGCGCCAAGGGTTCAGCACTGCTTTATTGTGCACGGGCATTGTACGGTTCAGCCGAACAGAACGTCCGGAATTGTGAGCTGGACGTGTCGCTCGGCGCGGACCTACCGTCGGGGACATGGCTGCTCCGACCACTGTCCCGCTGTCCACCGAGACGTTCTGGACCGACGCCGAAGCCCACCTCGTGCGCTACGGCGGCGCGTTCACGCACGAGATCATCGAACGCGCCGCCGGCAGCTTCCTCCACACCGCCGACGGCCGGAAGATCCTCGACTTCACCTCCGGCCAGATGAGCGCGATCCTCGGCCACTCGCACCCCGAGATCGTCGAGACCGTGCGGCGCCAGATCGGCACGCTCGACCACCTCTTCAGCGGCATGCTGAGCCACCCGGTCGTCGACCTCGCGCGGCGGCTGGCCGAGACGCTGCCGGCGCCACTGGAGAAGGCGCTGCTGCTGACCACCGGCGCCGAGTCGAACGAGGCCGCGATCCGCATGGCGAAGCTCGTCACGGGCCGGCACGAGATCGTGTCGTTCGCGCGCTCGTGGCACGGCATGACGCAGGCCGCCGCCTCCGCGACCTACAGCGCCGGGCGCAAGGGCTACGGCCCCGCGACCCCGGGCAACTTCGCCATCCCCGCGCCCAACACCTACCGCCCCGACTTCACGCACGCCGACGGCACGCTCGACTGGCGCCGGCAGCTCGACTTCTCGTTCGACCTGATCGACGCGCAGTCGGTCGGCAGTCTCGCCGCGTGCCTGGTGGAACCGATCCTCAGCTCCGGCGGGATCATCGAGCCGCCGCCGGGGTATTTCGCGGCGCTGCGGGAGAAGTGCCGCGAACGCGGGATGCTGCTGATCCTCGACGAGGCGCAGACCGGCCTGTGCCGCACTGGCACGTGGTACGCGTTCGAGCGCGACGGCATCGTGCCGGACATCCTGACGGTGTCCAAGACGCTCGGCGCCGGGCTGCCGCTCGCGGCCGTGCTGACCAGCGCGGAGATCGAGCAGGAGGCGCACGAACGCGGGTTCCTGTTCTTCACCACGCACGTCTCCGACCCGCTCGTGGCCGCCGTCGGCAACACCGTGCTCGACGTGCTGACCCGCGACCGGCTCGACGAACGCGCCCGCACGCTCGGCGCGTTCCTCCGAAGCGGGCTCGAAGAGATCGCCGGGCGCCACGAGGTAGTCGGCGACATCCGCGGCCGCGGGCTGCTGGCCGGTCTGGAGCTCGTGGTGGATCGCACCACCAAGGAAAGTTCGGACGCGCTGGGCGCCCTCGTCACGCGGCGCTGCCTGGAACTGGGGCTGCACATGAACATCGTGCAGATGCCGGGCATGGGCGGCGTCTTCCGGATCGCGCCGCCGCTGACGGCGACCGAGGAGGAGATCTCGCTCGGACTGTCCATTCTGGACGAAGCCATCGGCGACGCGCGCGCCGCCCTGTAGACTGGTGTGAGTGCCGGTGCGCCGCCGGCACTCACACCCCTGCGCCTTACGACCGCTGCTCCGGCGGCACGTACTCGAAGGTCGGCCCCGCCGTCGTTTTCCCGTCGCCGGTGGGCATCTTCATGAGCGCCTGGGCCTGCGCCTTCAGCTGCAACATCACGCCGACGGTCGCGCCCAGCCCGCCCGGGTCGCCGGTGAAGGCCTCCTCCAGCAGGTACAGCAGCAGGCAGTAGGTGTTGTTGAACTCCACCTGCGCCCGGCGGATCGGGCTGTCCTCCGGGTAGTCGGCCGTGCTCGGGTTGCGGTGCATGGGCAGCACGCCGTCGAAGTCGACCTTGATCTCCTCGCCCGTCGGGCCGCTCTGCGGGGTGTCGCCCTCGGCGTAGCGGCGGCCGTTCTTGAGCTCCTGGAAGCGGTAGAAGTGGGCGACCTCGTCGCGGTCGGGGTGGAAGACGTCGCGATCGCCGTCCCACACCTCGGTGCGCGCGGCGCCCTCGCCCTGCTCCACGATCTCCGCGAGCGCGGCCAGCGCGGAATCCAGGTCGTGCACCGGAATCACGCTGCCGCCGCCGCTGCGGAGGTGCAGCTCGCCGATCTGGCGCGTCGGGTCGCCGGAGAACACAGCCTCCTGCCCCAGCTCTTCGCACAGCTTCTTCAGCCCGGCCCGCACGGCGGCGTAGAACTGCCCGATCGTCACGTACCTGTCGGCCTGCGGCGGCGCGTCGGCCGACTCGGGCTGCTCGATCCGCAGGAACAGCTCCAGCGCCTCCGCGCCGAACGGCACGAGGTGAACCTGCAACGACGCGTCCCCGTGGGGCAGCGGGTGCGGGTACGCGGGCAGCAGCTCCGGTGTGTCGAGTTTCGGCTCACCGCCCACGGCGTTGAGCAGGTTCGCCGCGAGCGCCAGGTGCAGCATCTCCTCGGCCAGCACGCTGCCGACGACCTGCGCCGCCTCGGCGTTGCGGCCTGGGCCGAGCGAATACAGCGCGCACAGGTACGGCGGGATCGTCGCGTGCTCGAGCTCGATCGCCCACTGCAGGTGGCGGCGGAGCTCGGCCACGCTGTCGATGGCGGTGACGGGGGCGGCACTGGTGTCCATCTTGGCC
This sequence comes from Amycolatopsis sp. 2-15, assembly GCF_030285625.1. Taxonomy (NCBI): domain Bacteria; kingdom Bacillati; phylum Actinomycetota; class Actinomycetes; order Pseudonocardiales; family Pseudonocardiaceae; genus Amycolatopsis; species Amycolatopsis carbonis. The sequence goes on from NZ_CP127294.1 coordinate 7,876,199, forward strand.
TCTCGTCTCGGCGGATCGCGAGTGCGGTTCGCGAGGCAGGACAAGACGGCCGGCGGATCTGTGACAGCTACGGTGTCGAGAGTGTTTCGCGAAGTGTTCGCGGCGAAGGTTCAGAGCAGTTGCCAGTCGGTCCAGACTCCGTCGTGCCACCGCCAGCGGTGACACAGACCGTCGTGGGACTGCTCGAGGTGGCCCGCGCCCACGCTGCCGCACGTCACGTCGGAGACGGGGCCGGGGAACTCACCGGGTGCCAGGATTCCCGGCGGGATCCGGGGCGGTAGCGGCAGCCCACCAGGGAGCCGTCGTCCCGCGCGACGAGGAGGTCCTGACCGCCCCCGCTGGGCAGGGCCGGCGGTCACGGTCACCACGCGGCCGGGCACGTCCATCCGCGTCCACTCCGACCACTGTCCAGGGGCTTGGCTGAACGAGGACCGAATCGTCGGCGAGTTCCTGGCACGACACCGGAAACCGTAGCGCTCGGCGACTTCATTCGAGGCCCGCGCGGTCCGGTGTGAACGCCACGCCGTGCACCCGCTCCACCGCCTGCGTCCAAAGTGGATCGCCGGGGTCCGCCGGGAACCCGAGCCTCGGCCCGATCTTCGCCCACGCGCGGGGGTGCAGACCGCGGTACTCCCGCAGTATCCCGTCGAGCTCGCGGGTTTCGAGGAGCCTCCGCGCGGGCTCCCGCCACCGGTAGCCTCCGCACCGCACCTCGATCGGCTTCGCCACCTCGAGGTTCCGGTACCACTGCGGCACCCCACCCCATGCCGCGACGACCGTCAGCTCCGGCAACTCGCGCCGGTGCCGCACGACCTCGACCACGACCTCGCGGCGGTCACCGGACACGCGGCCCCGGTGCGCGAGGTAGAGCAGCCGGTACCCGAAGATCCGCCCGAACCCCCAGCGGTACAAGGGGATCGGCGCTCGCAGCAGCCGCCGCAGCAGCCCCGTCGGCGGACGGTCGGTCACGGGCATGGGGCCCTCCCCGGTATTTGTTTCCCCAGCGGAGCCTACTGTTCTCGCCGGAGTGGCACCGGGTGAATCCGCCGCCCCACGGAGAAACGTGGCGAGCGCTACCGCGCCGTGATGCGTCGACGGGATTCCGGTACGACCGCGGGATCAGCCACCGTGGTGAACCGTTCGCGTTCTCTAGGTGCCCGAAAGGCCCCGGCTACCGCTCGACAAGCTCGCCGCCGCGGCGGCGACGGCCGCGATCACGTGCGTCAGACCGTCCGGCGTCAGGCGGAAGGACGGAAGCGAGACGTTCACCGCGGCGATGGGGGCGCCCTGGAAGCCGAGGACCGGGGCGGCGACGGCGGTAAGGCCGACCTCGTACTCCTCGGCGGACACGACGTAGCCGGCTCGATGTTCCTGACGCAGCCGCTTCAGGACGGCGCCCACGGTGCGCGGCGCTTTGCCGATGCCCGGCAGCGGGCCCGAAAGGATCTCCGCGACCTCATCGGCGTCCAGGCCCAGCAGGAGAGCGCGGCCGCTCGACGTGCAGTTCAGCGGGCTGGTTCGCCCGACCCACTCGCGGGCCTGGATGCCACGCCCGGACACCTCGCTGAGCACCGTCAGGGCCGAAGCACCCTCGCGCACTGTGAGATACGCCGCTTCGCCCAGGTCGCGAGTGAGGCCGCGCAGCACCTTCGCGGCGTTGTGCCGCAGGCGGTTGTCGGTGCCGGCGGCGGCGAGGGCGAAGACGCGCCAGCCCAGGGCGTATTCGAGGGTCCGCGGGTCGCGCTCGACGAAACCCTCCTCCGACAGCGCCTTCAACGTGCGGGAGACCTGCGTCTTCTCCGTACCGATCTCGTCGGCGACGGCTTGCACGCCGAGAGGCCTCGAGCCCAGCGCGGTGAGCACTTTCAGGGCCCGGTGGACGCTGGTGAGACTGTCGTTGGCCATCCCACCATGGTCAGGCCGGCGTGCGCGGAGCGCAACTCTCGTTGCTGAATACCCACGGTCGTGCCTAGCGTGGTGACCATGTGCGGAATCGTCGCGTGGTTTTCCTCCTCCCCCGGCCCGGAACTCCCCGAAACAGGGCGGGAAATGCTGAACCGGATCGTCCACCGTGGACCGGACGAAAGCGGCCAGGCACCGGTCGGCGACAAGACCTGGTTGGGGCACAACCGGTTGTCGATCGTCGGCCTGGCGGACGGGGCCCAGCCGCTGGCCGGGCCGCGCGGCTGGGCGATGGTGTGCAACGGCGAGATCTACAACGACGCCCAGCTACGGAAAAGCCTGCGCCAGTACCGGTTCGGCACGGGGTCGGACAACGAATCGGCACTCGCCCTCCTCGCGGAGCACGGCCCCCAGGCGCTCGACCGGTTGCAGGGCATGTGGGCGCTGTGCGCCGCGACACCCGACGGCCGGTTCGTCGCCGCCCGCGATCGGCTCGGCATCAAACCGCTGTACTGGGCCGAAACGGACGGCACCGTGCTGTTCGCCTCGGAGATGCGCGCCTTCCCGATCGAGGTCCAGCCCCTTGTGGCGGCGTTCCCCCCGGGCTGCTGGTGGACGCCGGAAGACGGCCTGGTCCGGTTCGCCGAAGCCGTGACCCCGGCCGAGGTGGACGCGCGGGACACGGAACGGCGGACCCGCGAAGTCCTCGTCGACTCCGTCCTGCGCCACCTCATGGCCGACGTCGAGGTCGGGGTCTTCCTCTCCGGCGGTCTCGACTCGAGCGTCGTCGCCGCCGTCGCCGCGCAGGAGTACGCGCGCCGCGGCGCGCGGCTGAAGACGTTCTCGGTCGGCACCGAGGACTCCCCCGACCTCGCGGCCGCGCGCGAGGTCGCGCGGTTCCTCGGCACCGACCACCACGAGGCCGTCTTCGACACGGCCCAGGCCATCGACGTGGTGGACGACGTGGTCGCCTCCGTCGAATCGTTCGACGCGGGGCTGATCCGCAGCGCCGTGCCGAACTGGTTCCTCGCCGAGCTGGCGTCGCGCCACGTGAAAGCGGTGCTGACCGGCGAAGGCGCCGACGAGCTCTTCGCCGGCTACGGCTATTACCACGAGCAGCACCCCGCGCCGGGCGCGTTGCGGCGGGAGCTGGTGCGTACCGTGGGCCTGCTGCACGGCCTCAACCTGCAGCGGTGCGATCGCGTGACGATGGCCCACGGCCTCGAGGCCCGCGTGCCGTTCCTCGACACCGCCGTGGTCACCCACGCGATGTCACTCCCGGACGAGGTGAAGGTGCTCGGCCCGGACGGCGTCGAGAAGAGCCACCTGCGCCGCGCTTTCACCGGCTGGCTGCCCGGCTCGATCCTGTGGCGCCGGAAGCTGGAGTTCGGCAGCGGCAGCGGCGCCGAGGACTTGCTGACTCCGTACTGGGAACGCCGCGTGAGCGACGCCGACCTCTCCGCGAACCGCGACGCGCAGGTGCGGTCCAAAGAGGAACTCTCGTACTACCGCGCGTTCCGGCGTGCGCTGCCGCGGATCCGGCCGCGTTCCGTCCTCACGCGCTTCGCCGTGGCCTAGGCCGCGCGCGGTTCGATCCGCGTCCCGCGCGGGACCGTGACCGACAGGAGGTCACTGGGGGCGTCGAGCTCGAGGCGGTGCCACCGTCCACACGGGACGATCGCCGCGGTTCCCGGGGTGAGTGTGGCCGGGGTGTCGTCGTCGCGGAGGTACAGGCGGAAGCCGCCGGTGAGGCAGCAGACGAGCTCGTCGGCGGCGGCGTGGATTTCCCAGTGGTCGGAGTGGACGTCGGCGTCGGTGGCGGCGTGGAAGGTCATCAGGTGCCAGTCGTCGGGCTCGCTGTCAGTCGGCGAGGCCGCGACGGAGGGCGGCGGCGAGTTCGGCGATCTGGCGCTGCGACACCTCGGCGGACAGGATCGCCTGCGAGCCGTGGAAGGTGCCGGGCCACTGGTGCAGCTCGGCGGACACGCCCGATTGCAGCAGGCGCAGCGCGTACGTGATGCCCTCGTCGCGAAGCGGGTCGAACTCGGCGGTGGCGACGTAGGCGGGCGGCAGGCCCGAGAGGTCGGCCGCCCGCGCGGGGGCGGCGTAGGGCGTGCCGGGAGTGTCGCCGAGGTAGTGGCGCCAGGTCGCGGCGAGTTTGTCGCGTGTCATCCACGGCGTGTCGGTGAAGGTGCGCGCCGACCAGGTGTCCTGGCGGTCGTCGAGCTCGGGCTGGTTGAGCAGCTGGAAGCGGATCGTCGGCCCGTGCTCGTCGCGGGCCCGCAGCGCGAGGGCGGCGGCGATCCCGGCGCCCGCGCTGTGTCCGCCGACGGCGATGCGGGCCGGGTCGAGGCCGAGCTCCGTCGCGTTCTTCGCGGCCCAGGTCAGCGCCGCGTACGCGTCGTCCACGGCGGCCGGGAAGGGGTGTTCCGGAGCCCGCCGGTAGCCGACGGAGATCACCACGGCGCCGGCGCCGTCGGCGACGCGCGCGGCCCACGGGTGCTCCGTGTCGAGGTCGCCCATGACGAAGCCGCCGCCGTGCAGCCAGATGACCGCGCCGTGGGCCTGCCGCGGCCGGTACACGCGCACGGGGACGCCGCCGTCGACGGTGTGGTCCTCGATCGTGAGGCCCGAGGTGTCGGGCGGCGGCGCGGAGGCGGACAGGCCGGCGAGCTTCTCGCGGGCGGTGACCGGATCGTCCAGGTCGGCGGGCGGGAACAGCGGGAGGAAGGCTTCGAGTTCCGGGTTCATGCCGACGATCCTGCCGCTGCCCGAGCACCGCGTCGCCCGCCGGCCGTCGCGTGAAATCGCCTGAGGACGCGACGCTCGCCGCGTACGCTGCCGGGTATGGAGGCGTTGGTCGTCCGGCTGTCGCAGCTGGATTCGGAGGCCGAGGGCGCGATCCGCGTCGTGATGTTCTACGACACGCTGATCCGCCGGCGCGTCGACCTGGCCGCGCTGGCCCGGGCGTCGGCGGGCCTGGCCGAGTGCGTGGCCGGCATCCGGCTCGACGGCACCGGGCAGACGTTCCGCGTCGCCCCGGACGGCCCCGCGCCCTCCGCCGGCCGCGCGTCGACCACGGTCGCGATCACCCTGGACGACGAGCAGATCGGCGCGGTCTGGCTGGAACGCCCGTCGCCGCTCCCCCTCGACCGGCTGCTGCTGGACCGCCTGGCCATCGCCGCGGCCGCCGTCGTCGAACGCTACGGCCCCGCCCGCACCACCATGGCCGACCCGGCCCTCGTCGAGCTCGCCATCAGCCCCGGCACCGACGACGCCGCCCGCGCGCGGGCCCTGCGCCTGCTCGGCTTCGCGACGGAGGCCCCGGTGCGCGTCGTCGCCGTGCGCTCGCCGCTGCCGCTCGACCAGCTCGGCGCGCTGGTGTGCCCCGCGCGCCCGGTGAAGGCGGCTCCGCTGGGCGAGGTGGGCGTCCTGCTGCTCACCGCCGTCGACGCTTCGCGCTTCCCGCCGGACGTGCGGGCGGGGATCGGGTCTCCGGGGCCGTTGCCGCGCTCGTGGCTGTCCGCGCGGACAGCGCTGCGCTTCACGACCTCACGCCAGCCCGTCGTGGACTACCGCTCGCTGGGCGCGCTGGCCCTGCTCGCGCACGTGCCCGGCGATGCCGCCCGCGACAACACCGACGTGGCCGCCCTGGCCGGCTTGGGCGCCGACGACCACCGAGTTCGCGCGTTCTTCCAGCGTTCACGCCGCGATCATCCGAGGGAGGGCGCGCGTTCGGACCGGGTCGGAACTGTCGGGTGGCCCTGTTCCCCGACCCCAGGACGGATTCCGTGACCGATTCACGCGTTCGCCGGTGGCACCGCAGCCTCCGTCGTCCCCTCGTCGCCGTCGCCGGACCCGTGCTGGTCCTCGGTGCGCTCACCGCGCCCGCGGCCAGTGCGGCACCCGCCGACGACGTCCGGATCAACGAGGTGGTGACGACCGGCGACGTCAACGACTCGATCGAGCTCTACAACAAGGGCACCGCGACCGCCGACCTCTCGGGGTGGATCCTCAAGGACGACGACAACGGCTCGAATTTCAAGATCCCGTCCGGCACCACACTGGCGCCGGGCGCGTTCCGCGCGTTCGACGTGCACGACGAGTTCGGCCTCGGCTCCGAGGACGAGGCGCGCCTGTACCTCGCCAACGGCAGCACCCTCGTCGACAGCTTCAGCTGGGACGACCACTCCGACCCGTCGTGGTCGCGCTGCCCCGACGGCACGGGCTCGTTCCGCCAGGCGTCCGCGCTGACGCTGGGCGGGCCCAACGCGTGTGGCGGCTCGGGCCAGGGCACGTCGCCGGTCGCGTGGCCGGGCAGCGGTTCGGTGTCGACGGCCGACGCGTCGAACGTCTTCGGCGAGGACCTTTCCAGCCTGTACCAAGAGGGCGGCGAGCTGTGGGCGGCCCAGAACTCCGGGAAGCTGTGGCGCCTGGTGTCCAACGGTTCCGGCGGGTGGAAGCCGGACACCGCGTCCGGCTGGTCCTCGGGCAAGAAGCTGCACTTCCCCAACGGCTCGGGCACGCCCGACGACGAGGGCGTCACGGTCACCGGCTCCGGCTCCTCGGCCGGCGTCTTCGTGGCCACCGAGCGCGACGACGACAAGTCCGGCACCAGCCGGCTTTCCGTGCTGCGCTACGACGTCAGCGGCTCGGCGACCACGCTGAACGCGGCCAAGGAGTGGAACCTGACGTCGGACCTGCCGTCCGTCGACTCCAACTCGGGCTTCGAGGGCGTCACCTGGGTGCCGGACGCGTCGCTGACCGCGGCGGGCTTCAAGGACTCCGCCACGGGCGCGGCCTACTCCCCCAGCCGCTACGGCTCGCACACCGGCGGCGTGTTCTTCGTCGGCGTCGAGGGCACGGGCATGATCTACGGCTACGTGCTGCAGGACTCCGGCACGTTCACCCGCGTCGCCTCCTTCAGCAGCGGCATGGACGGCGTGATGGAGCTCCAGTGGGAACCACAGGCCTCCCGCCTGTGGGCCGTCTGCGACGACACGTGCGACGGGCAGCACCGCACCTTCCAGGTGTCGTCGGGCTCCTTCACGACGGCCGCGGTGTACAACCGCCCGAGCGGGATGTCGAACTACAACAACGAGGGCTTCTCCGTCGGCCCCGCGAGCGAATGCTCGGGCGGCTCGAAGCCGGTCTACTGGTCCGACGACAGCAACGACGGCGGGCACGCGTTGAGGAAGGGCAGCATCAGCTGCTGACGTCTTACTGACTGTGGTCCCGGCCGCTTGGCCGGGACCACAGTCGTCTTCAGGCCGGCTTCCGGGCCGCGAGCCGTTCCACGGTCCCGAATTTGAGCCGCTCCGCCCGCGTGATTTCGAAACCCGCCGCGATGACGAGCGGCAGGGGCCTGCGGGTCTGGTGGTCGCCGATCTGACGGAGGGTGACGCGCTCCAGGAGGCGCTGGGCACAGCGCAGCGAGCGGTGGTGGCTGCCGATGTGGTCGAGCAGCAACAGCGCGCCACCCGGACGCAGGACCCTGTGCATCTCGGCGAGGGCGGCGCGGTCGTCGGGAAAGCCGCACAGGCCGAGCGTGCAGACGACGGTATCGAAGCTCGCGTCGGGGAACGGGAGGGCTTCGGCGTCTCCCTCGCGCAGCGTCACGGGCCGGCCGAGGCCGTCGGCGCGGCGCTTCGCCACCTCCAGCATGGCGGGGCTGAGGTCGAGGCCGGTCACGCGGGCACCGGGCGGGTAGCGGCCGAGGTTGAGCCCGGTGCCGATGGCCACTTCCAGCACGTCTCCGCCCGCCTGCGCGCAGACCCATTCACGGCCGCCGGCGAACTGGACGCGTTCGAGGAAGCCGATGCTGCGGTCGTAGTGCGGGGCGTATTTGTCCCATTGAGCGCGGAGCCAGGCGGAGTCGGTCATCCGGCGCGCTCCTCTCGGGCAGTCAGTAGCGCCGGCAAACGTCTTCGGAGGGGTTGAGACACCAGCCGTCGGTGGTCGCCGTGCACGGACTCTGCCCCAGGCACCAGCCGTCGGTCGTTCGGGTGCACGGGGCCGGGCCGAGGCACCAGCCGGGCGGGGCGTCAGCGGAGGCGGTGGCAGGCACGACGACGGTCACCAGGGCGAACGAGCCGGCCAGCAACCCGGCGGTCAGAAATCTACGCATACCGCCGACTCTGCCCGATCCGGGCAGCCCACACCAGCAGCGACCGTGCTTCACCGTGCCGTCAGGACGATCACAACCCGGTCGACCCATTTGCTGTCATTGACGAACACCTTCAGGTCCTGCGCGCGGGAAAACACGCCGACGCGCAGCTCGGCGTGATCGTCCAGGTCCTGCACCACCACTCTGGCCGAGGGCGTCTCGAGAACGCCCTCGAGCTTCAGCACCAGCCCGTCGGTGAACTCCGCCGGAGGTCCGCAATGAAAGACGTCGACGCGAACGGGACCGTCAACCGAGGCGAGGACCGCGACGTAGAGGGAGTCGACATCCAGGTGGAACGGCTCGGTGTCGGAATCCCAGTCTTCGTGGCGGCCCGGCGTCTCGACGTCCTCGACGACGAGGATGCCGTGGTCGAAGAACGCCGTCAGCGCGCCGCCGTAGTCCGAATCGGCAAGCCCGGCACCCGGAAACGCCGCAGATCCCATCGCACTCCCCCATACGTCCGATTCGTCCTGAAGCATCCTACCCAGCGACGACGAACGACAGCGCCGAACTGCCCCGCGTTTGGGATACTCCCCCTCTGCCCCACGAAGGGAGACGGCTGGTGGTGACGCGGGAGCACGACGTCACGGCGCGGCGGTGGCTGCAGCCGGAAGCCGGGGCCGGAACGGGCAGTGACCAGGCGTTCTTCCGGAGACGGCGGGACCTGGTCACCGTGGCCGAGCGGGCCGTGCGCGCGTTGGGGGGGCAGGTGGTGCAGTACCTCGACGTCGCGGACAACGTGGTGCGCCGGGTGACCGTGGACGTCACCGACGGCGGTGAGCGGCTGGCGCGGCTGGACGTGGTCGACAGTGCCGCGCCGTTCGGGTTGACTGTGCGCGAGCTGCAGGTGGCCACGGGCGTCGCGGGTGGGCTGGGCAACCAGGACATCGCCGACGCGCTGCAGTGCTCACGGCGGACCGTGGCGACGCATCTCGAGCACATCTTCACCAAGACCGGCACGAACTCGCGCGTCACCGTGGCGACGCTGCTGGCCGAGCACGACGCCTACGCGGCACCCCTGCCCGACGGCGAACTGGTGCTGCCGGCGACGCTGTTGTCCCTCCTGCACAAGAAACCCCGAGCGAATCCACGCACCACCAAACCCCGCCCGGCGCTCATCGGCGCGGTCTACGCGGCAGCGGCCGGACCGGAGGTCGTGGCGATGCGCCGCGGCGACAAACTGGCCGTCACCGAGCTCAACGCGCGGGGCGGCGTCGCGGGGCGGCAGGTGGAGCACCTCGTGCTCGGGGCGACGCCGGAAGGCCTGCTCGACGCCGTCGAGGAGCTGACGGCGCGCGGCGTGGACGCCGTCGTGTTCGGCAACTTCCCGTTGGGCTACGCGCGCAAAGCCATCGCGACGGCCGCCGCGGCCGGGGCGCCCGTGCTGCACAGCATGACCGGGCCCGCGTTGTCCGACGACGTGCACGCCGACCCGCGCGGCCTCGGCGCCGTGTTCCAGGTCTGTTCCACCGAATCCGCTTACGTGCCAGGGCTTCTGCGCACGCTCCCCCACCTCGACCACGGGCGCCGCCGCCGGCTGGCCGTGCTGCCGCGCGAGAGCACGTTCGACGCGTCGATCCCGGAGCAGGTCGAGCGGCACGCCGCCGCGGCGGGCTGGGAGCTGGTGCTCGCCGAGCCGGTGCCCGACCACACCCGCGACTTCACCAGCGTCGTGCGACAGCTGGAGCGGGCGAAAGCCGACGCCGTCTCGTTGTCGAGCTTCCCGGAGCCGACGCTGCGCGCGTTCCTCACCGCCGCCGAACCGCTGCGCGACCGCACGCTCGTGCACGTCGCCTGGTCGCCGGCCTCCCCCGGTTTCACGGGCCGGTTCCGCTCGCTGTCCGACGGGCTGCTGTGGTCGACGGTGATCGGCAACGTCGACAGCCCCGCCTGCCACGCGTTCGAACAGCGCTACCGCGCGGCCTACGGCGGCGAACCCGGCCTGGGCGCCGCGGCGGTGCACTTCGACATGGTCAACGTGCTCGCCCAGGTGTGGAGCCAGGTCAGCCGGCCGTGGGACTTCGCCGCGGTGCGGCGGCAGCTGCGGTCGGTCGCGTCGTTCGGCGTCACCGGCGCGCACCAGTTCCTCGGCCGCGGCCAGCGCGGCCTCAGCTACCCCGACGACACCGGCGACCCGACCCGCGGCCACCCCCACCTCGTCTACCGCATCGAAGGCGGCACCCACCGCCGCCTGGCCCCGGCGCTGCTCAGCTGAGCCACGACGGCGCGGTGACCGACCCGATGCCGTCCCCGCCGTCCACGGGCACCGAGCGCCCGTTGACCCACGACGCGTCCTCACTCAGCAGCCATGCGACCGCGGCGGCGATCTCGTCGGGACGGCCCAGCCGCCCGCTCACGCTCGCCGCCTCGACACCCTCGACGTACGAGCGCGGCACGGGATTCACCTGCGAGCCGACGTCGACGAACCCCGGCGCGACGGCGTTGCAGCGGATGCCGTCGCGCCCGTGTTCCAGCGCGAACGCCCGCACCAACGCGTCCAAGGCGGCCTTCGACGCGGCGTACACGGCGGTGCCCGGCCGCGCCCGCGTCGCCGCGCCGCTGCTGACGAACACCATCGCCCCGGGCCGGCCCGCGGCCACGCACTCCCGCACGAACTGCGCGCCCGCCGCGAACGCCGAGCGCGCGTTCACTGTCAGGACCCGGTCGAACAGGTCCTCGTCGCCGTTCGACACCGGCGCCGCCGGATAGAGCCCCGCCGCGTGCACGAGCGCGTCGAACCCACCGTGCTCACTCTGCAACCGGGCCACCGCCGAAGCCACCTGGGGCCGCGCCAGATCCAGCTCGGGCAGGTCCGCGCCGACGACCGTCCACCCGTCCGAGGTCAGCCGCGAGCCGATGGCCCGGCCGAGCCCACCGCGGGAACCCAGCAGCAGCGCCGATTTCGCCACCGGTCACCGTCCTTCGAGGACCGGCCGGAACCGCCTGGCGACGTCCACGCAACGCTCGAACGCCACACCCAGCGCCCGGCAGCCGACGACGAACCGCTCCAGCGCTGCCATCCGCGCACCGCGCCCGACGACCTGCGGGTGCAGCGTCACGGTGACCACGCCGTCGGGCACGGTCTCGGTCATGTAGCGTACGTCTCGCAGGAACCGCTCGAACATCGCGTCCGCGTCCTGCAGCCCCGGCATTACGCCCTGTGGCAGGCGCAGGTACTCCAGGTGCGGGTAGTCGTCGAGCGTCCACGACACCGGGAGCTCGACGATCGAGGAAGCGGCCCCGAACCGATAGGCACGGTCGGGATCGTTGAAGTCCCCCGAACGCGCGAAGTACGGCTCGAAATCCGTGCCCATCAACGAAGAGTCGTACTCCACGCCGAGCTCGCCGAGGATCTCGATCGTGTTGTCGGTGAAGTCCCAGCTCGGTGTCCGGTGCCCGGCGGGCGGCGCGCCGGTGAGCTCCTCGATCAACGCCGCCGAGCGCCGGTTCACGGCCAGCTCGGCGTCACGATCCAAAGTGGACACAGGTTCGTGCGCGTAGCCGTGCAGCGCGATCTCGTGCCCCGCCGCGGCAACGGCCGAGCACTGCGCCGGATACGTCTCCAAAGTATGTCCGGGAATGAAAAACGTCGACGGTACCGAGTGGCGCCCCAGCAGGTCCAGGATGCGGCCGATCGCGTACGCGCCGAACTCCCCGCGCGACACCGGCCCGGGCGTCACCTGACCGCGCGCGATCCACAGGGAGATGGCGTCGAAGTCGAACGTCAAGCAGACAGTGGGGCTCATGCGACGGCGGCCTCCTCGGGCTCGAACTCGGTGCGGACGGCCACGTCGGCGCGGTTGCCGTCGAAGAGCCGGTCGAGGTCCCAGCGGGTGTAGGCGTGCCGGCTCGGCGGGCCGGGCGCGATCCAGAGCACGCGCTCGGTCAGGTCCATGACCAGCGAGTACACCGTGCAGAACTTCTCGGACGCAGGCACGTCCGGGTCAGGGTGGCGGCAGATGCCGTCCGGGAACGACCACTCGTCGCGCAGCGTCGCCACGACGTCGGCCACCCGCACGCGCCGCTCGTCCAGCGCGGGCTCCAGCAGGTGCCGGGCCCGGGCCGGCCGCAGCTGCGTCAACGCGCTCGTGGCCGCTTTCTTGTCCTGCAGCGGAAGGTTCGCCTGGAAGTGGTTGGAGTGCGTGATCAGCCCCTGCTCCGGCAGCAGCGTGCCGAAGACACCGGGCGCGAGCTCGAAGTCGACGGACTCGCCGCCCGCGTCGGCGAGCAGCACGTTGCCCGAGGAGATGCGCTCGACGGGCAGCAACCGCTTGTGCGCCACGGACATCGTCGGCGACTGCAGCACGCCGCGCAGCAGGTAGTGGTACGGCACGCCGCGCCCGCCGTGGTCGAGGTCGGAGATCAGCAGGTTCGCGCACACGCCCAGGCCCGCCGAGTTGAGGCCGCTCTTGGCGAACATGCCCGCCTCGGTCAGCGACAGCACGGAGAACCCGGACTCGTCGCGCGTGGCCAGCAGGAACGTGACCTCGGCCTGCTCCGGGTGCCAGTCCCAGTTCTGCGCGAGCAGCGTGTGACCGTCGGCGGTGTAGCGCGGCAGCACGGACACCGACGTGCAGCCTTCGTCGCGGTATCCGGTGCCGTAGAGCATTTCGGTGCGGGCGTTGAGGGCGGCCAGGCGGTGCGCCGGGTGGCCGGAGCCTTCGGCCATGCCGTGGAGCATCGCCGCGATCTCGGGGACGTAGGACTCGGCGACGTCGAGGTAGATCCGGCCCCAGCGGTCGATGTCGGCCTCCGACAGGCCGGCGTCGTCGTGGAAGCGGCCGACGTAGGTGGCGAGGCTGCGTTCGATGAGCTCGGCGGTCTGCGCACCGAGCTGCTCGCCCATCTGCCGGTAGCTGCCCTGCACGACGATCATTCGCGGAGTGGTCATGGCGGTGCTCATTTCAGCTCGGTCCGGTAGGTCTCGGGCATCCGGCAGACGGCCACGAAGGTGATGATCGCCGCGGCGGTCGGGAGTGCGGCCACCACGAGCGCGTTGCCGGTGGCGTCGATCAGCGCGGTGGCGATGAAGCCGGCGGTGCCGCCGAAGGCCATGACGGAGAAGTTGTAACCGATGCCCAGCGCCGAGTAGCGGACGTTGGTGGGGAACAGCTCGGCCAGCGCCGCCGGCCCGGGTCCGGAGAACGCGGCGAGGACGAGCGCGATGAGGATCTGGCCGAGGTAGGCGCCGGCCGTGCTGCCGGTCTGGAACAGCCACATCACCGGGAACGTCAGCACGATGAAGCCACCGGACCCGATGAGCAGCAACGGTTTGCGCCCGATCCGGTCGGACAGCACACCGAAGAGGTAGATGGCGACGGTCAGCACCACGAGCGCGACGAGGTTCGAGGCCTCGACCGTGCCGGAGTCGAGTTTCACCTGCGTTTTCAGGTGCGTCGGCAGGTAGGTGAGGAAGAAGAAGTACGCGACGGTCCAGCTCACGGTGAAGAAGAAGCCCAGCGCCATGGCGGATTTCTGCGTGCGCAGGGCCAGCCGCAGCGGGCTCGCGCTCACCTCGCCCGCGGCCTTCTCCGCACGGTAGAGGGGCGTGTCTTCGAGGCCGAAGCGCAGCACGAGCGCCACGACGGCCGTCAGCGCACCGACCAGGAACGGGACGCGCCACCCGAAGTCCTTCATGCTCTGCTCGGTCCAGAACAGCGAGTTGAGCGCGACGACCCCGGCGGCCACGAGGAAGCCGGCGGCGGTGCTGACCTGGTTGAGGCTGCCGTAGCGGCCGCGGGCCTTCGGAGGGGCGTACTCGACGAGCATCGTCGCCGACCCCGCCCACTCGCCCGCGACCGCGAAGCCCTGGAACAGGCGCAGCACCACGAGCAGGATCGGGGCGGCCAGGCCGATCGTCGCGTAGCCGGGCAGCAGGCCGACCAGCACGGTCGCGGCGCCCATGAGGATCACGCTCAGGATCAGCGCGGGCCGGCGGCCGACCTTGTCGCCGATGTGACCGAACACCACCGTGCCCACCGGCCGGGCGAGGAAACCGACCGCGAACACGGCGAACGTCGAGAGCAGCGACGAGAACGAGTCACCGGCGAAGAACTGCGCGGACAGGTAGACGGCCGAGTACGCGTAGACAAGGTTGTCGTACTGCTCCAGGAGATTGCCGATGCTGCTCGAGACGACGGCCCTCAGCTGGAGTCTCGGGGTGTCCGCCTCCGTGGCGGCGTGCGCGGGGTGCGCGGTCATGGTTCCTCCTCGGGAAGGGTCAGGACGCCGCCAGGTACCCGCCGTCGACGGGCACCAGCGCGCCCGTGACGAACGAGGACTCCGGGCCGGCGAGGAAGGCGAGCACGTCGGCGAGCTCGCCGAGTTCACCCGCGCGCGCCATCGGGGCACCGTCGACGCGGGCGCGCAACGCCTCGGGCGGCAGGTGTTCCAGTAGCGCCGTGCGGAACACCCCGGGCAGCACCGCGTTCACGCGGATCCCCCGCGGCGCGAGCTCCACGGCGGCGACCTTGGTCAGCTGGTGCACCGCGGCCTTGCTCATCTGGTAGGCCACGGACGACGGCACGGTCCCCTCGCCCCCGGGGGGCGTGGTGACGCCGTAGATGGAGCCCACGTTCACGACCGCGCCCCGGGTAGCGGCGAGGTCGTCGGCGAAGGTCTTGATGCCGCGCCACGGGCCGAACGCGTTCACGGCCAGCACGCGGGCGAAGTCGTCGTCGGAGGTGGACAGCAGGTCGTCGCGCGCGCTGACGCCCGCGTTGTTCACCAGCAGCCCGACGCTCCCGAAGTGCTCGTGCACGTGGTCGCGCAGCCGCTCCCACGACGCCGGGTCGGTCACGTCGAGATGCACCCGGTCCTTGTCGGCGCCGTCGAACCGCAGGTCGGCGCGGACGACGGTCGCCCCCGCACGGGCCAAGCGGTCCGCGAAGCCGGCCCCGAGCCCTCCGGCCGCGCCGGTCACCACCGCCAGCGTGTCCACTCGTGTCTCCTCCCGATCGACGACGGTGCCGGGGAAGGTAGGCGGGCGGGCCCGGCCCGGCATCGGTCGTTCGACCGATGCGCGTCGCCACGGGGGTTGACTCGGCTGCGAAGATCGCAGCGACCACTGGGGGTCGGGATGTGGGATCTGCTGCACGCGTGGCGCGAATGGTTCGCCGGCCACGACACGGCGCAGCTGCGCGTGTTCGGCCTCGCCGTGTTGTGGTGGGGCCGGATCGGGAAGACGCTGGAGTTCCTCGGCGGGTTGACGGTCGTCATCGACCTGCTGGGGCGCAAGCGGATGGAGACCTTCCACGCTTCGTTGCGCCACCGGCGCCGGAGGCTGGCGCGGTGGGTGCCCTACTGGGTGTGGGCTGTTCTGCGCCGCCCGGTCCCGGCCGGCGCGGCCCCGGTCGCGGCCCGCCCGGAAGCGCACGAGAAGGGGCTGCGGGTGGCGTGGTTCACCGGCACCGCCGTACTGGCGTTCTTTCTCTTCGCCGAAACTCACTACGCGTACGCACCGCCGAACGACCCCATGCCCTTGCCGATCGAGCTGATGCTCATCGTCATCCTCTCCCCACTCGTCGGGGGCGTTGTGCTGGGCGGCGGCGGGTACGTGCTGGGGTTGCTGCTGGTCGAGGCGTTCGTGGTGACCACGCTCGGGCAGCTCAGGACCCGCGAAGGTCTCGAGTCGCGACTGAAATGGATCGGCCTGGCCATCTTTGTCTTCGGGTTCTCGATGGACCTGCTCTCGTCGTAGGGTCGGGCGCATGGCGATGCTGCAGTTCGACGACGAAGGCGCGAAGCGCACCGACCGGCTGTACGCGAGCCCGGACGTCGTGGCGCAGCGAAACGTGGTGCTGGCGCTGCTGGCGCCGCGGCCGGGCGAGCGGGTGCTGGACGTCGGGTCGGGGCCGGGGTACCTGCTGGAGTCGATCGCGCGGGCGGTGGGCCCTTCGGGCGCGGCGCACGGGCTCGACCCGAGCGCCGCGATGAACGCGCTGGCCGCCGCGCGCACCGGAGAGCTGCCGTGGGTGCACCTGGACGAGGGCGACGCGACCGCGCTGCCCTACCCGGACGACACGTTCGACGCGGCCGTGTCCACGCAGGTCTACGAGTACGTGCCCGATGTGCCGGCCGCCCTGGCGGAGCTGCGCCGCGTGCTCAAGCCCGGCGGGCGGGCGCTGATCCTCGACACCGACGCCGACTCGCTCGTGTGGCACACCTCCGACCTCGAACGGCACCGCCGGGTCCTCGACGCGTGGGACGAGCACCTCGCGCACCCGCGCCTGCCGCGCGAGCTGTCCGCGCTGCTGAAGCGCGCGGGCTTCAGCGTGACCGGGCACCACGTGCACCCGATCCTGAACCCCGAGCTGACACCGGATTCCTTCAGCGCGACCCAGATGCACATCGTCGCCGAGTTCGTCGCCGGCCGCCGCGGGGTCACGACGGCCGAGGCCGAAGCGTGGCTCGCCGACCTGCGGGAGCGGGCCGACCGCAATGCGTACTTCTACAGCCTCAACCGGTACCTGTTCACCGCGGTCGCCCCGTGACATCCACCGTCCGCCGCAACGACAGATCGGCCGGGTTCACGGACGTCGGGGCTCGCGCCGAGGTAGACCTGCGGCAGGACGGCGCCCGCGCGGGAGCCGGTGTTGGTCACGGTCACGCCGACGTTCAGGCCGCCGCGCGGATCCGGCAGCACGGTCGCGTCGCGGTAGGCGAAGGACGGGTAGGTGAGCCCGAAACCGAAGCGGAACAACCGCTTCACGTGGTTCGTGTCGTACCAGCGGTAACCCTGTACCACCAGCGCGCGGACGTGCCGGTTCTGTCGTTCCCCGGCACGGACCGCCCGAACCTGATGGACTTCGCTTACTTCTCGTTCACCGTCGGTTCCTCTTTCGCGGCGTCCGATGTGAAGGTCCAGGACCGGCAGCTGCACTACACGGTCCTGGTCCACGGCGTCGTGTCGTTCTTCTGCAACACGGCCATCCTGGGCACGGCGATCGGCGTGTTCACCCAGATCTGAACCGGGTGCTCACGCGTCGAAGATCGCGGCCAACGTCCACATCAGAGCGATGAGCACGAGCGCCCCGACGAAGAGAAGCCCGGCGCCCACGTATACCCACGCCACGGTCGTCATCACGCTCAGGTGCAGGACGCCGGCCACGCCCAGTGCCGCGAGCACGGCCGTCCCCACCGCGGCGAGGACGGCGAGTGCGAGGGGAACCACCGGCACGGGGTCCAGTGACACGACCGAGACCAGCTCCGGCGGAACCCGAGCGGTGCGCTCCAGCGCGATCATCCCGGCCAGGACCGCCCCGATGACGAGGGCCGCCACGAGCAGGAGGAGGAACTCGCCGGTGCCGGCGGGCGGGCCGCTCGGCGCCTCGGAGACGATCTCGATCCCACCCCACAGGGCCGCGACCATCCCCGCCACCGCGGCGAAGCCCACGAACAGGCTGCTCGTTTCGAAGCCCCGGGACCCCCACCGGCAGGCCGCCCGGTAGCAGACCGTGCTCACCACGAACCCGAGCACCATCGCGCCGCTGCCGGCGACCAGCAGCCACCAGTACGCGGTGCCCGGAGCACCCACGACCGCCGCCTGCGCCACCGCCGGAATCCGCCCCATTGTCCCAAATTACGGCCCCGCGCCGGGCGGGACAAGCAGGTTTCGGGCGCGGCTCAGCCCGCGACCTCCTGCTGCCACCGCGTGATCCAGGCGGAGAGGTTCTTGGAGATCGCTTCGCTGTCGAGCTGGATCAGCGACGAGATCTCCTGCTGGCCGTAGGGCACGTAGTTCGCGCTCAGGAACTGCTGCGGCAGCGTCACCTTGCTGTTCGTGGGGCCTTCCGCGATCGCTTGCACGAACTTCCCGTTGACGGCCGAGGAGATCTGGAAGTCCAGGTACGCGTGGGCGTCCTTCGCGCGGCTGCTCGCCGCGGGCAGGCACATCGCGGACAGGATCGCGGTGGCGCCTTCCTGGGGCCGGACGAACGCGACGGGCGCGCCGCTGGATTTCAGGGCGCTCGTGCGGTCGGCGTACCAGACGCCGATGTCGGCCTCGCCGCTCGTGAGCAGCTTGCTCATCTCGTCGGGAGTGCTGTAGATGGCGGCGAGATTCGGCTTCAGCGACGCGATCGCGGCGAAACCCCGGTCGATCGCGGTCTCGCTGCCGCCGTTGAGCCGGGCGGCCATGGCCAGGAAGTGGTAGCCGGCGGTGCCGCTGACGTTCGAGATCGCGACCTTGCCGCGGTACTTCGGGTCCCACAGGTCTTTCCACGACTTCGGCGGCGTCTTCACGCGCTCGGTGTGGTAGACGATGCCGGTCATCGACGCGAGCTCGGCGACCCAGTAGCCGCCGGAGTCCACCGCGAGCGGGTACAGCTCGGACAGCGACGGCAGCTGCGCGCGGTCGAGCTTC
Source organism: Amycolatopsis sp. 2-15 (assembly GCF_030285625.1). Lineage (NCBI taxonomy): Bacteria > Bacillati > Actinomycetota > Actinomycetes > Pseudonocardiales > Pseudonocardiaceae > Amycolatopsis > Amycolatopsis carbonis. The sequence continues at coordinate 7,894,630 of NZ_CP127294.1, forward strand.
TGCAGCAGCCCGGCGGCTTTCGCCTGGTACAGCGGCGCCAGGTCGAGGTAGGCGAGGTCGAACGCGTTGTTCGCGGCGCGCATCTTGGTCAGCGCGTCGCTCGAGATCGCGGTGATCAGGTCGACGCCGACGCCGGTCTTGGTGGTGTACGCATCGGCGACGGTGCTCTGCACGGCGCTCTGGAACGTGCCGCCGAAGCTGTTGATCTTCAGCCCGCCACCGGACGAGCCGGGTTTGCCCGCCATGTTGGGGCCACAGGCGGTGAGCACGGCGGCGCCCGCCGCGGCGCCGGTGAGCCGGAGGAAGCCCCGGCGGTCGAGGGTCGGCATGGTGGTCTCCTAGCTGGTCGGCACGGTGGGGAGCTAGTGCAGGGAACGGCCGCCGTCGAGCGCGAGCGTCGCGCCGGTGGCGTAGCGGTTGGTGGCGAGCAGCACCACGGCCTCGGCGATCTCGGCCGCTTCGGCGGTGCGTTTCACCAGGTACGGTTCGAAGTTCCGCACGGCCGCGCGCGCCTCGCCACCGCGCTGCTCCTGGGTGCGGCGCGCGAGCGGGGTGTCGACGAGGCCCGGGCACACGCAGTTCACGCGAATGCCCTGCGGCGCGTGGTCGATCGCCATCGCCCGTGTCAGCCCGACCACCGCGGCTTTCGACGCGACGTAGGCGGGCATCTCCGGGATCGCGCGCAACGCGGCCGCCGAGGCGACGTTCACGATCGCTCCCCCACCGGTCATCAACGGGATGAACGCGCGCGCCGTGCGCCACACGCCGGTGACGTTCACGTCGAAGGCGCGCGTCCAGTCCTCTTCGGACACCGTGAGCACGTCGCCGACGGCGACCACGCCCGCGCAGTTCACCAGCACGTCGCACCGGCCGTGCTCGGCGGCCACCCGGACGGCCAGCGCGGCGACACTGTCCGAAGAGGACACATCCGTGGGTGGCGAAGCCGCCACATCGGCCACGACGACCGAGAAGCCGCGCTTCGCCAGCCCTTCCACCACCGCCGCGCCGATGCCGCTCGCGCCGCCCGTGACCACGGCGACCCCGGTCACGGCGCCAGCCCCGCTTCCGCGAGCAGCGCCGGCCGCACGCGGTCCGCGTAGTCCGCGCAGGACACGAACTCACCCGTGCCGGCGGCCAGGATGTGCTTGATCGTCTCCTCCAGCGCCCACAGCCGCGACGGGCGTCCGATCACCTGCGGGTGCATGGCCAGCATGAAGTGGGTGCCCTCCTCCTGCGAAATCCCGTCGTACTCGCGCGTCCACGACTCGGCGACGGCCGAGGGCGCCGCCATCGTGCGGCCCGGCAACCGGTTGCTGTAGAGGAAGAACGGCGCGTCGTCGAGGACCCACGCGAAGGGCAGCTCGACGATCGAGGTGGTGCGTCCCTGGTCGGCCAGCAGGTGCGCGGTGTCGGCGTCGAAGAGGTTCGACGAGAACGTCATCCCGAACTGTTCCAGGTACCGCACCGAATCCGCGGTCAGCTCGCCCGCCGGCGAGCGCCAGCCGCGCGGCTCGCGCCCGGTCGCCTTCACGATCGCGTCCCAGCCCTTGTGGAACTCCTCAAGCTCGGCCTCGGGTCCCAGCTTGTCCGACCATTCGTGGGTGTAACTGTGGTGCTCGATCACGATCCCGGCTTCGAGGATGGCCTCGATCTGCGCCGGGTACCGTTCGACCACGAGGCCCGGCACGAAAAACGTCGCCGCGAGCTCGTACCGCTTGAGCAGCGCCAGGATCCGCGCCAGCCCGACCTTCGGCCCGTAGTGGCCCTGCGACAGCCAGACCGGCTTCCGGTCACCGGCCGGGTCGCGTGCGGTCCACAGCAGCTCGGCGTCGAGGTCGAAGGTCAGCAGAACGGGAGTGGGCATCGGCGGCGCTCCTAACGCGACGGGGACAGGGCGGGCACGAGCGGCAGGCGGAACACGCGGTCCTGGAACGTCGCGGCGTAGGACATCAGCACGTCCTCCGAGCCGGGCCGCCCGATCAGCTGCAGCCCGACGGGCATCGACCGGACGGTGCCGCACGGCACCGTCACCGCCGGGAAACCGGTGTAGTTGAGCAGGAACGTGAAGGCCACGAACCCGCGTCGCGCGTCTTCCGGCAGTTCGAGATCACCGTCGGGGATCCGGGGCGCGGTGAACGGCACGGTCGGCGTGGCCACCACGTCCACGCCCTCGAGCAGGCGTTCCAGATGTTCCACGGCCTTCAGCTGGGTCTCGACCGCGGCCGAGTACGCGGCGCCGGTGACGGCCGAGCCGCGCGCGAACTGGTGCCGGCCGTAGTCGGTCAGCAGCGCGTTGGCCTTCTCGTCGCGGAAGATCTCCTCGCCGCCGGTGGAGAACCGGTCGGCCTGCATCATGTCGTAGAACGCCTCGCTGAACCGCGGCGAGTCCAGGCTGGGCACCGATTCGTCGAGCCGGCCACCGCCTTCGCGGGCGAACCCGGCGGCGGCTTCGTAAGCCGTGGCCACGACTTCGCCGTCCGCGCCGGGTACGCCGCTGTCGCCGATCCACCGCACGCGCGGCGTCACCGGAATCCCGGCCGGCTGCCGGATCCCGGTCGGCAGCAGGCCGCGGCTGAGCCCGTCGCCGGCGTACGGTCCGGCCATCACCTGGTACAGCACATGCGCGTCTCGTGCGTCGAGTGTGATCGGACCACCGGCGGAGAACCGGCGCGTGCCGATGCGGCCGCCGGTTCGGGGCAGCGCACCACGCGAGGGCAGCAGGCCGACGCAGCCGCACAACGCGGCGGGCACGCGGATCGAGCCGCCGCCGTCGCTGCCCACCGCGATCGTGGTCAGCCCGGCCGCGATCGACGCCGCCGCGCCCCCGCTCGACCCGCCCGTGGTGCAGGCGGGGTCCCACGGGTTGCGCGTTTCGGGCTGCAGGTCGTTGACCGTGCGGATGTAGATCGCGAACTCGGGGGTGTTGGTCTTCCCGACGAGGATCCCGCCGGCCCGGCGGATCCGGTGCACCAGTTCGGCGTCGCGGTCGGGCACGTGGTGGTCGTAGACGCGCGAACCGTAGGTCGTGCGCACGCCGCGGGTGTCGAACACGTCCTTGACGGAGAACGGCACGCCCCACAGCGGCCCGGGTTCCTCGCCGGCGGCGCGGCGGCGGTCCAGCTCGCGGACCTGTTCGCGCGCGTGCTCTTCGTCGACGGTGAGGAACGCGTGCAGCGACGCGTCGGTCTTCCCGATGCCGGCCAGTGTCTCGTCGAGGACCTCACCGGCGGAGAGCACCCCGTCGACGACGGCGTTGCGGAGCTCGAGCGCTCGTTCGGGAATCATGACCATCCTCCCCAGATGGACCAGCCGCCGTCGACGGACAGCGTCTGGCCGGTGATGTAGGACGCGTCGCGCGAGAGCAGGAACCGCGCGGCGGTGGCGATTTCGCGGGGCTCGCCGAGCCGGCCCAGTGGGGTGCGCTGCAGCACCTGGCCCTCGTCGAGCAGCCCGCGGGTGAAGTTGGTGCGTACCAAGGGAGTCAGGATGGTGCCGGGAGCGATCGCGTTCACGCGCACGCCGTCGGGCGCCCACTCGGCGGCCAGCTGTCGGGTCAGGCCTTCGAGCGCGGCCTTGGTGGCGCCGTAACCCGCGCGGCCGGTCAGCGCCCGGCCGGCGGCGAGGCTCGACATCGTCACCACGGCGCCGCGCGCGGCCACGAGGTGCGGCCGCGCCGCCCGCAGCAGCCGCGTCGCGCCGAGCAGGTGCGTTTCGAGCAGCGTGGCCCAGTCGTCGTCACCGAGCTCGGCGAACGTTTTGGTGAGCCCGGTCCCGGCGTTGCTGACCACCCCGTCGAGGCGGCCGAACCGCTCGACGGCGGCGCGTACCAACGCTTGCGCCACCGCGGGTTCCCGCATGTCGCCCGCGACGGGCGCGGCGGCGGCGCCTTCGCCGCCGACCAGCTCGACCGTCTCGGCCAGCCCCGCGTCGGCTTCGAGGCCGTGGACGACAACGTCCCAGCCGCAGCGCGCCAGCTCGACCGCGCAGGCCCGGCCGATGCCCGACGACGACCCGGTCACCACCGCCACCGGCCGCGTGCCCTCAGCGCTCATCCTGGGTGCCCCCTCGCGTCACGAGCCCGACGAGCAGCGCGGAGACCAGCACGATCACGGTCGAGACCGCGGCGATCGTCGGATTGTTCGAGTACTGGACGTAGGTGAAGATCGTGATCGGCAGCGTGGTGAACCCGCTGCCGGTGAGGAACAGCGTGACCACCGCTTCGTCGAACGAGATGACGAACGCGAACACCGCGCCGCCGACGATCGCGCCGCGCAGCGACGGCAGCACGATCCGGCCGAACGTGCGCAGCGCGCCGGCTCCGAGCGAACGCGAAGCCTCCTCCAGCGCCGGATCGAGGCGCCGCAGCCCGGCCAGCACCGACCGCGTGACGAAGGGCGAGGCGATGATCACGTGCGCCAGCAGGCCGCCGGGAAAGGTCCCGAGCCAGCCCGACAACGACAGCGCGAACAGGATGCCGAGCCCCAGCACCACCCCGGGCAGCAGGATCGGCGACAGCAGCACCTGTTCCAGTGCCCCGGTCACGGCGCCGGGGCGGCGCACGATCGCGTAGCTCGCGAGCACGCCCGCCACGACGCTGAGCACCGTGGTCGTGGCCGCGAGCTCCAGGCTGGTCCACAGCGCCTCGAGGAACTTGGGGTCGTCCGCGGCCGCCGCGAACCATTTGAGCGTGAAGCCCTGTGGCGGGAAGGTGAGGTACCCGGTCTCGGTGACCGACGAGCCGATCGCGACCGCCAGCGGCGCCAGGGCGAAGACCACGATCACGGCGATCACCACGCCGAACAGGATCGTGCCCGCCCGCCGGCGCTCACCCGCGCGTCGCACGACGCACCGCCCAGGTCTGCAGGGACAGGATCACGAAGGTGATCACCAGCAGCACGACACCCAATGCCGAAGCGAGTGGCCAGTCCTGCGCTGTCGTGGCCTGCTGGTAGATCACCGTGACGATCGTGGACACCTTGCCGCCGCCCAGCATCTGCGGCGTGATGAGCGCGCTCATGCTCGTCACGAACGTCAGCGCCGACCCGGCGGCCAGGCCATCGAGCGACTGCGGGAACGTCACGCGCCGGAACACCTGCCCCGGCGGTGAACCCATGGCCGCGGCCGCTTCCTCCGTGCGGCGGTCCAGCGCCGACAACGCGGCGACGAGGCTGATGACCATGAACGGGAAGTAGGTGTGCACGAGCCCGACCACGACGCCGGTCGGCGTGTTCAGCAGCTTCACCGACGACAGCCCGACGGCGTCGAGCGCGCGCTGCAGGAACCCGTCACTGCCGAGCAGCACCTGCCAGCCGAACGTCTTCACGACCACGCTGGTGAGCATCGGGATCGTCACCACGGCCATGAGCGGACCGCGCAGCCGCCGCGGGCCGCGCGTGATCGCCAGCGCGAGCGGATACCCGATCAGCGCGGAGATCACGGTGGTCGCGAGCGCGAGGCCGAGCGTGCGCAGGATCAGGTTGCCGTACAGCGGCGTGGTGAAGATCGTGAGGAACTGCTCGAAGGTGAAACCCCACGTCTGCCCGCCGGCGGCGTCGAAGTGCTCGAACGAGAACCGGACCACGAAGTAGAGCGGGACCGCGAACCCGACGGCGAAGATCACCAGCATCGGCAGCAGGAGCAGCAAGACCCGGCGGGACGGGGCTTTCCGGGCCTTTCCGGTGGCGCGCGGCGGCGTGGCCGGTCGGGTGAGCGTGGCCGTCATGCGCCGGCTCCGCGTGGAAGGAGCACGGCGTCGCGCGCGTCGACACGCAGCGAAACCTGTTGTCCCGCCTCGAACCGAGTGCTCGCCGTGCCGGTGACGAGGGCTTGGATCCTGGTTCCGGCGGCGTCGGCCTGCACGACGAGCGAGCTGCCGTAGAAGAAGCTCTCGGCGATCGTCGCGGCCAGTAGCCCGGGCCCGGCCGGGGCCGGCGGCTCGATCCGCACGTCCTCGGGACGCACGAGCACCACGACGTCCGCGCCCGGAGCGGCTTCGTCGCCGGTGACCAGCACGCCCGCGGCCGTGGTGACCTCGGTCAGCTCGCCGGTCGCGGTCACGGTGCCGGACAGCAGGTTCGCGTCGCCGGCGAAGCCCGCCATGAACGCGTTGACCGGGCGCCGGTAGACCTCGCGCGGGGTGTCGAGCTGCTCGATCCGGCCTTCGCGCAACACGGCCATCCGGTCGGCCATGCCGAAGGCCTCCTGCCGGTCGTGCGTGACCATGATCGTCGTGGTCCCGGTGCGCTGCTGCAGCCGCCGGATCTCCTCGCCCACCTCGCGGCGCAGGTTGGCGTCGAGGTTCGACAGCGGCTCGTCGAGCAGCAGCAGCTCGGGGTCCATCGCCAGCGCCCGGGCCAGCGAGACGCGTTGCTGCTGCCCGCCGGACAGGCGCGCCGGGCGTTTGCCGGCGTGCCCGGCCAGCTGCACGAGCTCGACCAGCTCGGCCACGCGGGCCTTGATGGCGGCGCGGCCTTTCTTCTGCACTTTCAGCGGGTACGCGATGTTGTCCGCGACGGACAGGTGCGGGAAGAGCGCGTAGCTCTGGAAGACCAGGCCGATGTTGCGGCGGTGAACCGGCACGCCGGCGAGGTCGCGCCCGTGCAGCAGCAGTTGTCCGGCGGCCGGCTCGGCGAACCCGGCGATGGTGCGGATCATCGTCGTCTTGCCCGACCCGCTGGGCCCGAGCAACGCGATCAGCTCGCCGCGGCGCACCGACAAGTCGATTTCGTGCAGCACGCGTGTGGCGCCGTAGTCGACCGTGACGCCGCGCATGGCCAGCACGACGTCGGCTTCCGTCCGGGCGTCCGCCGCGGCCACGTCCGCGGCCCGGCTCCGAGTGGTGGCGGGCATGCGCACCTCCGCTTCGTTGTGGAGTGCCATCCGAGCTTCCTAGCATCTGGTCAGACCAGATGCTAGGTTGATGGGAGCCATCATTCATCGGCGCCCGGGCGGGGTCAAGACGTTCCCTCCGACCGGCTCGCCCCCGTCGACCTCACGCGGGTGGGCACGAGAGGATTGCGGAATGTTCACCCCCGTCACCAAGGGCCGGGCCTTCGAATCGGTCGTCGCCCAGATCGAGGCCGCCATCTACGGGGGCCAGTTCAAGGCCGGCGACTACCTGCCGTCGGAGCGCGCGCTGGTCGAGCAGTTCTCCGTCGGCCGGTCCACCGTGCGGGAAGCGCTGCGCATCCTGGAGAACATGGGGCTGATCAAGACCAGCCCCGGCAGCCACAAGGGACCCCGCGTCTCGGCGTCGATGACCGAGGGCATCTCGCGGATGCTCAACGGCGCGGTGAAGGTGGAGCAGATCTCGCTCGTCGACCTCGTGCAGTACCGCATGATGACCGGGTCCACGGCCAACTTCCTCGCCGCGCACCTGCGCACGCAGGAGCACCTGGACGAGATGGCCGAGGCGATCCGGCTCATGGCCGAGGTCGAGCCCGGCGACACCGAGGCGTTCGCGCGCGCCGACGCCCAGTTCCACGCCGCGATCCGCAAGGCGGCGGGCAACGCGCTGATGGACATCATCAACGACGTGATCGAAGAGGCCATAGTGGACCTCGTTCGCGACACTGTGGACTCTTCGACGGAGACGGACGAGGTGCGCGCCGAGTTCGTCCGCACGCACCAAGCGGTCTACGACGCGATCGAGCGCGGTGACGCCGAGACCGCTGCATCGATGTCGCGCCACAGTCTCGCGGCCGTGTACGGGCAGAGCCTGTCGGCCGAGGAACGGCGCCGACTGGAATTGCTCGACGCGTCGGTCCGCTCGGAGTAGGTCACCCCCGCCCCGCAGAAGTCCCCGTCAAAGCCTCAGTCGAAGAGGAGACGCGTATGCGCAAGCACCACCTGGCCGTGATCGGCGGCGACGGCATCGGCCCGGACGTGACCGCCGCCGCTCTCACCGCCGTGCGCGCGGCGGCCGGGAAGTTCGGTTTCGCCGTGGACACCACGGAGTTCGACCTCGGCGCCGAGCACTTCCTGCGCACCGGTGTGGTCCTCGACGACCCGGCCGTTGAGAAGCTGCGCGAGCACGACGCGATCCTGCTCGGCGCGGTCGGCGACCCGCGCGTGGCGCCCGGCATCCTGGAACGCGGCCTGATCGTGGCGCTGCGCGTGGCGTTCCGCCAGTCGGTGAACGTCCGGCCGGTCCGGCTCTACCCCGGCGTGGAAAGCCCGGTGAAGGGCGTGACGCCGGAGAACTGCGACCTCGTGGTGCTGCGCGAGAACACCGAAGGCCTCTACGCCGGCGGCGGTTCGACGACCCATGCCGGGACGCCGCACGCCGTGGCGCTGCAGAACTCGGTGACCACGGTGGCGGCGACGACGGAGATCGTCGAGTTCGCGTTCCGCCTGGCCCAGCGGCGCCGGCGGCGCGTGACGTTGTGCCACAAGACGAACATCCTCGTGCACGCCGGGCAGCTGTGGCAGGACGTCGTCGACGAGGTCGCCACGCGCTATTCCGACGTGGAACACGACTACGTGCACGCCGACGCGATGTGCCTGCACCTGCCGACGAACCCGGGCCGCTTCGACGTGGTGGTGACCGACAACCTCTTCGGCGACATCATCAGCGACCTCGGCGCCACCGTCCAAGGTGGACTCGGCGTGGCCGCGAGCGCCAACCACAACCCCACCGGCAGCGCGCCGAGCATGTTCGAGCCGGTGCATGGCTCCGCACCCGACATCGCCGGCCGCGGCTGGGCGAACCCGGCCGCGGCCGTGCTGTCGGCCGCGCTCTGCCTGGCCACCCTCGGCGAGCGCGACGCGGCGCTGGCACTGGAGGCCGCCGCCGCGTCCGTGCTCGCCGAGCTCCCCGCGCTGGCGGGCCCGGACATGGGTGCCACGACCGAAGAGCTCGGCCGCCGGATCGCCGACCGCGTCACGACGGTGGACCCGGTGGCGATCGGCGACCCGGCGCGGTCGTTGATCAGCGCGCTCGCCTGAGCGAGGTCAGTGGCCGGCGAGGATCTGGTCGATGCGGGCGAGCATCTCGGGGCTGTTGCCGGTGATGTTGCGGAACTCGTCGAGCTCCAGGGCCAGGCCCTCGTCCAGCGAAAGCTCCGCGCTCTGCACCAGCACGCGCTTCGCGGCGTAGACGGCGTTGGTCGGTAGCTCCACGAGCTTGCGGCACCACTCGACGGCGGCGTCGACGAAGCCCTCGTTCGGCAGGACCTCGTTGACCCAGCCGACGCGCAGCGCTTCGGCCGCGCCGAACAGGCGGCCACGCAGGAGGACGTCGGCGGCGAGGCCCGGGCCGATCAGGCGCAGCAGGCGCGGCGTGCCGCCCCCGCCGGTGGTGATGCCGACGTTGACCTCGGGGTTGCCGAGGTGCGAGCGCTCGGAGGCGACGCGCAGCTGGCACGCGATGGCCAGCTCGTTGCCCGCGCCCCAGGCCTGGCCGTCGATCGCCGCGACCACGGGCTGCGGCAGGTCGCGCACGAGGTCGGTCACGCGCCGCCACGCGGGCGGGCCGTCCTGGCCCTCGCCGCGGCCGAGGCGGGCGAGGTCTTCGAGGTCGCCGTGGGCGATGAAGTAACCGTCGACGCCGCCGGTGAGCATCACGACCTTCACCTCGCCGGAGCGCTCGGCGAGCTCCTCCAGCCGGTCGCCGAGCTCCGCGATCGACGCGAAGTCGAGGTAGTTGCGGGGCGGGCGGGTGTAGGTCAGCAGGGCAACGCCGTCGCGGTCTTCCACGGTCCAGTTGGGCATGAGCCGATCTTAAGGACGAACACCGGCGGCCCCGGGGCAAACGACCCGAAAGGACCCGGAAGCTGCCCTCGCGCGCCGCGCGAGCACCGTCCTGAGTGGACTCCCGCGCTCCCGGGGCGACCGGGGCTCCCCCGGCCTCCTTCGGGCTTCCTGCGTCCGCCCCCGTCAGTCGCCGGCGGCACTCGGAAGGCATTCGAGCCCGTCAGACAAAAACCAACCATCTTCGCAAATTTTCAGGTCACGACTTTCGTAGCTAACCCGCGCCCGGCGCTCTCTGGTCTGCTCAGGGACGAGATCCTGCAGGTCCGGCGAAGGGAGAGGGCGAATGAGGGCAGACGCGAGGCGCGTGGTGGCCGCGCTGGCCGGGGTGGTGGCGGCGGGGGTGGTGGCCGCGGCGGGGGCGCCCGCGGCGTCCGCCGGGCAGGAGCCGCTGATCGTGGGCGGGACGCCCACCACGATCGACGAGTTCCCCGCCACGGTGATCTTCAACGTGGACGGCGCGCAGCACTGCGCGGGCAGCCTGGTGGCCCCGAACAAGGTGCTCACGGCGGCGCACTGCACCGACGGCGTGAAACCCGCCCAGATGGAGATCATCGGCGGGCAGACCAACTTCTCCGACACCACGGGCGAGAAGGCGGGTGTCACGGACGTCTGGCAGAACCCCGACTTCACCATGGACGGCATGCAGCACGACAACTCCGTGCTGACGCTGGACAAGAACCTCTCCTTCAAGCCCGCCACGCTGGTGCAGTCGGCCGACGACCCGGCCTACCAGACGGGCGCCGACGTCACCGTCGTCGGCTGGGGCACCACGTCGGAGAACGGCGACGTCTCGGACGGGCTGCTGAAGGTCACCGTGCCGGTGGCCGACAACGCCACGTGCGCCGAGGCGTACGAGAAGATCGGGGACAACTTCGACAAGGCGTCGATGTTCTGCGCGGGCGTGCCGGAGGGCGGCAAGGACTCGTGCCAGGGCGACTCGGGCGGCCCGGCCTACGTGGACGGGAAGCTGGCCGGCATCGTGTCCTGGGGCCAGGGCTGCGCGCGCGAAGGGTTCCCCGGCGTGTACACCAACGTGGGCAACGACTACCAGGTCATCAGCTCCCACCTCGGCTGACCACCGCCCCGCCGGCGGGCTGCGAACGAGCCCGCCGGCGGGGTAGCGTGTCCCACCATCCGGTGCGGCGGCCGGGTGCGGGAGGCGCGATGGAGAGCATGACCGTCCGGCTGGACACCCGCGATGTCGACCTGGCCCGCGCCCAGGTGGCCGGCTCCGACCGCCCCCACGACCTCACCCCGCGCGGCCCGGCGTTCCACGCCCGCCACGCCGAAGCGTCCGGCGACGAGCTCGGCGTCTTCTCCCTCTCCTACGGCGGCGATCCCGTGCAGGTCGATCCCGTGCCGTTCGGGGACTTCGTGCTCTTCTCCCGTCCGCTCGCCGGCGAGCTCACCGTCGGCAAGGACACCCGCGTCGCGACCGGACAGACCGTCGCCCTCGACGCGCGGTCCGCCCACGCCCTGACGTTCGGCCCCGGCTGCCGGCTGCTCACCGTGAAGCTCCCCGGCAAGCTGCTCGCCCGCGCGGCGGCCGCCTCGGGCCGGACCGCGGACATCCGCACCGGCCTGGCGATCGACCCCGGGCCCTGGGACGCGGTCACCCGGTTCGTCGTCCGTGAGGTGCTCCCCCACGGCCTGCTGAAAGCGCCGTTCGGCACGTCGGTGGCGCAGCTGGTCGCCGTCGCGGCGCTGGACTCGTTCGGCGGCCCCGCCCCGACCCGCCGGCAGAGCAACGCCGCCGACGTCGTCGGCCGGGCGTGTGCCTACATCGACGCCCACGCCGGCGCCGCCGTCGGCCTGCTCGACATCGCCGCCGCAGCCGACGTCGCGCCGCGCACCCTGCAGGACCACTTCCGCGAACAGCTCGGCACGTCCCCGACGGCCCGGCTGCGGCAGGTCCGCCTCGAACGCGTGCACGCGGAACTCCTGGCCGGCGCCGGAAAATCCGTAGCCGAAGTCGCGACCCGCTGGGGTTTCGGCAACCTCGGGCGCTTCGCGGCCGATTACCGCCGGACGTTCGGCACCACCCCGTCCGACGACCTGCACCGGGGCTGAGCCCGCGCATTGCGGCCAGGCCGCGGATTCCGGACAGGCGCGGCCGGCGCCCGGGTTAGCTTCCCCGCCACCGCATCACCGCTCGCGAAGGGAAGGCCCCATGGCCACTCTCGTCCTCGTCCACGGTTCCTGGCACGACGGCCCGCTCTGGGAGCCGGTCGCCAAGCACCTGCGCGACCGCGGCCACGAAGTGCACACCCCGACCGTCGCGGGCCACGGCAACGGTGTGGCCAAGGACGTCGACCACAACGACTGCACGCAGTCGATCGTCGACGCCATCACGGCTGCCGACCTGCACGACGTCGTCCTGCTCGGCCACAGCTTCGGCGGCACGGTGATCGCCCGCGTCGCCGAGGAGATCCCCGAGCGGCTCAAGCGGCTGATCTTCTGGAACGCCTTCGTCCCCGCGCCGGGAAACAGTCTCAACGACGAGCTCCCGCCCCACTACCGCGAGATGTTCGCGCAGACCGCCGCCGCCAGCGACGACAACTCGGTCGCGATGCCGTTCCCGCTGTGGCGCGAGGCGTTCATCCAGGACGCCGACGCCGAGCTCGCGGCGTCGACGCACAAGGAGCTGTCCACCGAGCCGTACCAGCCGTTCCTGGACAAGCTCGACCTCACGCGCTTCTACGCGAGCGAGCTCCCCAAGAGCTACATCAACGCCACCGAGGACACCGCCCTGCCGCCCGGCGAATGGGGCTGGCACCCGCGGATGTCGGGCCGGCTCGGGCTGTACCGCCTCGTGCAGCTGCGCGGCAGCCACGAGGTCATGTTCACCGCACCGGACCGGCTCGCCACCGCGATCGAGGAAGCCGCCCGCGACTGACGGGTCAGGCGCCGTAGGTCGCCTGCGTCACCGCGAACACGTTGCGGTTGCCCGCGCCTTCCTGAAGTGTCCACAGTAGATCGGCGTTGGTCGTGTCTTCCCAGTACGACAGGCTTTCGCCGCTGGAGATCCACGTGTGCGTCGCCGGGCCGGTCGCCGGGGTCCAGTAATAGAGCTTCTTTTGGCCCGAGGAGTTGAACCACCAGCGGTTGTTGTGCGAGGCGACGCCGTTGAGGTTGTACCAGGGCAGCTGCAGGGCCTCGCTCGCCGTGGTCGTGGCGGCGAACGTCGTCGCGCCCGCGGCGAACGGGAACCTGATCGCGCGCGGGGCGCGGTTCGGGTACGCGGTGCAACCGGACTGGCAGGTGTACTCCGCCATCACGATCGACTTGCTCACGCGGTCGAGCGAGATCGACGACCACGCGAGGTTCGTGCCCGACGTGGTCTTCGAGGTGATCGTGCCGACCTGCGGGAGCACGTAGGCGTAGTTGTGGGCGTAGTACACGCTGCCGGTCTGGTGCCCGATCTGGCCGGCGGTGCCACCGGTGTTGGTCTTGAGGATCTTGCGCAGGTCGAACACGCGCATGCCGTGGCCGGTGTCGGCGACGTAAAGGTAGTCGCCGTACCAGGACACGCCGCCGGCGTGGATCGGGATGTCCTTGAAGTCCGGTGCCGCCGCCGTACCGGTCGGCTCGACGAGGAGGATCTTGCGGTACTTGTTGGGATAGGTCGCGTCCCAGTCGACGAGCGTGATGCGGCTGCGGGCCTGTGCGCCGTCGCAGCCGTCCTTGGTGTACCAGCTCACGAGCACGAGCTGGTGGCCGTCGTAGTTGCCGCTGTTCGCGGTGCCCACGGCGTCGCGGCTGGTGGTGATGCCCTGCGGGTAGTTGGCGCAGTCGGAGTTGTCCGCGCTGTCGAAGCGGAACCCGTCGGCCAGCCCGGCGACCGACACCGACGACGGCAGCGCCGTGCGGTCGTGGTTCGCGTTGTCCATCACCGTGTGCACGGCGGCGGTGCCCAAGGTCGAGACCAGCGCGGTGTTCACGGTGTCGAACTGGTGGTAGTCCGCGCTCAGGGTGTACTGCCCCGTGGGCAGATTGGTCGGCGCCGTCGCCGCCAACGCAGGCGGCGACGCCACCACCGCTCCCGCGACAAGCACCGCGGCGGCCACAACCGCCCGCGAAGCAACCAGAACCCGACGACGCACCGACATGAGACCCCCAGGACCCGAAGCTACGTTCGCGGCCACGCTAGGGGTGGGTGGCGGGGTTCCGCAATACCCCTGATGCCGCCCACGCTCACAGTGAGTCAGGGGTACACCTGACGGTCGCCGACTGTCCACTCAGTACTCATCTGCCGGCCGCCTCAGTACGTAGTCACCGCGTACCCGAACCACCCCGCATCCACGCCCGCCGCCTGGGTCAGGACTCGTCCGTCGGCCGCATCAACGCGAACAACCCCCGCCGACCCGACAACGGATCCTCCGCCGCGGTGACCCCGTTGCGCGCCAGGAAAGCCGCCTCCACCCCCGTGGCGGCGGCGTGCCCGAGCTGAGCCGCGCCCAGCGGCGTGCCCTTCAGTGCGGCCAGGCCGGAGGCCTGCGTCGCCGCGATGCCGATGGTGCGGCGCAGGGCCGGGCCGCGCAGGTCCAGGACGCGGGCCGCCGCGGCGGCCGCGGCGACTGTGCCCGCCGTGGTTTCGAGGCACCAGCCCGCGGCGGCGTGGTGCGGGCCGAGGCCGTCGGCCACCGCGCGGGCGACCGCGTAGCCGGCGACGACGGCGTCGGCCGCGCCGTCCAGTGCGGCGACCGCGGCGACCACCGCGGCCCACTCGAGGTGCAGTTTCGCCGCCGCCGTCCCGAAAAGGCGGGCGCGGCCGGTCGACCGTTCGGCCACCGGGCCCAGTGCCTCGCGCACCACGTCGGCCGGCTCGGCTGCCCGGACGAGGGCGAGCGCGATGGCGGCCTCCGGGGAGCCGGCCACCGGGGCGTGGACGAGGGCCAGGATCTGCTCGGTCACGCGACCACCGCGTCCAGCAGCGCGCCGAGCCCGGGTGCGGTGGCGAGCCCGTCGACGGCCGCCGCCAGCTCGCGGGCCGCGCCGATGCCGAGCACCGGTTCGACCAGGCGGTCGACCTTCCTGAACAGTTCCTCGTCGGTGAGCGGCCGGGCCTCGCTGCCGCGCGCGTGCTCGACGTGAACCTCCACCGGATCCTCCCCTTCCCGTTCGACGCGCACCGTCGCCGAGTCCCGCGGGCACTCGGCGACCGGCACGAGGTTCGTCAGCTCGCGCAGCCGGGCCACGTCCGCGGCGGCTGCGCGCTCGTCCGAGAACTGGCGCAGCCCGGCCTCGCCATCGAGCAGGCCGACGGCCGCCGCGTGCCGCGCGCTGAAGCGCGCCTGCAGGCCGTCGACGGGCTGCGCGCGGCCCATCAGCTCCGGGACCAGCGGGTGGCACCGGATCTCGACGGCCGTGATCGACCGCGGCTCGCCGATCAACGCGGACGCGGCGACGGCGGCGTCGATCGCGGGGTGCGCCAGGATCCCGCACGGGTAGGGCTTGAACGTGTTGCGCTCCAGCTCCCACGCGCCGGTCCAGGCGCGCCGCAGCTCCTCGTAGCAGGGCTCGGCGAACACCGGCAGCACGCCGCCGGGGCCGAGCGGATCGTCGGGCGCGGGCAGCCCGACGGCCGCCAGCCGCGCCGCGAACACCCCCGTGGCCGCGGCTTTCCCCGCGTGCAGCGGTTTGGTCATGGAGCCGAAGGCCTCACGCTGGCCGAGTGCGCCCGTCGCCGCGATGCCGAGCGCGTGGCCGAGCCGCGTCGCGTCGAGGCCGAGCAGGTGGCCGGCGGCGACGGCCGCGCCGAACACGCCGCACGTGCCCGTGATGTGCCAGCCGCGGTCGTAGTGGCTCGGCGAAATGGCGACCCCGATCCGCAGCTGTGCCTCGCAGCCGAGGGCGAACGCGGTGAGGGCCGTAGCGCCATCGGGAGCGGTTTCGGGCGCGAGCGCCAGCACGGCGGCGAGCGCGGTGGCACCGGGGTGGATCACGGTGTCCAGGTGGGTGTCGTCGAAGTCGTCGAGGTGCCCGGCCGTGCCGGTGACGATCGCGGCCCACTCGGGGTCGAGCCGTTCGCCGCGGCCGGGGACTCCGACGGCGCCGGTGGCCCCGAGCTCGGCCGCCGTGGCGAGCAATGCCTCGACCGCCGGGGTGCGGGCCGCGCCGATCGCCGCGCCGAGCACGTTGAGCAGACTGCGCCGCGCGGCCCGGGCCACCGCGCCGGGCAGCGGCGCTTCGGCCGCTTTCCGCGCGTGCGCGCAGAAGAGCCGGGTCGAGTCGGACGCCATCGGAAGATCATTTCAACACCGCCCGGCGCGAACAACGACAACCGCGCACCGGTCCGTTGCGAAAATCGCAACGATCAGCCGCTGCCCCGCGCCACCGCCAGGCTCGTGAGCGCCCGTACCATCGGCGAAACAGCGGATTTTTTGCGGTGCGCCAGGAAAATCGTGCGGTGACACCCCTCGTCGGCGATCGGGATCCGCACGACGAGCGGGTGGTGGTGGTCGGCCATCCGGCCCGGCACCACGGAAACGCCGAGCCCGGCCTCGACCATCGACTCGACGACGAACGGGTCACTGCCCTCCACCGTCACGCGCGGCACGAACCCGGCCCGGGCGCACGCACCGGTCAGGTGCGCGCGGCTGCTCGCACCGGGCGCCATCGCGACGAACGACCGGTCCTCCGCCTCGCGCAGGCTCACCACAGCGGATCGCCGATCGACACCGCGAGCACCAGGGGTTCGGTGAACAGTGGCAGCACCACCACGTCGGGGTCGGCCGGGGCGGCGGAGCCGAGCACCACGTCGGCGTCGCCGCGCAGCAGGTGGGTGACCGCGTCCGTCGCGGAGCTCTGGTGGCAGCGCAACCGCAGGCCGGGGTGGCGTTCGAGCAGGGCGGCCAGCACGTCCGGCACGAACCCGAGCCCGAGGGAGAACGTGTGCGCGATCCGCAGCACCTGCCGCGGATCGCCCGAGGCGGCCCGCGTCGTGGCGATCGCGTCCGCGCGCGTGCGCAGCACCGAGCCCGCCTCGCGCGCGAGCACCCGTCCGGCGTCGCGCAGCCGGACGCGGCGCCCGTGGTGCTCGACGAGGTCGACGAGGTCGACCCCGAGCTTGCGCTCCAGGGCGCGGACGCTGCGCTGCACCGTCGTCGCGTTGACGCCGAGCTCGTCGGCCGCGCGGACGAAGTGCTCGTTCCGGGCGAGCGCGAGGAAAACCTCGAAGTCGCCAAAGGACACTTCGTCGTTCAGCACCGTTGTTCCACCCGTTGCGCGCCGGTGCGGACGGCAGGCCGCGCCGGGTGGGGAAGGAGCGTTGCCTCACGGCTCACAAGGGCTTGTACCGATCGGTCGGTACGGCTATAGTTCCGCGGAACATCCCAGGTCACGGGCTTGAAGATCGCCGGCCCGGGTCCGTCCGCCGCTGGTCCCAGGGCCCGCGACGGCACCACCGGCGCGCCGTTCGCGTGCCGTCTCCCCCGATGACGTTGGAGGTAGTTGTGGTTGTCGAGCAGCAACAGGCGACGCGGGTGAGACCCGCGCGCGTGGCGTTCGCGAGTTTCATCGGCACCGCCATCGAGTGGTACGACTTCTTCCTCTTCGGCTCGGCGGCCACGCTCGTCTTCAACGCCCAGTTCTTCCCCACCCTCAACCCGCTGGCCGGCACCCTGGCGGCCTTCGCGACGTTCGGGGTCGCCTTCGTGGCGCGCCCGCTCGGTGGCATCGTGTTCGGCCACTTCGGCGACCGGATCGGCCGCAAGCGCATGCTGTTCCTGTCCCTGCTGCTGATGGGCGGTGGCACGGTCGCGATCGGGCTGCTGCCGACCTACGGCCAGATCGGTGTCGCGGCACCGGTGCTGCTGGTGCTCGTGCGGCTGCTGCAGGGCTTCGCCGTCGGCGGCGAGTGGGGCGGCGCGGTGCTGATGGCCGTCGAGCACGCCCCGCCGCACCGGCGCGCGTTCTACGGCAGCTGGCCGCAGGCCGGCGTTCCCGCGGGTCTCGTGCTTTCGGCGTCGGCGTTCCTCGCGGTGCAGCAGCTGCCGAAGGACCAGCTGCTGAGCTGGGGCTGGCGGCTGCCGTTCCTGGCCAGCGCGGTGCTCATCCTCGTCGGGCTGTACGTGCGCTCGCGCCTCGAGGAGTCCCCGGAGTTCAAGCGCGCCGACGTGCCCGCGTTCCCGCTGAAGGACACCCTGCGGCGATCACTGCGCGCCGTGCTCGTCGGGATCTTCGCGCAGGCCAGCGCGAACATCCCGTTCTACATCGCGAGCGTGTTCGTGCTGTCGTACGGCCCGAACGAGGCCGGGGTGTCGCGCGGCACCGTGCTGATGTGCCTCATCGTCGCGTCGCTCGTCGACATCGCGGCTGTGCCGCTCGTCGCCATCCTCGCCGACCGCATCGGCCGCCGCAAAGTCCTCCTCGGCGGCGCGGTGTACTCGGCCGCCGTCTCGTTCCCGTTCTTCTGGCTGCTCGACACGGGCGCCCCGGCCGCCGTGCTTCTCGCGATGTTCCTGCTCGCGACCCTCGGCCACGCCAGCACCTACAGCGCCATGGCGGGTTTCCTCGCCGAACTCTTCGGCGCCGAACACCGCTACACGGGCGTCTCGGTCGCCTACCAGGTCGGCGGGCTCATCACGAGCGGCCCGGCGCCGTTCATCGCCGCCGCGCTGTTCGCCGGCTTCGGCGGGTCGTGGGTGATCGCGCTGTACATCGTGGTCGCGTGCGCGATCACCTTCACGGCATTGTTGCTGGCTCCCCGGCGGAGCCGACCGCACTGACCGCGCGCAGGACGACGTCGCGGGTGTGGTGCGTGCCCTCCGGCCCCGGCCTGTCCCGGGGCCGGGACTCGTGGACCAGGACCGTCCACTCGTCGCCGAGGAGCCCCGCGATCTCGGCCGGCCGGTAGTAGCCGACGTAGTCCACGCCCTCGTCGCCGGGATCGTGCCCGGCGACGAGCAGCGTGCCCCCGGGCGCGACCGACGCCGGCAACCGGCGCAGCGCCGCGTGCTCCGGCTCGTGCGGCAACGGGAAGTACTGCACCGACACGAGATCGAACACCCCGGCCGGCAACCCGGCGGTGCTCAGATCGGCCCGCGTCGACGCCACCCGCCCGGCCACGCCCGCCCCCGCCGCCGCACCCCGGCGCAACGCCGTCTCCGCAACGTCCACCGCCGTCACCCGCCACCCCCGGCGCGCCGGCCACACCGCGTCGGCCCCCTCCCCGCACCCGACGTCCAGCGCCTCCCCCGGCGCCAGCCCCGCGGCCTCCGCCACGAGCACCCCGTTGGTGGGCTCCCCGCTGAACACCTGCGCGCGACCGCGGTCCTCTCGTCCCAGGCCTGCGTGTTCATCTGCCTCGCCTTCACCTGTCCGCCGGGTACCACCGTGCCCGGGGGCGGCGGTGGCGGCAAGTGTTGTTGCCGAGATGGCAAAGCCATCCGGCCCCGATCCGGCCTCCGGGCCCGCGATCAGGGAGCCGACGTGCTGGGCATTCAGCTGGACGCCGATGCGGCCGGTCGCGCAACTCGTGCGCGACGTCCTGCGCGCCTGCAACGAATATTGGAACTCGGTGTTCTCGCACGACTCCGTGCACCAGTCGGCCCAGTACCGACCGCACCGCGTCACGGACATCACCGAACTCGACGGTCGGTGCCGCCGCCGTGCAGGCAGCTACCGAGCTGAACCGCGGGATCCTCGGCTCGCTACTCCGCCGTGACGGGCAACGCGTCGACTCGGCCTCAGCGACCGAACAGTGACGTCACCAAGGTTTCCGCGATCTCCCGCAGCTCGCCCGGCTCGTACCGCACCCGCTCCATCACCGCGAGGCCACGCGTGGTGCTGACGACGAGCCGGGCGGCGGCGTGGAGGTCCACGGGGGACTCGACGCCGTCGTCCAGAGTGGACAGTTTCGTGTACACCAGGGTTTCCAGCTCGTCCAGCAGGGCGCGCACGGCGGATTCCGCGCGGGGTGACTCCGTGGCCGCTTCGATGGCAGTGCGGGTGGACAGGCAGCCGTGGGCCGGGGTGCCCGCGGTGAAGGTCTGGACGCAGTAGTCGAAGAACGACAGGAGGGCCGCGCGTTTCGTCGGCCGGTCCAGTGCCGCGGAGGCGCCGGCGAGGAAGGCGGCCGTGTATGCGCCGAAGGCGCGCAGGAAGATTTCTTCCTTGCCGCCGTAGGCGTGGTACAGGGAGCCGCGCTGGACGCCGGTGCCGGTGGCCAGGTCGAGCATCGACGTGGCGCGGAAGCCGCGGTCAGTGAAGACGTCGAGGGCGCGTGAGAGAGCCTCGCGCTCGTCGAACTGGCGTACGCCCGCCATGGAACCCCTTTCCCTACCCGCCGGCCAGCCTAGTCGGCTCCGGAACGTCGAAGACGCCGTGCCGCGTCAGCAGCCCGGCCAGCCACCCCAGCGCCGCCGCCAGCAGGATCGGTGGCAGCAGGTCGAGCCCGCTCAGCTCGACCGCGAGCACGACGGCGGTCGCCGGCGCCCGCGAAGCCGCGGCCAGGCACGCGGCCATTCCCGCCGCCGCACCGCCCGCCATGGGCAACGCCGAGCCCACGGTCGCCCCGACGAACAACGCCGGCCCGATCGTCCCGACCACCCCGCCCGCCCCGACGGTCACTCCCGTCGCGACGACCTTCACCACCGCCAGCACCAGCAACACACTCAGGCCGCCCGCCGCGGCCCCGGGCTGCCCGACGCCGGCGACACCGGGCACCGCGAGCACGAGCAGCCCGACAGCCACCCCGCCGACCACAGCGCGGACCCAGCCCGAACAGGCCCAGGCCACGACATCACGAACCCGGCCCGAGACAGCCCGCGTCGAACCGGCCACCAGCCGGCTCTCGCGCTCGATCCGCCGCGAGCCGGCGAAACCGCGAACCCACGCGGGCCAAGCCGCACCGGCGAACAACGACCACGCCAGCACCACACCGAACAACCCCGCCACCACACCGCCGAACGGAGACCCGCCGACCGCGGCATCCGGCAGCCGCAACGGTTCTCCCGGCAGGACAACGCCCGCGAGAGCGCCCGCGGCCGAGCCGATCGCCACCCCGACGAGCTCCACCCCGCCGAGGCCCTCGACCAGCACCTCCGCCACGAGCACCACGCCCGCCAGCGGTGCGCCGAACGAAGCCGCCACGCCGCCGGCCACGGCGGCCGCCGCGACAGGACGCACCGAGGCCGGAGGCAGCCGCACCGCGCGGGCCAACGCGGAGCCCAGCGCGGCCGAGATGTGGACGACCGGACCCTCCGCGCCACCCGAACCGCCGGAGCCGAGCATCATGCCGGACGCCAGCGCCTTGGCACCCGCGACGCGTCCGCACAGGGGCGAACCCGCGAATGCCTGGCGCACCTGGGGAATCCCGCCACCACCGGCGTCCGGCACGAAGCGCACCATCGCGACGCACAGCAGCGCGCCCACGACCGGCGCGAGCACGACGACGGCGGGCGGCGCACCGGCCACCAGCGACCGGAGCGCACCCACCGTCTGTCCGAACGCGACAGCCGCGATCCCGGCGACCGCGCCGGCCAGGGCAGCCGCGAGGAGCAGCGGGCCCGAGCGCACGCGTCAGGCCGCGTTCAGACGCTGGTGCAGCTCGTACGAAGCCCGCTCGACGTGGTTGTGCACCAGCTTGCCGCCCGCGATCTCCCACACGGCGGTGCCGCTGAAGGAGATGGGGCGACCGTCCGGTTCGGACCCGAGCACGCCGTTGTTGCGCCCGTGCACGTTCCACCGCGAGGCGACGCGGCTGCCGTCGTGATTCTGGAACGTTTCGACGATCTCCAGCTCCAGGTCGTGCACCTGCTCGAGGAACGCGCGGATCCACGCCTTGAAGTTCTCGCGGCCCTCGATGCGCACGCCCGCGTTCGTGATCACGAAGTCCTCGACCACGAAGTCGTCGGCCGCGTCCGCGTTGTGCGCGTTCCAGACCTCGTTCCAGAACGATTCGACCAGCTCCGCCGAGTTCGGCACGGTTACCTCCCGAGTCATGTTTGACATTGCTGTCAAAGATACCTCCGAGACGGCCGCACCGGTCCTCTTTGCGAGCAGCACCACACCCCCGTGGCTAACCGGCGAACGCGTCGTCGAACCGGTAGCCCTCCAGCAGTTCGCGCGCGGCGACCAGGTACTGGATGGTCGGAGTGCCCTCCTCCAGCCAGTTGAGGCGCGCGTCGCGATACAGCCGCTCGATCGGGTACTTGCGCGTGTACCCGATGCCGCCGTGTACCAGCAGCGCCCGGTCGGTCACGCGCCCGACAGCCTCCAGCCCGAACTGCTTCAGCAGCGACGACTCGGCCGGGATCCGCTTGCCGGCGTCCCACTTGGCCGCGGCGTCGGCCAGCATGCCGCGCAGCGCATACACGTCCGCGGCCATCTCCGCGAGGTAGCGCTGGATCGCCTGCCGCGACGCGATCGGCTTGCCGAACGTCACCCGTTCCTGCGAGTACTTCACCGAGAGCTCCAGCGCACGCGTCGCCGTGCCGAGCGAAGAGGCCGCGATGAACACCCGGCTGACCTCCAGGGCCCGCTCCAGATGCGCGCCACCCTCGCCCTCCGCCCCGACCAGCGATGACGCCGGCACCCGCACGTCGGTGAACGTCAGCTCACCGTGCTCGGCACCCTTGCAGCCCATGGTCTCCGGCAGCGGCGCGATGGTGAACCCCGGCGCGTCCCGCGGCACGATCAGCGCGGAAACGTCCACATCGGACGTCTTCGCGAACACCAGGAAGTGCGACGCGATGTCGGAGTTGGTGATGAGCCACTTGCGCCCGTTCAGCACGTACTCGTCACCTTCGCGGCGAGCCACAGTGGACAGGTCGGCACCGGTGCCGTTGCCGGGTTCGGTGAGCGCGAAGGCCAAGGACTTCTCCCCCGTCGCCGCGCCCGGCAGGATCTCGTTCTTCTGCGCGGTGTTCCCGATCTCCGACAACGCGTGGGCGAACGAGTTGTGGACGTGCACGATCGCCCGGATCCCGCCCTGGATCTTGGCGAACTCGGCGAGGATCGGCAGGTACTGCGCGATCGACAGTCCCGAGCCGCCGTACTCGCGCGGCACGATCAGCCCGAACGCACCGCACGCGCGCAGCGCCGGCAGCACCACGTCGTACGGGATTTTCTCCGTGTCCTCGATCTGGTGCTCCAGCGGGTCGAGCTCGTCCCAGATCGTCGCGAAGACGGCGTCACGCAGCTTGCGGTAGTCGTCGGCGGGCAGGCCAGTGCTCATCGGTTCCTCCGTGTGGTTCGGTTCAAAGCCGGTGTTTCACAACGTCCAGCCGCCGTCGGCGGCGAGGACCGCGCCCGTGCAGAACGTGGCGTCCTCGGCGAGGAACACCGCGGCGCGGGCGATCTCCTCGACGGTGCCGAAGCGCCCGAGCACGGTGGCGTCGGCGATCTTCTGCCGCGCACCCTCGGGGATCGCGGCTGTCATGTCGGTCTCGACGAACCCGGGCGCCAGCACGTTCACGCGCACCCCTTGCGGCGCAAGCTCTTTCGCGAGCGACCGGGCGAAACCCACCGCTGCGGCCTTCACGCTCGCGTACGCGGTGTCGCCGGGGAAGCCGACCGTTCCGACGGCGGACCCGACGAGCACGACGCTGGGATTCACCCCCTCGGCCAGCCAAGGGATCGCCGCGCGCACCAACGCGGCCGTGCTGCGCAGGTTCTCCTCGATCACCCGCCACCAGTCGCCGGGATCGGCGCGCACGAGCTTGCCGCCCTGCCACACCGCGGCGTTCAGCACGAGCGAGTCGAGCCTGCCCCAGTGCCCGGCGACCTGCTCGACGAGAGCTTCGGCCGTGTCGGGCGCGGCGAGATCGAACGCCACCGGCAGCACCCGGCCGGGCGCGTCCGCGGCCAGCTTCCCGACGAGCTCCCCGCCGGAGCGGTAGGTGCCCGCGACCCGCAATCCCCGGTCGAGCAGTTGCCGCGCGATCCCGGCGCCGATACCCCGCGAAGCACCGGTGACCAGCGCGACTCGGCCATTCGTGCCGACTTCTTCTGCATTCATGGAATAATTGTACCGATCGGTCAGTACGGATAATTGTGACGAATGTCAGAGCCGTTCGACGATCGTGGCGTTGGCCATGCCGCCCCATTCGCACATCGTCTGCAGCCCGAACCGGGCGCCGCGGTGTTCCAGCGCGCCGACGAGCGTGGTCAGGATCCGGGCCCCGCTCGCGCCCAACGGGTGGCCGAGCGCGATCGCTCCCCCGTGGACGTTGAGCCGCTCGGCTTCCACCTTGGTCTCACGCTGCCAGGCCAGGGACACCGGCGCGAACGCCTCGTTGACCTCGAACAAGTCGATGTCGTCGACGGTCAGCCCGGCCCGCGCGAGCACGGCGCGCGTGGCGGGCACGACACCCATGAGCATGAGGATCGGGTCGTCGCCGACCACGGCCGTCGTGTGGATCCGGGCGCGCGGGGTCAGCCCCAGCGCCGCGGCCTTGGCCGCACTCATCAGCAGCACCCCGGCCGCGCCGTCGGAGAGCGGCGACGAATTGCCCGGCGTGATCTTCCAGCCGATCTCCGGGAATCGGCGCGCGGCGGCTTCGTCCACGAAAGACGGCCGGAGCCCGGCCAGACCGTCCGCTGTGGTCGACGGACGGACGGTCTCGTCGACCGTGAGCTCCGGCGCCTCGGCGACCGTCACCAGGTCGGCCGCGAAGAGCGACTGCGACTCGGCCGCCCGGCGATGGGATTCCACGGCGAAGGCGTCGAGCTCGTCCCGGCTCAGCCCCCACCGCGCGCAGATCAGCTCGGCGGAAATCCCCTGGCCCACGAGTCCGCCGGGGAACCGCTCGGCCACGCGCGAGCCGAGGTGGTCGGCGCCCTGGACGTCCGAGTGCATGGACACGCGCGACATCGACTCCACCCCGCAGGCGATCACGACGTCGGCCGCGCCGGCCTGGATCGCGTGCGCGGCGAAGTGCACCGCCTGCTGACTCGAACCGCACTGGCGGTCGACCGTGGTCGCCGGCACCGACAACGGGAACCCGGCGGCGAGCACAGCGCTGCGAGCCGGGTTCACGGCCTGCTCCCCCGCCTTGGTCACGCAGCCGGCGATCACGTCGTCGACGAGCGCGGGGTCCAGGTCGTTGCGCGCGACAAGGCCGGCGAGGACGTCGGCCAGCAGGTGCACGGGGTGCACCTGCGAGAGCGCGCCGCCCGGCTTCCCCTTGCCGACGGGGGTGCGCAGCACGTCGACGACCACCGCGTCGCGTGGTGAAGCCATGGGTCCTCCCGGGTTTCCGGCGTTGGAATCACCGAGGACGATACCTGTATGGACCGGTCGGTACAAGTAATCTGGCACACGACGGCCCGCGACCGGAATTCGATCGGGAAACGCGAGCCGAAGGCAGACCGAAGGCGCTCCGGTCAGGCGCGGATGCCCTCGATCAACGCGTCGAGGAACATGTCGGCGACCTCGTCGGGCGTCAGCTCACCGTCGGGCTCGTACCAGAGGTAGGTGTAGTTGAGCATGCCGAGGATCCCCTTCACGAGCAGGCGCGGGGTCTGGCGCAGCACCTTGGCGCGCACGCCGTTGTCCAGCGCCTGGCGCCAGTAACCCTCGTAGCGCTCGCGCGCGGTGATCACGTGGTCGCGCCACTCGCCGGTCAGCGCCGTGTACTCGCGGAAGAACACGGCCCACTCCGCGCGGTGCTCGGCAATGTTGCGCAGCAACCCGCGAGCCATGCGCCGCACCAGTTCTTCGGCACCGAGGTCCTCGTCGAGCAGCTGCTCGGCGTAGGCGTTCATGGAGTCGACCTGCTCTTTGCTGATCGAGTAGAGCACGGCCTCTTTGCTGCCGATGTAGTGGTACAGCGCGCCCCGCCCGAGGCCGGCGGCGGTGCCGAGCTCGGCGATCCCGGTGCCGTGGTAACCGTTGCGCGCGAACAGCTCGGCCGCGATGCCGATCACGCGCGCCCGGTTCGCCTCGAATCCCGTCACCGTCATCTCGCCGACGCCCGCCTTCACCCCTCGTGGACCGAACGATCCAAGGATATCCGCCGATGGCCCCACCCCGGCACCAGGGCGAGGTCCCCGCACGTCGGACGACCGCGCGGCCGGGGCCTCACTTCTTCTGCCGGCGGCTCCCGCCGTGCCAGTCTTCCTGCTTGCCGGCTTCGTCCGCGCTGACGCCGAACGCCGGCAGCTGCGGCCGCTCACGCAGGCTGCGCTTGAGCTCGGCGAAACCCGGGAAGCGCGACAGCGCCACGACGTGGTCCCACAGCTCCACCGCCTCGTCGTCGCCGGGCAGCCGGCTGATCACCGGCCCGAACAGCGCGGTGCCGCGCGGCGGCTCGAAGTGCAGGATCGGCGTGCCGACGTCCTTGCCCGTCAGCGTCAGGGCGACGTCGGTCTCCGCCTGGATCACGGCGTCCCAGGTGTCGTCCTCGAGCGCGTCGGCGTACTCGTGCGGAAGGCCGCAGGCGTCGAGTGCCGTGGTCGCGAGGTCACGCACGCCGCGGTGCACCGCCGCGGCCGTGCCACCGGGGACGGCGTCCTGCTCGAAGGTCTCCTGCCCCAGCTTCTCGTAGAACGCGCCGATCGGCTCGGGTCCGTGGTCACGGCGGATCCGCGCGGCCACGCGCAGCAGCTTCAGCCCCGATGTGTGCGACTCCTCGTACTCCGGCGGGAAGTGCGCCGCGTAGTCGATGTGCGAGTTGAGCAGGCGCAAGGAGATGAACCGCCACTCGACGTCGTACTGCTTCAGCCGCGCGACGGTGCGCACCCACTTGCTCGTCATCCAGGCGAAGGGGCAGACGGGGTCGAAGTAGAAGTGCAGATCAGGCTCGCTCATGAGGTGAGCGTACCCAACGACCCTTGTTTATACCGATCGGTACAAGCATAATTGCCAACCAGGAGAAGTGCTCAGACCGATCGGTCCAACGACCGGGCTCGGCGAAGGAGGTTGGGCGACGATGCTCGACGGGACAGCCATGGCAACCCCCGGCGAAGACGGCCTGGTGCGCCGGCCGGTCTGCGCGCGGGTCACGATCGCGGAGCTCTACGATCGGGCCTACCACCAGTTCGGCTCGCGCATCGCCGTGCGCGACGGCGACACCGCGCTCACCTACCGCGAGCTCGGCGACCGGGTTCACCGCGTCGTCGGCGGTCTCACCGCGCTGGGCTTGCGCCGAGGTGACCGGGGTGTGCTCTTGGTGGCGAACGGACTCGAGTTCTTCGAATCCGAACACGCCCTGTTCGCGAGCGGACTCGTGCGCACCGCGCTCAGCACGCGCCTGCACGTGCGCGAAGTCGGCCACATTCTCAACGACTGCGCCGCGTCCGTGGTGTTCGCCGATGCCGCGTGGGCCGAGCAGCTCGCCGGGATCCGCGCGGAGCTCCCCCACCTCCGGTTCATCGTCACGGTCGCCGGCGGCCCGGGCGACACGACCCTGGACGAACTGCGCGCAGCCGAACCCGCACGACCGGTGAAGCCCGACGCCGGCGACCCCGCCGCGATCCTCTACACGAGCGGCACGACCGGCCTGCCCAAGGGCGCCACGCTCAGCCACGCCGCCTGGGCGGCCATGGTGCGCAACGAACTCCTCGAACTGCCCCCGGCGGCCGACGACGATCTCGTGCTGCACGTCGCGCCGCTGAGCCACCTGAGCGGATATGTGGCGCCGGCGTACTTCGTGCGCGGCGCGACCCACCTCACGTGCGCCAAGTTCGACCCCGCGGTGGTGCTGGACCTGATCGAATCCCACCACGTGACGGTCCTCCCGATGGTGCCGACGATGCTGAACCTGCTTGTCCTCGCCGCCGAGCAACGGCCCGGGGACTATTCCTCGCTGCACACCGTGGTGTACGCCGGTTCGCCGATCGCCCCCGACCGGCTCGCCCGCGCCCGCGCGGTGTTCGGCGACGTGTTCGTGCAGTTCTACGGGCTGAGCGAGCTGCCGATCCCGATCGCGTGCCTCTCGGCGCGCCACCACGCGTTCGACCCGGGAGCCGGCATCCCACCGCGGCTGGCGTCGGCGGGCCGGGTCAGCCCGTTCGTGGAGGTCAAGCTCGTCGACGACACCGGCGCCGAGGTCGGCCCCGGCGAGATCGGCGAGATCACCGTGCGCGGCGACCAGACGATGATGGGCTACTGGCACCGGCCCGACGCGACGGCCGCGATCCTCGGACCCGACGGCTGGGCCGGCACCGGCGACCTCGGCCGGTTCGACGACGAGGGGTACCTGTACCTGGTGGACCGCAAGAAGGACATGGTGGTCACCGGCGGGTTCAACGTCTATCCGACGGAGGTCGAGAACGTCGTGTCGACCGTCGCGGGGGTCTCGGAGGTCGCCGTGGTCGGCGTCCCCGACGAGACGTGGGGCGAGGCGTTGAAGGCGATCGTGGTGATGCGCACCGGGTTCACCGTGACGGCCGACGAAGTGATCGCCGTGTGCGCGGCACACCTGGCCGGCTACAAGAAGCCGCGCTCGGTCGAGTTCGTCGACGAGCTGCCCAAGACCGGCTCGGGCAAGATCATGCGGCGGCGTCTCAGGGACCGCTACTGGGCGGACAGCGCCCGCAAGGTCGGCGGCTGACCAGGTGGACGGCGTGGCGCGCCCACGCCGTCCACACCGGACAGTCCACGACGGAAGGCCGGTACCCCTCGGGGCACCGGCCTTCCGCGTACGAAGTGGCTCAGGCGTTCTGCCAGCCCGCCCGCAGCCCTTCCCGGTCGACGCGAATACCTTCGAAGTACACGTCGGTGATCCGGCGCGTCGCGGTGATGTCCTGCAACGGATCCTCGTCCAGGACAACGAAGTCCGCGCGCTTGCCCACCGTGAGCGAACCGCGGTCGGCCAGCCCCAGCAGCTCGGCCGACACCTCCGTGGCCAGCCGCAGCGCCACCAGCGGCGACATCCCGGCCGCCACCAGGGCCTCCAGCTCACGGTGCTCGGCGAAGCCGATGATCTGCGCGAGCAGGCCCGTGTCGGCGGAGAACACCAGCCGCACGCCCGCGTCGGCCAGGGCGACGAGCGTCCGCTCCATGCCGCGGTAGGCCTCGCCGGTGTCGAACAGCGGTTCCGGCGCCTTCTCGCGGATCGTCGCGCGCAGGCTCTCCACCGCGTCGATCGGGAGGATGTCCGCGAACGCCGGCTCGTCCAGCCAGTCCTCGCCCGGCGGGCGCTGGATGGCCATCGAGGTGAACACCGCGACGTTGTTGTCCTTCAGCAGTGCGATGAGCTCGTCGTCGGTGCCCGTGCGCGGCAGGTGCGCGATGATGTCGGCGCCCGCGCGGATGACGGCTTTCGCCTCTTCGAGCGTGTAGATGTGGGCGGCGACCGTGATGCCGTGGGTGTGCGCCTCGTCGATCACGGCCTCGTAGATCTCCGGCCCGAGCTTCTCCTTGGTGCCGTGGCGGCTGTCGAGCCAGAACTTCACGGCGTCGACCCGCTTCGCGGCCAGCCCGCGCACGAACGCGCGCACCTCGTCGGGGCCGGTCGCCTCGTGCACGGCGTCGGCGGCGAAGAACGGCCCGCCGTTGGTGTCGCCCGGCGTCGGCGCGACGATCCCGGCGCCGGCCGTGAACAGCTGCGCGACGTCGCGCTCGCCGAGCGTGCCGGCCCGTTGGTCGTCACGGACGGCGAGCTCGGTGTCGTCGCGGTCGGTGCCGAGCGACTGGAACGTGCTGACGCCGTAGTACGCGAGCCGATGCAGGTGGTCGACGACGTTGGCACGCGAGTAGAAGCTCGCGTCCGACGTGGTGCCGCGCATGTACCCGATGTGGCCGTGAGGGTTGACGATCGCGGGGATCACCGTCTTGCCCCGCAGGGAAACCACGGTGGCGTCTGCCATGGCGCCGTCCGCGACAATGTCCGACGCCGGGCCGACCTGCCGGATCACCCCGTCGCGGACGACCAGCGTCGCGTCGTCGAGCACCTGCTCGCCGGTGAGCAGGCGCGCTCCCGTGTAGACGGTCTCGTGGCTCACGCCGACCCCTCCTGCCCGCTCGCGTAGCGGGCACTGCGCTTTTCGTATTCGTCGTAGCCCATGGTGGCTTCGAACGCGTGCTGCTCGGTGACGAGGTGCTTCACCGCGGCCACGTCTGCACCTTCCCGCAGCGCGCCGAGCACCGCCGTGACGTTCTTCGACGCGGCGCCGATCACCGTGTACCACAGCAGAACCACGTCGGCACCGGCCTCGCCGTACTGCGTGATCGTGCTGGACGGCTCGTCCGAACCCGGCACGTCCAGCAGATCCCCGGGCACCATGACCGGCACTGGGATCCTGGCCCGCACGCGTTTGAGGTCGATCGCCGGGATCGCGGGCGCGAACACCAGGTCCGCACCGGCCGCGGCGTAGGCCTCGAGCCGGCGGACGCAGCCTTCGAGGTCGTGCTCGACCCACGCCGCGTCCGAGCGGGCGATCACGAGGAAGTCGGGGTCGGTGCGGGCGTCGACCGCCGCGCGCACCTTGTTCGCCATCTGCTCCACCGAAAGCAGCCCGGCGGGCATCGACGTGTGCTTGCCACCCAGATTGTCCTCGATGTGCACGCCGGCGACGCCCGCGTCTTCGAAGACCTTCACGGCACGCCAGACGTTCGGGGCGTCGTAGAAGCCGTTCTCCGCGTCGGCGAGCACGGGGATACCGACCGCGTCGACGACGCGGCGCGCCTGCTCGGCGATCTCGTTCAGCGTCAGGAGCCCGACGTCCGGCAGCCCGAACGCCGACGCGGCGGCGGCGAAACTGCCCAGGTAGGTCGCGGGGTAACCGGCCTTTTCGACGAGGCGGGCGCTGAAGGCGTCATACGCTCCGGGCAGCACCAGCGGCCCAGGTCCGGCCAGGAGTGCTTTGAACGCTTTCCTACGCTCGTGCGGTGTGTTCGGCATCGAACTTCCTTCTCCTCAGACGAGGAAATCGCGGTAGCGGCGCAACCGCGTGCGGGCGGTTTTCATGTTGTGGCGCTTGAGCTCTTCGGCCCGGTCGGCGTCACCGCGCACGAGTGCTTCGATGATGTCGCGGTGCTGGGCGAGGCTCTCCTCCATCCGGCCGGGGGTCATGAGGATCCGGCGCCGCAGCAGGTGCGCCTGGTCCTGGATGCCGGCGAGGGTCTCGGCGAGGAAATCCTGGTCCGCCAAGCGGATCACGGAGTCGCGGTAGGAGTCGATGGCCACGAGGAACGTCTCGAGGTCACCGCCGGCGGCGGCGGCGTCGAGCCGGCTCGGCGCGAAGAGCTCCTGCAGCGGCGCCCAGTCCTGCGGCTCCGCGTTCTGCGCCGCCAGCCGGGCGGCGAGGCCTTCCAGCACCTCGAGGACGTCGTAGATCTCTTCCAGCCGGTCGAAGTCGACCTTCGCCACGACCGTGCCGACGTTGGGGATCCGCTCCACCAGCTTGCGCGACTCGAGCGCCAGCAGAGCCGACCGCACGGCGTTGCGGGTGGTGCCGAGCTCGGCGGCCAGCTTCACCTCCGGCAGCCGGCTGCCCGGTGTGAAATCCCCGCGCAACAGCCGCTCCCGCAGGTGCAGCTCGACCTCTTCGCTCTTCATGGCCGTCCCTTCGTGGTGCCACCCAGGGTACGAAGGTGTCGCCCGGATTGTCAACAATGCAAGTGACACTATTGTCGCGTGGCTCTGGTCACGCTGATTAGAGTGGAGGTGTGACGATCTTGGTACGCAGGTCCGGGCCCGCCGACCGCCCGGCGATCCTCGCGCTGCTCGACGGCGCCCGCGGCCTCGATTTGCCTCCCGAAGAACGCGCCGCGCAGGGCTTCGTGCAGGGCAGCTTCGACGCCGACAAGCTCGCCCGGTTCGAGACCACCACCGGCGCCTATCTCGCCGAGGACGACGGCGAACCGGCCGGCGTCGCGCTGACGTCACCGGCCGAGTCCGCCGGCGACGGCCCGCCCGGCCGCACCGTCGAGGTCGCCCGCGCCGCGGGCCTGACCGAGGGTGTGTTCCTCTACGGCCCCGTCGCGGTCGCGCCGGCCCACCGCGGCCAGGGCGTGGTTCGGCTGCTGCTCGCCGCCGTGGCCGAGCACCTCGCCGATCACACCGCGGGCGTGCTGTTCGTGGAGCGCGCCAACGAGAAGTCGCTGGCCGTCCACACGCACCTCGGCATGAACCACCTCGGCGTCTTCACGCACGCGGGGCGGGAGTACACGGTCTTCTCGTTCACTCCGGAGCAGTTCCGCGCCTGACGCGCTCGCGCAGCCACTGCTCGAACTCGGCGGCGACGATGCGCTCGTCGTGCACCGCGGCCGCCGCGGGCGAGGCCAGCCACACGATGGGCGGGCCCATCACCTCCGGCTCCAGGAACCGGTGGCCGGCGGGCGCGTCCGGCAGCATGCCGGTGACGGTCGCACCGCCGGGCAGCAGCAGGTTCACCGTGACGCCGGTGCCGCGCAGATCCGCCGCCATCACGCGCGACAGCGACTCGCTGCCCGCCCGCGACGGGCCGTAGGGCACGAACCCGGCCCGGCTCATCGTCGCTTCACTCACCGCGATGTTCACGATCCGCCCGCCACCCGCGGCCAGCATCCGCGGCGTCACCTCGCGCGCCACGAGGAAGTAGCCCGTCAGGTTCGTCTCCACCACCTGGCGGAAGCCCTCGACCGGAACTTCCCAGAACCCGCGCGGTTCGGTCATGAACCGCGGGTTGACCGTGCGCATGCCGAGCCCGGCGTTGTTCACCAGCAGGTCGATCCGGCCGAGCCGCGACCACGCCTGCTCTACGGCGCGCGACACCGACCTCTCGTCGCGCACATCCAGCTCGACCCCGAACGCGCCTGGCAGCCCGGCGGCGACCTCGCGCGCCCGCTCCCCCGACCGCCCGCTCACCGCGACGCGCGCCCCGGCTTCGGCGAGCGCGGCCGCCATCGCCAGTCCGAGGCCGCTGGTCGCGCCGGTCACGAGCACTGTCGTCTCCATCGCACCGACCTCCATCGCATCGACGCTAGGAGCTGGTGCGCGCTCCAGGTCAAGCGGGCCGCGGGGCGCAGGTAGGCGACGCCGCGCACCGCGGCCTGCTCGCCGCCCACCTCGAAGCGACCCACGACGTGCTCGTGAAGGGCCTCTGACGCGCGTCCACTGTGGCTTGTCCACGCACCGTCCACACCCGAGGACCGACCGTGCCCGGGTGAACCGAGCAGGAATCGAGAAGCGCTCGCGCGACCGCCGCGGTTAGCGTCGAAGACACGCACTCGAAGCCTCGAACCCCAGGAGCCACCATGTCTTCCACGCAGGGCATCAAGACCGTGCTGCACTCCGTCTCCGACCTGAGCAAGGCCAAGGAGGTCTACGCCGCGCTGCTCGGGATCGCGCCGCAGGCCGACAGCGAGTACTACGTCGGGTTCGACACCGCCGGCCAGCACATCGGGCTCGTGCCGAACGGCGGACCGCAGGCCTCGCCGTCGCCCGTGGCCTACTGGCACGTCGACGACATCGAGGCGAAGCTGGCCGAGGTGACCGCGGCGGGCGCCGTGGTGCGGGAGGAGCCGAAGAACGTCGGCGGCGGGCGCCTCGTCGCCACCATCACCGACCCGGACGGCAACGTGCTGGGCCTGCTGCAGGACCGCTGAACCACCGCCCGCTCCGGGTGAGCGGGTGCCCGATCGGCCCCGAGCACCCCGGCCGACCTGGTTGAATCGACGCCAGCCACTCCACCGACCCCGTCGACGCCGCTCGCGCGGCCCCCGTCCCAGCAAAGGGAGACCCGATGACCAAGGCCACGGCGAAGGCCCAGCCCTCGTCCGCGCCGCAGGGCGCCGACAGCCACGACGTGATCCGCGTGCACGGCGCACGCGTGAACAACCTCAAGGACGTCAGCGTCGAGCTCCCGAAACGCCGCCTGACCGTGTTCACCGGCGTGTCCGGCTCGGGCAAGAGCTCGCTGGTCTTCGGCACGATCGCGGCGGAGTCGCAGCGGCTGATCAACGAGACCTACAGCGCGTTCGTGCAGGGCTTCATGCCCACGCTCGCCCGGCCCGACGTCGACGTGCTCGAAGGCCTCACCACGGCGATCATCGTGGACCAGGAGCGCATGGGCGCCGACCCGCGGTCCACTGTGGGCACCGCGACCGACGCCAACGCGATGCTGCGGATCCTCTTCAGCCGCCTCGGCAAGCCGCACATCGGTTCGCCGCAGGCGTTTTCCTTCAACGTCGCGTCGATCAGCGGTGGCGGCGCGGTGACGTTCGAACGCGCCGGGCGGACGGTGAAGGAGCGCCGCAGCTTCAGCATCACCGGCGGCATGTGCCCGCGTTGCGAAGGCCGCGGCAAGGTCAACGACATCGACCTCACCGCGCTCTACGACGAGAACAAGTCGCTCAACGAAGGCGCCATCACCATCCCCGGCTACAGCATGGAGGGCTGGTACGGCCGCATCTTCCGCGGCAGCGGCTTCTTCGACCCGAACAAGCCGATCAGGAAGTTCACGAAAAAAGAGCTGAACGACCTGGTGTACAAGGAACCGACGAAGATCAAGGTCGAGGGCATCAACCTCACCTACTCGGGGCTCGTGCCCGCGATCCAGAAGTCGTTCCTGTCCAAGGACGTCGACGCGATGCAGCCGCACATCCGCGCGTTCGTCGAGCGGGCCGTCACTTTCACCACGTGCCCCGAGTGCCAAGGCACGCGCCTGTCGGCGGAGGCGCGCTCGGCGAAGATCGGCAAGCTGTCCATCGCCGACGCGTGTGCGATGCAGATCAGCGACCTGGCCGAGTGGGTGAGCGGGCTGAAGGAGCCGTCGGTCGCTCCCCTGCTGGCTTCGCTGCGGCACACGCTCGACTCGTTCGTCGAGATCGGGCTCGGCTACCTCTCGCTCGACCGGCCGTCGGGCACGCTCTCGGGCGGCGAGGCGCAGCGCACCAAGATGATCCGCCACCTCGGCTCGTCGCTGACCGACGTGACCTACGTGTTCGACGAGCCGAGCATCGGCCTGCACCCGCACGACATCCAGCGCATGAACGGCCTGCTGCGGCAGCTGCGCGACAAGGGCAACACCGTGCTCGTCGTGGAACACAAGCCGGAGACGATCGCGATCGGCGACCACGTCGTCGACCTCGGCCCCGACGCGGGCAGCGGCGGCGGCGAGGTCGTGTACGAGGGCAGCGTCGAGGGCCTGCGCAAGTCGGGCACCCGCACCGGGCGCCACCTCGACGACCGCGCCAAGCTGAAGCCGTCGGTGCGGACGCCGACGGGCGCGTTCGAGGTGCGCGGCGCGAGCACGCACAACCTGCGGGACGTGGACGTCGACATCCCGCTCGGCGTGCTCGTGGTCGTCACCGGGGTGGCGGGTTCGGGCAAGACCTCGCTGATCCACGGCTCGGTGTCCGGCGGCGAAGACGTGGTGACCGTGGACCAGGGCGCGATCCGCGGGTCGCGGCGCAGCAACCCGGCCACCTACACCGGCCTGCTGGAGCCGATCCGCAAGGCTTTCGCGAAGGCCAACGGCGTGAAGCCGGCCCTGTTCAGCGCCAACTCCGAGGGCGCGTGCCCGAACTGCAACGGCGCGGGCGTCGTCTACACCGACCTCGCGATGATGGCCGGCGTAGCCACCCCGTGCGAGGTGTGCGAGGGCAAGCGGTTCCAGGCCGAGGTGCTGGAGTACCACCTGGGCGGGCGCGACATCAGCGAAGTGCTCACGATGCCGGTGGCCGAGGCCCTGGAGTTCTTCGCCGACGGCGAGGCGAAGATCCCGGCCGCGCACAAGATCCTTCAACGCCTGGCCGACGTCGGGCTCGGCTACCTCACACTCGGCCAGCCACTCACCACCCTGTCGGGCGGCGAGCGCCAGCGCGTCAAGCTGGCCACGAACATGGGCACCGACGGCGGCGTCTACGTGCTCGACGAGCCGACCGCCGGCCTGCATCTGGCCGACGTCGACCAGCTGCTGGGCCTGCTGGACCGACTGGTCGAGGCCGGCAAGTCGGTGATCGTCATCGAGCACCACCAAGCCGTGATGGCCCACGCCGACTGGATCATCGACCTCGGCCCCGGCGCCGGCCACGACGGCGGGCGCGTGGTGTTCGAGGGCACGCCGGCCGACCTCGTCGCGAAGCGCGCGACGCTGACCGGAGAGCACTTGGCGGACTACGTCGGCGCCTGACCCACGTGGCGTCTGTCTCCTGGGGGTCGCTCGGGCTCGGGCGGTCAGCGTTGCACGGGCCAGATCCATCCGGCTGAGCGACCGAGGACGACGCGCCGCACGGCAGCGCGCCAGTCCGTGAGTCAGTCCGCGGGCAGGGCGGCGGTGAGCTTGCCGGGGTTGAGCATCCAGAGGATCTTGTCGATGCCGTCTTCGGTCGAGGTGAAGCTGAGGACGCCGTACACGGCGCCGTTGCGGCTCAGTACCGCGGCGAGTTCGCCGTTGACCTGCGTGAAGACGATTTCGGCGTCGGTCCAGAAGAACGGCTGGAACGCGCGGACGACCTTCGCGAGCGTGGCCGGGCCGAAGATCGCCGAGCGCGCGGCGCGGGCGACGCCGCCGCCGTCGGAGTAGCTCACCACGTCGGCGGCGAAGAGCTGCTCCAGCGCCGGCAGGTCGCCGGCCTGTGCGGCGGCGAGGAAGGCGGTGAGCAGCTTCTTGCGCTCCTCCTCGCTCACGGGCTTGCGCTTCTCCGCGGCGAGGTGTTTGCGGGCGCGGCTCACGTACTGGCGCGCCGTGACCTCGGTGGTCTGGATGATCTCGGCGATCTGCGAGTACGGGTAGTCGAACGCCTCGCGCAGCACGTACGCGGCGCGCTCGGTCGGCGTGAGCTTCTCCAGCAGCATCAGCACGGCGACCTCCAGCGCGGCGGCGCGCTCGGCGCCGAGCTGCGGGTCGGCCGTCGTGTCGACGGGCTCGGGCAGCCACGGCCCGACGTAGGTCTCACGCCGCGCGTACGCGGTGCGCGTGGCGTTGATGGCCAGGCGCGTGGTCGTGGTCGCGAGGTAGGCGGCCGGGTTCTCGACCACCGAGCGGTCGGCCTTCTGCCAGCGCAGCCACACCTCCTGCAGCACGTCCTCCGCGTCGGCCGCGCTGCCGAGCATGCGATACGCGATGCCGAACAGCCGCGGGCGCACCTGCGCGAAGGCCTCGGCCGCGTCGTCGAGAGTGGCGCTTCCGCTCTCTTCCATACCCCCGGCAACCCTTCCGACGACGTGTCCGACCGACCCGGCCAGCTTACGCCCGCCGCGGAATCCGCCGGTGATCATCCACCGCGCTAGCCGCTGTGACGTGGTGCTACTTTGCCGGTCCGCTCGTCTGTCCACAGTGGAGCATTCCACGATCGAGTGACAGAAGGCTCGCGAGGTGTCCACTCCGGAGGCACGATGATCACCGGACCTGCCCATGACAGGATCGGAGCCGGAATGCGAACAGTGCCGGGAAACGACCGTGGCGGCCGGTGGCGGCGGTCTTTGCTGATCGTCGCCGGGATGCTGGTGCCGGGAGGACTGCTGACGGCGCCCGCCTCGGCTGCTCCGGCAGCCGACTACTCGCTCGCCGGGGACACGTACGCGGGCGCGCAGATCGCGGCGCACGAAGGGGTGCACGGGGGCCCTGACCTGGCCCGGGCCGACGTCGACCAGACGCTCGGCCACGACGTGAGCGGGCACACGGGCGCCGTCGACTGGACGGCCGCGAGCGGG
This sequence comes from Amycolatopsis sp. 2-15, assembly GCF_030285625.1. Lineage (NCBI taxonomy): Bacteria > Bacillati > Actinomycetota > Actinomycetes > Pseudonocardiales > Pseudonocardiaceae > Amycolatopsis > Amycolatopsis carbonis. Next base: position 7,931,913 of record NZ_CP127294.1, read on the forward strand.
TCGGGCGCGCGGTTCGCCTACGTCAAGGCGACGGAGGGCACCGGGTTCGTCAACCCGCAGTTCGGCGGGCAGTACGACGGCGCGCACGCCGCCGGGATCATCCGCGGCGCCTACCACTTCGCGCGGCCCGACGTGTCCGGCGGTGCGGAGCAGGCGGAGTACTTCATCGCGCACGGCGGCGCCTGGCGCGGGGACGGCAAAACGCTGCCCGGCGCGCTCGACATCGAGTACAACCCGTACGGCGACGCCTGTTACGGCAAGAGCCCGGCCGACATGACCAACTGGATCGCCGACTTCACCCGCACCTACCTCGCGAAAGAAGGCCGCAGCGCACTGATCTACACCTCCACCACGTGGTGGAAACGCTGCACCGGCAACACGAACCGCTTCGGCGACACGGATCCGCTGTGGCTCGCGCGCTACGCCCCGCAGATCGGCGAGCTGCCGGCGGGCTGGGACAAGCAGAGCATCTGGCAGTTCTCGCGCACCGGCGGCCTGCCGGGCGACCAGAACTACTACAACGGGCCGTTCAACCGGGTTCAGGCGCTGGCGAGCGGGCCGTCCGCCGCTGCGTAAACCGGCGCGCCAGCACGGCGAACGCCTCCGCCAGCTCGGGCGGGCCGACGACCTCCAGGTCCGCGTCGAACCGCCCGAACGCGGCGGCCAGCGAAACCCACGACCACGAGCCCAGCTCCAGACGGCACCGGTCCGGGCCGGCCTCCTCGACGACGGCGTCCCCGGCGTAGCGCGACACCGCGGCGGCGGGCAGGTGGAGGAGCACCGAGCCGCGGCAGGGCCAGCCGCTGCCCGAGCCTTGGAACCGGCTGGTCACGAAGGCGGCGACGCTGCCGCCGGGCAGTTCGCGTGGGGTGAACCGCGGGCCGGTCGGCGTGCGCGGCGTGAGCCGATCGGCGCGGAAGACGCGCCAGTCCTCGCGATCGAGGTCCCAGGCCACGAGGTACCAGAGGCCGCCGCGGGCGACGAGGTGGTGCGGTTCGACGCGCCGCGGCGCGGGGCCCGGCGGGTAGTCGAAGCGCAGCACCTCACTCGCGTGGACGGCGGCGCCCAGCGCGGCGAGCACGTCGCTGCCGACCTGCGGCCCCGGCCGGGCCAGCGCGGTCACGCGGACGCTGTCGATCCGGTGGCGCAGCCGGGCGGGCATGACCTGGCGCACGGTCGTCAACGCCCGCGCGGCCGCTTCCTCGATGCCCGCGCCGGCGGTGGTCGCGAGCCGCAGGGCGACGGCGAGCGCGACGGCCTGCTCGTCGTCGAACAGCAGCGGCGGCAGCTGCGCGCCGGCGTCGAGGCGGTAACCGCCATCGGGTCCCTTGGTCGCGACGATCGGATATCCCAGCTCCCGCAGGCGATCGACGTCGCGGCGGACGGTGCGCGGGCTGATGGCGAGCCGCTCGGCCAGCGCCGCGCCCGGCCAGTCGCGGCGCGCCTGCAGCAGCGAGAGCAACGCCAGGAGGCGGGCGGAAGTCTTCGGCACGGTTTCATCCTGGCCGACGATGCGGCCACATCCTGTCCGCTACCCCTGTCACGATGGCGGCATGACCGAGAAGACCGAACTCCTCGCCCAGCTGGCCCACGCCCGGGAGACACTGAAGGCGAGCGTCCGCGACCTCACCGACGAGCAGCTCGGCGAGCGCCCCACCGTCAGCGAGCTGTGCCTCGGCGGGCTGGTCAAGCACGTCGCGTCGATGGAAGAGCAGTGGTTGCGCTTCGCCGTCGAAGGCGCGTCGGCGATGAGCTACGAGCTGCCCGAGGGCGTGACTTGGGCCGATTTCGCGGCCGGGACCGCGCGCGAGTACCCGAAGTGGGCGATCGAGCACCAGGCCGAGTTCGCCATGCAACCCGGTGACACGCTCGCGGCGATCCTGAAGCGCTACGACGAGGTCGCGGCGCGGACCGAGGAGATCGTCGCCGCCGTGCCCGACCTGGCGACGGCGCACCCGCTGCCGGAGGCGCCGTGGCACGAGGCCGGAGCCGAGCGCAGCGTGCGCGGGGTCCTGCTGCACGTGATCGTCGAGACCGCGCAGCACGCGGGCCACGCCGACCTGCTGCGCGAGACGCTCGAGGCGTCGTGACCGTGCTGGACAGCCGCGCGCTCAACCGCGCGACGCTCGCCCGCCAGCTGCTGCTGGAGCGCACCGACCTGCCCGCGCTCGACGCCGTCGCGCACCTGTGCGGGCTGCAGGCGCAGGAACCGCAGGAACCGTTCACGGGCCTGTGGTCGCGGTTGCGGGCGTTCGAGCCGGCGGAACTGTCGGAGCTTCTCGTCGGGCGGCAGGTGGTCCGGACCCATCTCATGCGCCGCACCGTGCACCTCGTCACCGCCGACGACGCCCTGGCCTGGCGCACCCGCCACGACGCGATGCTGCGCCAGCGTGTGCTCGGCGTCTACCGGCGTGAGCTCGACGGCGTCGACCTCACCGAGCTCGCCGCGGCGGGCCGCGCCGTCCTGGCCGACGGCGAACCGCGATCCATGCCCGAGCTCGCCCGGGCGGTCGCGGACCGCTGGCCGGCGCCGGGTCCGCGTGCGCTGGGCGAGATGCTGGTCGCCGCGCTCGTGCCCGTGGTGCAGCTGCCACCGCGCGGGATGTGGCGCGAGAAGGCGGGCGTGCGATACCTGCCGCTGTCCGCCTGGCTGGGCCTCGACGTCCCGGCTCCCCCGGACGTCGTCGTGGGCGCCGAGCTGGTCCGCCGCTACCTCGCCGCCTACGGCCCCGCCGCCACCGCCGACCTGCGCGCGTGGTCCGGCCTCGCCGGGCTGCCTGCCGCCGTCGCCTCGGTGCGCGACGAACTGGTGTCCTTCCGCGACGAGCGCGGCCGCGAACTGCTGGACCTGCCCGACGCCCCGCGCCCCGACCAGGACACCCCGGCGCCCGTCCGCTACCTCCCCGCCTTCGACAACGCCCTCCTCGGCTACGCCGACCGCACCCGCATCGTCGACGACGCCCACCGTCACCTCTCCGTCGCGGGCTCCCGCGTCCTCCTCGCCGACGGCCGCGTCACGGCGACGTGGACACTCGAGGCGGGCACGGTGGTGGTGTCGCCACTGCGACGGCTCGCGCGGGCGGAGCGTGGGGCGGTCTGCGAAGAAGGTGAGGCGGTGGCGTTGTTCTTGTCCGACGGGGAGCACCGCGGCATCCGGGTCGAGAGCTGACTCCGCGGGGCTAGGACCACCGGACGATCGTGACCGGCCCCGGGCCCGCGTGACGACGAGGGCGTGACGAACTCACCGCAGAACAGCACGCAGCGGACCGGCGCCGCGTCATCGGGGTGGCCGGGGCGACGGTGGCGGCCGCCGGGATCGTGACGGCGGTCGTGTGGGGCGGGGCGACCGCGGGGTCGCCGGACCCCGCGCCGAGGCCGGCCGCGTTCGTGTCCACTGAGGACACTCCGCATCCCGGGGACCGGACCACGACGACCGCGGTGCCCGGTGATCGGCGCGGGGGCACGGGGACCGAGCCGGGCGACGATCGGGATGCCCGGACGCAGGCGATCGATGGCCGGGCAACGCGGCCGACCACCTGCGCTCCGCCGACCTCCACCACCCACCCGGAAACGCACCACAACCACGTCGAACCCGGCGACGACCACGGCCGGCACTAACGGATAATCCACACAGGACGGTGCCACCGCCGGAAACCCGGGCAGTGGCACCGGTCCGCATCAGTGGTGCGGCCGCTTCAGGCCGGTCAGGTCGCGCTTGACGACGGTGTTGCGGTCGCCCACGGTGTTGCCGAAGGCGAACTGCGGCCAGTAGCCCATGATCTCCTGGCGGCTGCGCTCGCTCCACTGGCGGGCGAGCGCGCTGCGGGACTTGGAGAAGTTCAGCGCGTAGCCGTGGGTGTGCAGGCGCAGGATGGAGAACCCACCCGGGTATTCCTTGGCAGCGGCCACTTCCTGCAGTGTCACGCGCGGCACCGTCGGGCTGATCGTGCGGTGGTTGCGGTGGGTGTGGCCCGCGTGGTGCAGGAACACACCCGGCGTCTGCGAGTACCAGTCGAGGATCTGCGCGGCCTGGCCGGCGTCGACGGAGCTGCTCGCGGTGATCGGGAAGGCCGAGTCCTGCATCACGAGCGGGTGGTGGCCGAACACGAGCGTCGGCTGGTCACGATGCTTGCGCAGGTCGGTGCGGAACCAGTCGAGCTGCTCGGGCGACAGGCCGCCGGCGTCGCCGCCGTTGCCGACCTTGTCGTAGGTGTCGAGGCCGATCACGTGCAGGCCGGACAGGTCGCGCGAGAAGTACGTGCGCTCGGTGTGCGGGAAGTACGCGTCGTGGAAGCAGTCGTTGCCCTGCCACTGCCCGACGCGGCAGGTCGAGTACGCGTCGCCGATGTGCGCGCGGTCGTGGTTGCCGCGCGTGACGAAGTAGTCCTCCTGGTAGCGGCCGAAACGCGAGAGCAGGTGCCCGGCGCGGCTGAGGTCGGTCGGCACGGCCTCGGCGGAGATGTCGCGGGCGGCGAGCAGGTAGCGCGGGTCGAAGCGCTTCACGTCCTGCACCAGCGATTCCAGCATCACCTCGGGGGTACGGCGGCAGCCCGGGCACCTGCGAGATCCCGATGTACTGCGGCTGCCCGCCGACGAGCCCGGCCTGTGTCTCGCCCATGTGTAGGTCGTTGCACAGCACGACCGAGAACAGGTGGCTGCCCTCGGGCGGCTGCGGCGTTTTGAACTCGAACGGTCCCGTCGTGCCGAGGCCGCGGTCCGTGGTGCCCACGGCGTTGCCGGCGACGAGCGTGAACGCGGTGGGCGCGGCGAGCTTGCCGTTGGAGCGGGCCTGGTAGTAGTACGTCTGGCCCGGCTCGAGGTCGTTGAGCTCGACGTAGTGGTACGGGGTGTGGCCGGTGATGTCGTGCGCGACTCGGTTGAGGCGATGGGGTTGGTGCCGTAGCGGACTTCGCCGTCGGAGTCGGCCGGGACCATGCGGCCGAGCCCGTCGTCGGTGCCGGCGCGGCCGGTGTACCACGTGATCACGGCCCGGTCTTCGGCGAGCGTCACGAGTTCGAGGTTGACGGGCGTCACCGGGCCCGAGCCGCGGGAGTCGGTCGCGGCCAGCGCGCGGGCGGGGTCGAGCAACGTCGTCGAACCCGCCGCAGCGGCGGCGTACGCGGTCCAGCGCAACAGGTCTCGGCGGGTGAAATCGCAAGCAGGCATGCGCTGCAAGCCAAAGCCGCTCGTTGAACGGAACACCGCACTCCGGAGAAGCCCAAGTGTCGACACTCGGAAGTCGGCCGCATCCGGAGTGATCGACCGGGTCCGGTTCCGCCCGCCGGAACGTGGGGCGGGCGGAACCGGGCCGGGTCAGGCGACGAGCCGCAGCGGCTGCTCGAGCGCGTCGACCAGCACGCCCAGCCACGAAGCCGCCAGCGCCCCGTCGATCGCGCGGTGGTCGACCGCCAGCGTGAGCGCCAGCTGCGTCGCCACGGTCAGCTCGCCGTCCACCACCACGGCACCGGGTTTCCCGGCGCCCACCGCGAGGATCGACGACTGTGGCGGGTTGATGATGGCGGTGAACTCGTCCAAGCCGTACATGCCGAGGTTGCTCACCGCGATCGAGCCGCCTTCGAGGTCCTGCTGCTTGAGCTTGCCCTCGTCGGCCTGGGTCGCGAACCCCTTGACCTGGTCCGAAATCGCGCTCGGCGCCAGCTTCTCGACCCCGCGCACGACCGGTGTGACCAGGCCCCGTCCGGACGCGATGGCGACACCGACGTCGACCGAGTCGTACTTGCGCAGCGCGTCCTCGGTCCAGATGACGTTGGCGTCGGGCACCTCGGTGTGCGCGACGGCCACGGCCCGGATGATCAGGTCGTTGACCGAGATCCGCGCCGGCGACACCTCGTTGAGCTGCTTGCGCAGAGCCAGCAGCGCGTCGATCCGCGCGGTGCGCCGCACGGAGAAGTGCGGCACGGTCTGCTTGCTCATCGTCAGCCGGCTCGCGATGGCGCGGCGGATCCGGGTGTGCGGGATCTCGGTGACCGACGCGCCTGCCGCCGGTTCACGGCGGACGGGAGCAGGTTCGGCCACGGGCTTTTCGCGTGCCGGTTCCGACGTCGCTTCAAGCTGTGCCGCTACCGGCGCCGGCCGGTCCGCTCGCGCGATCGCGGCCTCCACGTCCTTGCGCACGATCCGCCCGTTCGGCCCGGTCCCGGCCACCGCCTCGAGCCCGATCCCGGCTTCCTTCAGCATCTTGCGCGCCAGGGGGCTCGCGAAAATCCGCTCACGGGACCCGTTCGACGCGGCCGGCGCCGGTTCAGGCGGCGCCGGCTCAGATGGGGCCGACTCGGGCTGGGCCGAGCCGTTCTGCGAAGCCGAAGCCGAAACCGAGGCACCCAGCTCCGCCAGCAGCCCGCTCACGTCCTCGCCCACGGCGCCCAGCACGGCGATCGGCGTGCCGACCTCCACCGTCGTCCCGCGGTCCACCAGCTGCCGCAGCACGGTCGCGCCGTCCTCGGCCTCGACCTCCACGGCCGCCTTGTCCGTCTCCAGCACGGCCAGTGCCGTGCCGGCGTCGAACGCCTCGTTCTCGGGCACCAGCCACTCGCTCAGCACGGCCTCGGTCGACCCCGTGGCGACTTCGGGCACCCGCAACAGCGTTGCCATCGTTGGAACTCCTCGCTGCCAGTCGCAGTTGCGCTCAGTCGGACAGGCGCCGCAGCGCCGCGGTCACTTCCTCGGTCCGCGCGATCGCCGCGCGTTCGAGGACCTTGCTGATGCTGGGCGACGCCTCGCCGCCGGTGACGCGCTCGATCGGCGCGTCGAGCCAGTCGAACAGGCGGCGCTGGATCTCGTCGGCGAGCCGGCCGCCGTAGGAGGTGCCGATGGCGCCCTGCTCGACGATCAGCACCCGGTTGGTCTTGCGGACGCTGCGTTCGATCGTGTCCCAGTCGAGGCTCGCGCGGTCGAGCCAGCGCAGGTCGATCAGGTCGGCGCTGACGCCGGTCTCGTCGAGGGCCTCAAGGCAGTGCCCGACCATGGACAGGTAGCTGATCACGGTGAGGTCGTCGCCGGTGCGGCGCACCGCGGCCCTGCCGACGGGCAGCCGGTAGTCGAAATCGTCGACCGGCGCGGTGCCCGTGGTGGCGTAGAGGTCCACGTGCTCCAGCACCACGACCGGGTCGTCGCAGGCCAGCGCGGTGTTCAGCAGGCCCACGTAGTCGAACGGGTTCGACGGGGCCACGACTCGCAGCCCGGGCGCGGTGGTGAGGACGCCGGCCGGGTCCATCGAGTGCTGCGAGCCGTAGCCGGTGCCCGCGGCGAGCTTGCTGCGCAGCACGAACGGCACGCTGCCGGTCCCGCCGAACATGTGTCGGGCCTTGGCGACCTGGTTGAACAGCTGGTCGGCCGCGACCCACATGAAGTCGGCGTACATGAACTCGACGATCGGACGGGTCCGGCCGTCGATGGCCATGCCGCCCGCGAGGCCGGCGAACGCGTTCTCGCTGATCGGCGTGCCCAGCACGCGCTCGGGCGCCGTTTCGATGGCCTTCTTGGTGGCGCCGTTGGTGCCGCCCTTGAGCCGGTCGACGTCCTCGCCGAGCACGACCACGCGCTCGTCGGTCTCCAGCCGGCGGGCGAGCACGTCGCTGACCGCGTCGATGAAGCGCCGTTCCTTGAGCGCACCGCTGAAGGACTCGGCTTCCTCGTAGCGGCTGCCGTCCAGTTCGGACAGATCACCGCGCACACCGACGTCGACGAACGCCGGGTCCGGCCACGCGGAGTCCTTGATGCGGCGCTTGCCGTCCGGGCCGTCTTCGAGGAAGCTGTCACCGAGCTCGTGCAGCGTCCGGACGATCTCTTCGTCGAACGCCTTGAGCTGGTCGTCGTCGGCGAGGCCGCGGCGCACGACGTGGCCGCGCAGCAGGTCGATCGGGTCGCGGTCGCGCCAGGACTTCTCCTCTTCCTTCGTGCGATAGCCGAAGGCGCTGCCGGGGTACGGGCCGTTCTGGTGGAAGTAGCGGTAGACCTCGGCCTCGACGATGGTCGGGCCGTTGCCCGCGCGCATGTGGGCCACGGCCTCGCTCATCGCCAGGTGCACGGCGAGCGGATCCATTCCGTCCACCTGCCAGCTCGGGATGTGGAACCCGAGGCCGCGCGCGGAGAGCCGGGGCTCGGCCGTGGCGGTGCCGACGGGTGTGGACACCGCGTACTGGTTGTTCTCGATGAAGAAGCAGACGGGCAGCTTCCACGCGGCGGCGAGGTTGAACGTCTCCAGCACCGAGCCGATGTTCACGGCGCCGTCGCCGAAGTACGTGACGGTGACGGCGTCGGTGCCGGCGTGGCGCTGGTTCCAGGCGAAGCCCGCGGCCTGCGGCACTCCCCCGCCGACGATCGCGTTGGTGCCCATCGCGCCGGCCTCGCGCCACTGCAGGTGCATCGACCCGCCGCGCCCGCTGCCGTAGCCCTCGGCCAGGCCGCAGATCTCGGCGAGCGTGCGGCGCAGCACCGTGCGCACCTCGTCGTCGATCACCGGCAGCCCGGTGGGCTTCGGGGCGACGTGGCCGAAGGCCTTGGCGAGGAACTGGTGGTGGCCGCGGTGCGAGCCGTTCACGAAGTCATCGCTGCGCAGCGGGGAGATCGAGCCGACGGCGCCGCCCTCCTGGCCGATGCTCGAGTGCGCCGGGCCGTGTACGAGGCCCTGGCCCGCGAGCTCCAGCACGTACTCCTCGAACGACCGGATCCACTGCGCGCGCCCGAGCAGGCTCAGCAGCAGGTCGGGCGCGGCTTCGTCCCAGTCCTCCGGCGTGGCGCGCAGGCGGATCCAGGGCGCGCCGGCGACCAGTGACTCGTGAGTGGCCATCAGGGCTCCTCATCTTCGAATGGATCCATTGCGAAAGGCTTGACGGAGACTATGCCGTCAAGTAGCCATGAAAAGCAAGCGAATGGATCCATTGGAGGTGCACTCATGCCGATCCCCGGGGTGACGGGCGTCGACCACTTCGGCCTCACGGTGCCGGACCTCGACCAGGCCCACGAGTTCTTCACGGAGGTGCTGGGCTGCGAATACCTGTACCGGCTCGGGCCGTACGAGCACGACGACAGCTGGATGAGCGAACACCTGGGCGTCGACGACAAGGCGGTGATGCGGCGCCTGCACTTCTACCGGCTCGGCGGCAAGGCGATCTTCGAGGTGTTCCAGTACGAGGCACCCGAGCAGAACCCGACACCGCCGCGCAACTCCGACGTCGGCGGGCACCACATCGCGCTGTACGTGGAGGATCTCGACGCCGCCGTCGCCGACCTGCACCGCCGCGGCCTGCGTGTGCTCGGCGAGCCGACCACCAGCAGCGGCGCGAGCGAGGGGCAGCGGTGGGTGTACTTCCTCTCACCCTGGGGCCTGCAGTGTGAGCTAGTGTCCTATCCGAACGGAAAAGCCTTCGACCACAACCCGAAGGCGTTCGACTGAGTCTTTGTTCGACTGGGTCTTGTCCGGCTGAGTCTTGGTCGCTGGAGTCCGGGACCACCGCCGCGAGGCGTTCGATCGAGAGGAAACCGGCGTGGCCGTACCCGCGGGCGTGGCGAGCCAGCGCGTCGCCGACGAGCTGCGAGAGCGGATCCTCGACGGCCGCCTCGCCCCGGGCACGCGCATCATCCAGGACGAGCTGGCCGAGGAGCTGCGCACCAGCCGCCTGCCGGTGCGCGAAGCACTGCGCATTCTGGAGTCCCGAGGGCTGGTGACCCTGCGCGCCAACTCCGGCGCGTGGGTCACGTCCATGGACGTGCGCGAGTGCGAGCTGTCGTACAAGATGCGCGAACGGCTGGAACCACTGCTGCTGGCCGAATCCGCGCCACGACTGTCCGATGAGGACATCGACGAGCTGGAAGCCCTCGAGGACCGAATCGAGCGGACCGACGACGTCGAGGAGTTCCTCGTCCTCGACCGGCAGCTGCACTGGACGGTCTACCGCCACCACGACGCCCACGACCTCGCGGCCATCCTCAACCGCCTGTGGGACACCACGCAGCACTACCGCCGGGCGTTCACGCGCCTGGCCGGCGAACGCCGCGGCTGGATCATCCGCGCCGAGCACCGGCTGCTCATCGAGGCGCTGCGCCAGCGCGACCACGCGTCGGCCGAGCGCATCCTGGAGCTGCACATCCGCCGGACGCGGGTGGAGCTGGTGAAGCACCCGGAGGTGTTCGCGGTTCCCGTCCCGCCCCGAAGCGAGCTCAACGGTCACTGAACACCCGGCCCTGCCGAGTCGAAGGCCGACGGCAGCCCCTGTCGTCGGACCACGGCGGGTCCGGGATGACCACCTCGATCGAAAGGATGCCATGACTCGACTGGCTTTCGGGTTCTCGCTCGCGCCGACGCTCGACGTCGGCGCGCATCGCGAGCTGGCGGTGGCCGCCGACGAGCACGGACTGGAGTTCCTGGGCATCCAGGACCACCCGTACGTCCCGGAGTTCCTCGACACCTTCGTGCTCGCGGGCGCCCTGCTGGCCGCCACCCGCCGCATCCACGTGTTCCCCGACGTGACGAATCTGCCGCTGCGCCCGCCCGCGATGCTCGCCAAGGCCGCCGCCTCGCTCGACCTCACCTCCGGTGGGCGGTTCGAGCTCGCCGTCGGCGCGGGCGGCTACTGGGACGCCATCGAGCGCCTCGGCGTCGAACGGCGCTCGCGGGCCGAGGCCAACGCCGCGCTCGAGGAGGCCTTCGAGCTCATGCGGGCGATCTGGCGCGCCGACCGCCGGCCTCTCCACCACCGCGGCGTTCACTACACAGTGGACGGTCTCACGCCCGGGCCCGCGCCCGCGCATCCGATCGAGCTGTGGACCGGCGCGCAGGGACCGAAGGCACTGGCCCTGACCGGCCGCATCGCCGACGGCTGGGCCGCGCCGATCCCCTCCTACCTGCCTTACGAGCAGTGGGGTCCGGCCCACACGATCCTGGACGAGGCCGCGACCGCCGCCGGCCGGCAGCCGTCGGACGTGCGCCGGATCTGCCAGGTCGTCGGCACGATCACCGACGCGCCCGGCACCCTTGAGGTCACCACCGGCGCCGAGCCCGTGCGCGGCGACGCGGCCCAGTGGACCGCGTTCCTGACGCGCTCGGCCACCGACCTGCCGTTCACGACGTTCGTCTTCTGGCCGGAGCACCAGACGATCGACCAGGTGCTGCGCTTCGCGCGAGACGTCGTCCCAGCCGTCCGGCAGGCGGTCAGGGGCTAAGCCGGCGGGTCCCCGGGTGACACCAGGCCGGTTTCGTAGGCCAGCACCACCGCTTGGGCGCGGTCGCGCAGGGACAGCTTCGCGAAGATGCGCGCGACGTGGGTCTTGATCGTCGCCTCGCTGAGGGTGAGGTCGGCCGCGAGCTCGGTGTTGGACCGGCCCCGGCCCAGCAGCGTCAGAACTTCGAGCTCTCGCGGGGTCAGCGCGGACAGGTCGCGGTGCGGCACCGGAACTGCCGCGGCCGGAGCCGGAGCGGCAGCCGCGGCAAACCGTTCCACCATCCGGCGGGTGATCGAGGGCGCCAGCAGCGCGTCGCCGGTGTCGACGAGCCGGACCGCGGCCACGAGGTGTTCCGGCGTCACGTCCTTGAGCAGGAAGCCGCTCGCGCCGGCGGCGAGGGCTTGGTAGACGTAGCTGTCGAGGTCGAACGTCGTCAGCATCAGCACCTTGCAGCGCGGGTCGTCGGCCAGGACGCGACGCGCGGCTTCGAGGCCGTCCATGGCGGGCATGCGGATGTCCATGAGCACGACGTCCGGGTGCAGTTCCCGCACCAGCTCCACCGCCGCCAGCCCGTCGGCCGCCTCACCGACCACGTCGATGCCGCCGGCCGTGAGGATCATGCGGAAGCCCGTGCGGACCAGGCCCTGGTCGTCGGCGATGACCACGCGCGGGGCGGTCACGGGCGCTCCATCGGGATCCGGGCGCGCACGCGGAACCCGCCCCCGAGGCGACGCCGCGCGTCGAGGTCCCCGCCGAAGGCCGCGACGCGTTCGCGCAACCCGAGCAGGCCACGACCCTCGCCGCGCGAGGAGGACGCGGCGGCCGAACCGCCCGTGAGCACGCTCGGCCCGCTGTTCACCACCTCGACCCGCAGGTAGTGGTCGGTGTAGCGCACCGTCACCTCGGCTTTCCCCCCGTCGCCGTGCTTGAGCGCGTTGGTCAGCGCCTCCTGGATGATCCGGTACGCCGTCAAGTCCACTCCGGACGGCAACGACCGCGGCTCACCCGACACGCGCACCTCCACCGGCAGCCCGGCGAAGGCGATCCGGTCGACGAGCGGGCTCAGCCGCGCGAGGCTGGGCTGTGGCGCGAGGTCGTGCGGCTCCTCGCCGTCGGCGGGCGGCGCGAGCAGGCCGAGCAGGTTCCGCAGCTCGGTCATCGTGTCGCGCCCGGCGGTCTCGACCTCCCGCAACGCCTCGGCCGCCTGCGCGGGCTCGGTCTCGACCACCAGCCGCGCGGCACCGGCCTGCACGAGCATCACGCTCACGTTGTGGCTCACGATGTCGTGCAGCTCGCGGGCGATCCGCGCGCGTTCGGCGTCGACCGCCTGCTGCGCGGCGCTTTCCCGCTCGCGCTCCAGCAGCCACCCGCGCTCCTCCAGCGCACGGACGGCCGCGCGCCGCGCGCGAACCAGCCGCACGGCCAGCACCACCGCGACCAGGCACGCCACGGCCGCGACCCCGAGTTCCCACACACCCCGACTCTCCCAGGCCGCCGCGCCCGCCGCATCAACCCGGTGCCTACATCCCCAGGATGACGAGGTCCGGTGGTTACCTCCCCGGACTGATGTCCCGACGACGCGGCTGCTTCAGGATTGTGTGCTGTGACCAGTGACGAGAGCAGAGCGAACCCGGTGGTGCAGCTGACCGCCGTGCGCAAGGAGTACAGCGACTCGGTGGCCCTGGACGGGGTCTCGCTGGGGATCCGCGCCGGCGAGGCGGTCGCGGTGATGGGGCCGTCGGGCAGCGGGAAGTCGACGCTGCTCAACATGGTTGCCGGGCTGGACCGGCCGACGTCCGGGTCCGTCGTGGTCAACGGCGAAGACCTCGGCAAGCTCGGCGAGACGGGGCTCGCACTGTTCCGCCGCCGGCGCATCGGCATGATCTTCCAGTTCTTCAACCTGCTCGACGACCTCCCGGCGCTCGACAACGTCGCCCTCGCCGCGCAGCTGACCGGCACTTCGGCCGCGCAGGCCCGAGCCCGGGCGCTGGAGCTGCTCGACGAGCTCGGCATCGCTGGACGGCGCAACATCCACCCCGCGCAGCTCAGCGGCGGCGAACGCCAGCGCGTGGCCGTGGCCCGGGCGCTGATGAACCGGCCCGCGCTGCTGCTGGCCGACGAACCCACCGGTGCGCTGGACAGCCGCTCCGGCGAGCAGGTGATGGACCTGCTGCTCGACCTCAACCAGATCGGGCAGACGCTGCTGCTCGTCACGCACGACGAGCGGCTCGCGAAGCAGTGCGCCACGCGCGTGGTCCAGGTCGTCGACGGCCGGATCGCCGCGACCTCGGGTCTGGAGCGCAGCTCGTGAGCGCCGTGTGGCGGGTCGCGCGCGCCGCGGTGCGGCGCCGGCGGGTGCAGACGGCCGTGATCAGCGTCGTGGTCGCGGTGTCGACGGGCACGATCGTGCTCGCGCTCGGGCTGCTGGTGTCGGCGTCGGGGCCGTTCCAACGCGCGCACGCGGAGCAGAACGGCGCGCACCTCGTCGTCGCCTACGACACCACGCGGGTGTCGGGCGAGCAGCTCGCCACCACCTCCACCCGGCCGGGCGTCGAGGCGTCGACCGGGCCGTTCGGGCAGGTCACGCTGGACACGGCGAAGAGCGTCGCGGCGCGGGCGGGCAGCCTGACCACGGTCGGGCGCGCGGACCCCGAAGGCGCCGTCGACCGGCTGGACGTGTGGGCGGGCCGGTGGGCGACGGCGCCCGGGGAGATCGTGCTGAACTTCCCGCGCGGCTCCGGCGACCTGGTTCCCGTCGGTTCGCGGATCGAGATCCCGGGCAAGCCCGTGCTCACCGTCGTCGGGTTCGCGTATTCGGTGAGCGCGTCCGCCGACGCATGGGTGACGCCGGCGCAGCTGACGGCGCTGCGGCCCACCACCGCGCAGGTGCTCTACCGCTTCACCCACGCCGCCACGGCGGCGGAGGTCGACGCGGGCCAGGCCGCGGTCACGACAGGGTTGCCGGCGAGGTCCGTGCTCGGCGAGCAGTCCTACCTGACCGTCGAGGAACGGCTCAACTCCGACGTCGGCCCGTACGTGCCGTTCCTGGTCCCGTTCGGGATCCTCGGGCTCGCGGTGGCTGTGCTGATCGTCGCCAACGTGGTGAGCGGCGCGGTGGTGTCCGGGTTCCGCGACATCGGGGTGCTCAAGTCGCTCGGGTTCACGCCGAACCAGGTGCTGGCCGTGTACCTGGTGATGGTGCTCGTCCCCGCCGCTCTCGGCTGCGTCGTCGGGACGATCGGCGGCAATCTCGTCGCCAAGCCGGTGCTCACGGACGCGTTCAGCGCGTTCGGCGCGGGCGGCGTCGGAATCGACGCGTGGGTCGACGTCGTCGCACTGGTGGGCTTGCCGCTGGTCGTCGTGCCGGCCGCGCTGGTTTCCGCGCTGCGGGCCCGCCGGCTGCCGGCGACCGCGGCGATCAGCGCGGGCAGCGGACCCCGGTTCGGGCGCGCGCTCGCCGTCCAGCGCCGGCTCGCGGGCACCCGGCTGCCGCGGTCGGTCAGCCTCGGCCTGGGCGTCCCGTTCGCCCGCCCGGCGCGCAGCGCGCTGACGCTGGCGGCGATCGTGCTCGGCGTCATGACGGTGACGCTGTCGATCGGCGTCACGCTGTCGGTGAACGCGTACAACAACGCGATGCGCCCCGCCCACCCCGACCGCGTCGAGTTCCTCGCCGGCTTGCCCGACGGGCTCACCATTCCGGCCGGGCTGCCCGGTCCGCGTCCGGCTCCGGCGCTCGGCGACTCCGCCGACGAGGCGATGCTGCGTTCGCTGCCCGGTTCCACCCGGGTCACCGCCTCGGCCGAGCGCACCGTGCACCTGCTCGGCAGCCAGGAGAACCCCTCGGTCACCTTCTCCCGCGGGGACTCGGCAGCGCTGGGGCCGGAGATCCTCGACGGCCGGTGGGCGGCGCGCGCCGGGGAGGCGGCCGCGCCGTCCCGGTTCCTCAACCAGCGCGGGCTCGCCCTCGGCGACACGATCACGGTGGAGCTGGGCGGGAATCGCACGCAGCTCACGCTCGTCGGGGTCACGCTGACCAACAACGACCAGGCGATCTACGCCGACTGGTCGACCCTCGACGTCCTCGCGCCGGACACCCGTGCGGAGACCTACGACGTGCAGCTGGCGCCCGGCGCCGACCGTCCGGCGCTCGCGAGCGCGGTGCACGCCCGCGACCCCGGGCTGGAGCTCGTTCCCCCGCGTGACGGCACGTCTTCGCAGGCCGTGCTCCTGGTCAGCAGCGCGTCGGTCCTGACGCTGGTGCTCGCGATCGTCTCGGCGCTCGGGGTGTTCAACACCGTGGTGCTCAACGTGCACGAACGCCGCCGCGACCTGGGAATGCTCAAGGCGATCGGAATGACGCCGCGCCAGGTGACGGTCATGATGATCACCTCGATGGGGGCACTGGGCGTGGCCGGCGGGCTGCTCGGGCTGCCGCTCGGCTTCTTCGTGCACCGGCTGGTCGGGCCGGCCATGCTGCGCGCTGCCCAGTCGGACGTGTTCGGGTTCGTGATCGACGTCTACCGCGCGCCGATGCTCGTGGCGCTCGGGCTGGCCGGGGTGGTCATCGCCGTGCTGGGCGCGCTCATCCCCGCCGCACGCGCGGCTCGGCTGCCGATCGCGACGGTGCTGCACAACGAATGAAGCCCTGGAGCGGGCCCTGTCGCCGGGGAGGGGGCCCGCTTCAGTCCACTTCGGACTGCCGGGTGCGGCGGTAGTGCCGGCGCGCCTTGAGGCGGTTGCCGCACGTGGCCATCGAGCACCAGCGGGCGGTGTTGGCCTTGCTGTGGTCGATGAGGAACAGGCGGCACTCCGGGTTGGCGCAGGGGCGCAGGCGGCCGGACTCGCGCAGGCCGTCCCAGGTGAGGACCGCGCGTGCCGCGGCGGCGTGGCCCGCGGGGGCGTCGAGGGTCCAGCCGATGCCGTCCGCACCGAGGGTCGCGAGGTAGCCGACGCCCTCGACGAAACGCCCGACCGACGACGGTTCCGCGTCGCCGCGCACCACGTCCTGCAGGGTCGCGCGCAGGTCGAGCAGGGTGCGCCACTCCCCCTCCGTCGCCGGCTGGCCGTGGGCGGACAGCCAGCGCAGGGCGTCGTCCGCGTCGGCCAGGTCGTCGTGCGGTGCCCCGTCGACGAGTGCCGTGGTGTTCAGCAGATCGAGGACCAGCGCCTCGTCTGTCGCCACTGCTGTTGTCTCCACCGGTCAGCCCTCCGATCGACCTAACCTTCAAATTCCCTATTGACAGGTTAGTTCTACCATGTTTCAGTTCTAACTATCACCAGCGACTTTAAGGGTTAGACATGAACGTGACGCCGAGGCACCCGCAGACCAGCGAAGCCATGTCGATGTCGGAGATGAGTCAGTCCCGGATGCCCACGTCCGAGATGTCGATGGGCCGGATGTCGATGTCCGGGCCGTCGTCGAGCCCGCTGCGGACGTTCCTGCGGACCGAGTCCGGCAGCGCCGGGATCCTCGCCGCGGCGATTGTGGTGGCCCTGGCCTGGGCGAACCTGGCGCCGGGCACGTACGACGCCGTGTGGAACTGGGTGCTGAGCGTGCGGATCGGGCCGCTGAGCGCCGCGCTGCCGGTGCGCGACTGGGTCAACAGCGGCCTGATGACACTGTTCTTCCTGGTGGTGGGGCTGGAGGCGCGGCGCGAGTTCGACCTCGGCGACCTGCGCGAGCGCCGCCGCCTGATCCTGCCCGCCGTCGCCGGGCTGGCCGGCATGGCGGTGCCGGTGCTGATATACCTGGCGCTCAACGGCGGCGGGCCCGGCGCGCACGGCTGGGGCGCGGCGATGTCGACCGACACCGCGCTGGCGCTGGGCGTGTTCACCGTGGTCGGGCAGGGTGCGCCCGAGCGGATCCGCACGTTCGTGCTCACCGTGTTCGTGGTCGACGACATCGTGGCCCTGGTGGTCATCGCGCTGGCGTACAGCGGCCACGTGGACCTCATGGCGGTCGGGATCGCCGCCGTCGCCTACGCCGGGGTGCTGGCGAGCCGCCGGCTCGACTACCGCTACCGCAAGCCGGTGTTCACCGCACTGGCGCTCACGGTGTGGGGCGCGCTGCTGACCAGCGGGATCGACCCGGTCGTGGCCGGTCTGGCGGTGGGGCTCGCGACCTCGGCGTACGTGCCGAAGCGCGATTCACTGGAGGAGACGACCCAGCTGGTGCGCCTGTTCCGCGAGCAGCCCACCGCGGAGGCGGCCAGCTCGGCGAGCAAGCGGCTGAGCGCCACACTCTCGGCCAACGCCCGGCTGCGCCACGCCTTCCACCGCGTGACGAGCTACGTCGTCGTCCCGCTGTTCGCGCTGGCCAACGCCGGCATCACCGTGAACACCGAGGTGCTGGCGAGCGCGGTGACCGCGCCGATCACCGTCGGGATCTTCCTCGCCTACGTGCTGGGCAAGCCGGTCGCGGTGTTCGGCTCCTCGTGGCTGCTCACCCGGTTGACCGGCGGCGCGCTGCAGCCGCAGGTCGGCTGGGCCGGCGTGCTGAGCGGCGGCGCGATGGCGGGCGTCGGGTTCACCGTGTCGTTGCTGATCGCCGACCTCGCCTTCACCGGGCGGGAGTTGGAGGAGGCGAAGCTGGGTGTCCTCGCCGCGGCGGCGGGTGCGGCGCTGCTGACCTTCCTCGTGCAGAAGATCACGGCCGAGCTGCCGGAAGAGGTGCGGACTCGCGCACTGCTCGGCGACGCTCCCCTGCTGACCGACCTCATCGCTCCGGTCGATCTGAGCCGCGACCACGTGCGCGGGCCGGAGGACGCCGCGGTGACCGTGGTCGAGTACGGCGACTTCGAGTGCCCCTGGACCGGCATGGCCGCGCCGACCGCGCGCGAGCTGCTGGCCGAGAACAGCGACATCCGCTACGTGTGGCGCCACCTGCCGCTGCACGACATCCACCCCCACGCGCAGCTGGCGGCCGAGGCCGCCGAGGCGGCGGGCGCGCAGGGCGCGTTCTGGCCGATGCACGACCTGCTGCTGGGCAACCAGACCGACCTGCACTTCGACGCCCTCGTCGGGTACGCCGAGCAGCTGGGCCTCGACGTCGACCGGTTCCGTGAGGACCTGCTGCGCCGCAGGTTCGCCGGTCACGTCGAGCGTGACGTCGAGTCGGCCGACCTCAGCGGTGTGGCCGGGACCCCGACGTTCTTCGTCAACGACCGGCGCCACGACGGCCCGCAGGACCTCGCGACCCTCACCACCGTGATCACCGGCGCCCGCACCCGCGTGGCCGCTTTCGGCCCCGCGGCGGCGATCGAGGCCACCGCGGCCTGAGCACCGTCCACAAGAGACCTGTCCACTCGGGACACCCGGAGGAAGTCATGTCTGCTCACACCACCACCAAGACCACCGTCCCGGCCGAGATCGACACCACCGGCGCACTGAGCCCGGCCCTCGGCCTCGTCCCGGGCATCTACGTCACCCGGCAAGGCGCCCGGCTGCCGATCTGGCCACGACGCCGGCACGCGGCGCCGAAGTCGCGCTGAGTTCCGGTACGCAGCAGCGGATTCCCGGTTGGCGGGAATCCGCTGCTGTCTGGCATCCAGGCCGGTAGTGGGCACGCCTCGGGTTTCCTAGCGTGACGGCCATGACCGAAGTGCTGCTGCCGATCGCGATCGGCCTGGTGTACGTGCTGCTCTCGTCCCTGATCCCCGAGCCGCATCGCCGGAAATTCAACGCCCTCATGGTCGCCGGCGCGGGCGCCGCCTATCTCTCGGGCGGCGAGCTGGGGGTGTGGGAGCTGGTGTTCTGCGCCGTGATGACGCTGGCCGCCTTCCGCGGACTGGACTCGTGGACGTTCATCGGGATCGGCTGGCTGCTGCACACGGCGTGGGACGTCGTCCACCACCTCAAGGGCGCGCCGATCCTGCCGTTCGCGGCGGACTCGTCGTTCGGGTGCGCGCTGACGGACCCGGTGATCGCGCTGTGGGCGTTCGCGGGCGGGCGCAGTCCGTGGGCGTGGCTGCGCCGGAAGACCCCGGCCGCGGTGGACGGCTAGTCGCTGCGGCCACGCAGGGTGAGCACGACGCGGAGCACGTGCTCGACGGCTGAGGGGAAGACCGCCGCGCGCAGCTCACCGCGCGTGGCGAGGTTCTGCGACGCGAACTCCAGCATGCGGTCGGGCCCCAGCCGCCGGACGACCAGCGCCGCAACCTCCTCCAGCTCGAGGTCGGGGTTGTCCAGGCGCCGCAGCGCGAACTCGACGACGAGCTCTTCGTCGGTCATGGCCCCTCCTCGTGGATCTCCCTCGTCCAGAATAGGCCACTTCGGACGGCCTGCCGACGTGTCCGTGGTCGCGGCATCCCCACGCCCGCCGACGATCTTGCCGGAAACGCTGCACGGCCGGGCACCGGCCGCACCTGCGAAAACTCGGCCGAACCAGTTTAGTTACAGCCCTTGACTGTAACTTATCTCGCGTTTACGTTTCCCCGAACCGGTCACGCGAACCGGACACCCGCCGGAAAGGGAGACGACCATGTCCGCAGGAGTTCCGCCCGCCGCGGTGCGGCTCGAGACACTCATCGGCGACCGGCGGGTCGGCCGGTTCCACGTGCTGCTGCTCGCGCTGACCGGCTCGGTCATGTTCCTCGACGGCCTCGACACGCAGGCGATCAGCTTCGTCGCCCCGGTCGTGGCGAAGGAGTGGCACCTGCCGGTCGCGGCGCTGGGGCCGCTGTTCTCCGCGTCGATCGTCGGGCTGATGGTGGGGTACCTGCTGCTGGCACCGCTGGCGGCGCGGATCGAGCATCGGCGACTGATCGCGCTGTCGGTCGCACTGTTCGGCGTCTTCACGCTGCTGTGCGTGTTCGCGACGGACGAGACGCAGCTGATCGTGTTCCGCTTCTTCACGGGGGTGGGGCTCGGCGGAGCGATCCCGAGTGCCGTCGCGCTCGCCAGCGAGTTCGCACCCGCCCGCCGGCGCTCGACGTTCGTGATGTTCAGCTACTGCTGGCTGGCGCTGGGATTCGTCGCGGCGAGCCTGCTGTCCGGCGTCCTCATCCCGGCTTGGGGCTGGCGCTCGATCTTCCTCATCGGCGGAGTGCTGCCCCTCGCGGTGTCGGTCGTGCTCGCGGTCTGGCTGCCCCGGTCCCCTGTGCACCTCCTCCAGCGCGGTGAGCACGCCGAACTCCACGCGACGCTGCGCCGCCTCGTCCCCGACCTCAGCCCCCACACCACCTTCGTCCGCGACGAGCCGGCGGCCGCGAAAGCCACCCGGCGCGACGTCCTGGGCCGGCACCGCCTCGCGGCCACCCTGCTGCTGTGGCTCGCGTTCGCCCTGAACCTCGGGGTGTTCTACGCCGTGCTCAGCTGGCTGCCGACGGTGCTGCTCCGCCTCGGTCACCCGACGTCGACGGCGGTCACGGCCACCGCGCTCGTCACCGTCGGCGGCATCGCCGCGGCGCTGGTCATCGGCCCGGCCATGGACAAGCGCGGTGCGTTCGTCACGCTCGGCACCGTTTACCTGATCGGCTCGGCCCTCATCGCCGTGCTGGGTTTCGCGCTCACCGGCTCGAGCGGACTGCTGCTCGCGGCCGCCTTCCTCGCCGGCACGTGCGTGACCGGTGGCCAGATGAGCGTGATCGCCCTCGCCGCGGTGCTCTACCCGCCGCGGGTCCGCTCGACGGGTGTCGGCTGGGCGCTCGGCATCGGGCGCGCCGGCGGCATCGTCGGCCCCCTGCTCGTCGGGGCCGCCCTCGGCGCGGGCGCCGGTGCGCGGGTGGTGTTCCTCGTGATGGCGGCCGTGTTCCTGCTCGCCAGCGGCACGGTCGCCGTGCTGAGCCGCGTGAGCCGGCCCGCGGAAGTCCCGGTTCCGCAAGCCGACCCGCGTCCGGCCACGGCGGGTTAAGACACGGGGTCCGCGTTCGCCAGGGCCAGCACGGTGCGAGCGCGCTCGACCATCGCGACGTCGAGGAACGTCCCGTCGGCCAGTGCGATCGCCCCGACCCCGGCCGCCGTGGCGTCGGCGACGCGCGCGACGACCTCGCTGGCCCGCGCCACCTCCTCCGCGCTCGGCAGGAACGCGGCTCGGATCGTGGCGAGCTGGGCCGGGTGGATCGCCGTGCGCCCGCGGAACCCGAGCGCCCGCCCGGCCCGGCACGACGCCGCCAGCCCGGCGAGGTCGCGCACGTTGGTGTAAGCCGACATCGCCGGCGGCGCGAGCCGCGCGGCCCGCGCCGCCACGATCACGCGACTGCGCGCCCACGTCAGCCCGGCTTCGTCGTCCACCCCCAGGTCCGACCGCAGATCCGCCTCACCCAGCCCGATCGACGCCACCCGCGGCGACGCGGTCGCGATCTGCAACGCCCGCTCCACCCCCAGCGCCGACTCGATCAACGGGTGCAGCTCCCGCCCCGGCAACGCCGCCGCGAACGCCAGCACCTCCTCGGCCGCCTCCACCTTCGGCATCCGCACCCCGACCGCCACCGGCAGCCCGGCCAGCGCCGCGACGTCCGCCTCGTGCCACGGCGTGCTGGGGTGATTCACGCGCACCTGCACCCGGCGCCCCTCGGGCAGATCCGCCAGCATCCGCACGACGTTCCCGCGCGCCTCCCCCTTGTGCGCCGGCGCCACGGCGTCCTCGAGGTCCACGAGCACCACGTCGGCCTCCGACGCCAGCGCCTTCTGCACCCGATCGGGCCGGTCGGCCGGGGCGTAGAGGAAGGTCAACGGCGGAGTGGTGCTCATACCGCACCCCCTTCGCGAAGTTCGGCGATGCGTTCCGCCGAGAAGCCCAGTTCCTTCAGCACGGTGTCGGTGTCGGCGCCGTGGGGGCGGCCGGTGAAGCCGATGACGCCGTCGTTGCCGGAGAGGCGGAAGAGCGGGCCCTGCATGAGGATCGGGCCGAGCTCGGGGTCGTCGATCTCGTGGATGGTGCCGAGGGCGCGGAACTGGGGGTCGGCGACGATGTCGGCGGCGTCGTAGATGGGGGCGACCGCGGCCTGCGCCTCCTCGAACGCGGCGACGACCTCCGCGCGGCTGCGCTGGGCGATCCAGCCGCCGACGGCTTCGTCGAGCTCGTCGGCGTGCTGGGCCCGGTCGGCGCCGCGGGCGAACCACGGCTGGTCGGCCAGGTCGGGCCGGCCGACGAGCCGCACCACGCGCTCGGCCACCGACTGCGCCGAGGTGGACACGGCGACCCACTGGCCGTCGGCGGTGCGGTAGGTGTTGCGCGGCGCGTTGTTGATGGACCGGTTGCCCGTGCGCGGCTGCACGGTCCGAAGCTGGTCCCACCGCGTGATCTGCGGGCCGAGCATCGCGAGGATCGGCTCGATGATCGCGGTGTCCACGACCTGCCCGCGCCCGCTCGTGGCGCGGGCCGCAAGCGCGACCATGATCGCGTAGGCGGTGGCCAGGGACGCGACGCCGTCGGCGAGGCCGAACGGCGGGAGCGTCGGCGGGCCGTCCGGCTCGCCCGTGGTGGCGGCGAACCCGCTCATCGCCTCGGCGAGGGTGCCGAAGCCGGGGCGCGAGCGGTACGGGCCGAACTGGCCGAACCCGGTGACGCGAGCGAGCACGAGCTGCGGGTTGCGGGCCGAAAGCTCGTCGTAGCCGAGGCGCCAGCGTTCGAGGGTGCCGGGGCGGAAGTTCTCGATCACCACGTCGGCCTCGGCGGCCAACGCCAGGAACACCTCACGCCCGCCTTCGCTGCCGAGGTCCGCGGTGATGGTGCGCTTGTTGCGCCCGAGCGTTTTCCACCACAGGTTCACCCCGTCTTTGGCGACGCCGTGCGTGCGCGACGGGTCGGGCCGGCGCGGGTGCTCGACCTTGATCACCTCGGCGCCCATGTCACCCAGGTGCATCGCGGCCATCGGCCCGGCGAAGAGCGTGGACGCGTCCACCACCCGCAACCCGGCCAGCGCGCCACCGGCGGAATCCCGCGAAGTCGTCATGCCGTCACCTCCCAAGCGCAGCGGAACCCGACCGTCGCGGCGCGCGCGAGGCCCAGCCCGGGCAGCAGCAGCTTCACACTGACGTCCGGGGCGTGGCGGCCGCCCTCGACGTACCACTCGGAGCCCTCGGCCCGGTAGTCACTGCCGCCTTTGAGCATCACGAACCGCGTCCGCCCGTCGGAGTGCTCGCTCTCGGTCCAGTTCCACACGGCCGGCGCGCCGCGGCGCAGGCCGCCGGTCTCCCCCACCAGCTGCCACTCGTCCTCGGTGGGCAGCCGGCCGCCGCGCCACGCACAGTAGGCGCGGGCGTCGTCGAGGTCCACAAAGGTCACGGGCTCGTCCGGATTCCCTGGCACACCGTCGATCCAGTGCGCGAGGAATCGGTGTGCACAGGCGGGCCGGTAGCCGGTGGCGGTGAGGAACTCGGCGAACTGCGCGTTGGTGACCTCAGTGGCCGCCACCGCGACCGAGGTCGCGAGCGAGCCGTCACGCTGGAGGGTGCGGGCGTCGTGCAGCCGCGGCGGGAGGGGTTTCCACTCGTCGACGTAGGGCGCGCCCTGGTACATCCCGGTTTCGCGGGCCTGGTAGCGCACGGTCAGCACGTACGGCCCGGCCGGCACCGTGACGGCATCGGCGGCAGGCGTGCCATTAGTCCTTTGTGGACTCACTCGTTGCGCGATCCGGTGCGGGAACCGGGAGTGGGCGTCGTGCGGCGCGGACGTCAACGCGTCAGCCAGCTCCGGAAGCCACGCGGGTTCGGGAGTGCCGTCGGCGAGGTGCAGCACCGCGCCGATGCCACGAGCGGGCACACCGCCGAGCAGGTCGAGGACCTTTCCGGGGCCGGCGGGCAGTACCTCGCCGGTGTAGTCCGTGTCGCCGCGGTTGACGAGTGTCCACAGTGTCACCCCGTCGAGCTCCCAGCTGGACGCGTAGACGCCGGCGGCCTCGGCCCCGTCGGTCAGCTCGGCGAGCGGGGTCCACTCGCCGCCCAGCAGCAGGTCACCGGCCGCGCGCTGCACGGTCACCATGCGCCGCACGGTCGCGGCGTCGCGGGCCGACCAGCCGACCCACACGCCGAACACGACTTCCCACACCATCACGCCGACGCCGTTGAGCCACGCCGACTGCAGTTCCTCGGAGTGGTCGCGGTGCCAGCGGCGCACGTGGTGCTGCATGTGGCGCCGCTCGTACCAGTGCGCGCGCAGCACACCGGGCACGGGCGAGTCGGCGAAGAACTGGGCCCACGACGCCGTGTGGTCGGCGATGCGCTCGACCGGCAGCTTCGACTCGCCCTCCAGCACGATCCCGGGCCGCGCGGCTTCGAGCCGTTCGACGAAACCCGGTTCGGCTTTCTTGAGCGTGTCGAGGAAAACACCGTCGGCCTCGAAGTCCTCGACGAGGGCGGCCAGCTCGCTGAGGTCGTCGGCGCCGCGGCGGGTGCCGACGTCCCACGGGTTGTAGTCCACGAACACGTGCAGGCCGGCGTCGTGCAGCGCCTTGACGAGCTCGGCCAGGCCGGGGACGTCGCGGTAGTAGTCCCACTGGTTGCGGTCGTCGAGCCCGATCACGGGGTAGGCGTGCCACAGCACGACGGCGTCGAGGCCGCCGAAGCGCTCGCGGGCGTCGGCGAGGAACACCTCGGGCGTGAACTTGTGCTCGGCGAAGGAGTACAGCAGCTCGTCCCACAGCCAGACCTGCGCCACGGTGTGGCAGCGGGCGGCCCACGCGGCGCCGGGACGCTCGTAGGCCTCACCGGTGTAGCCGTGGCGGCGGCGGGAATCCTCGCGCCAGCGCCGCAGGTTTTCCCGCCACGCCGGCCGGTCGGCCGGGTCCGCGGGTGCGGCGAAGATCTTGGCCTCGTCGAGGGCGACGAGCTGCTCGTCGGTGAGCGGGGTGAGCGGAACGTCCGCCGGCCGGTCGATCGGACGCGGCACGAGGGGGTCGAACGGGGCGGTCATCGCACCTTTTCTCCGGCCGCGAAAGCCGCGACCTCTTCAGCGGTGGGAACGGCGGCCTGCGCACCGGGCCGCGTAACGGCGAGCGCGCCGGCCACGCACGCGACCCGCGCGGCTTCGGCGAGCGATCGGCCTTGAGCGAGACCCGCGGCGAGCACACCGCAGAAGGTGTCGCCGGCGCCGGTGGTGTCCACAGTGTCCACCCGGATCCCGGGCACGGTCACGGGTTCCTGGCCACGCTCGGCCACGAGGCAACCGTCGCCGCCGAGGGTGACCACCACGGCGGGCACACGTTCGAGCAGCTCCTCGGTACCGCCGAGGTCGGCGGCTTCGTGCTCGTTGACCACGAGCACGTCGAGCGCGGCCCAGAAATCACCCGGCAGCTCCCGCGACGGCGCGGCGTTGAGCACCAACAGCGCACCCGGCTTGCGCGCGGCCGCGGCGGCGCGCACCACCGCGAGCGGGATCTCCAGCTGCGCCAGCACCACGTCGGCCGCCGCGATCCGCGCGGCTTCCACCTCGCCGATCCGCACGCGCTCGTTGGCACCGGGCGCGACGACAATCGCGTTCTCGCCGTCCGGCGACACGGTGATGAACGCCGTGCCCGTTGCCGCTTTCGTCCGTGCGACGAGGTCGGTCCGCACGCCGGCGCCACCCAGCGACAGCAGGATCAGGTCCCCGGCTTCGTCCTCGCCGAGGGCGCCCACGAACGTCGTGTGCGCTCCCCCGGCCAGGGCGGCACCCACCGCCTGGTTCGCGCCCTTGCCGCCGGGGCTGCGCCGCAGCCGCCCGCCGAGGATCGTCTCCCCGGCCCGTGGCGGGCGCGGCGCGTCGACGACCAGGTCGACGTTCGCCGACCCGACCACGACCACCGTCCCGGTCACGCCCCACGCTCCGCGGGCGCCAGCGCGATCGTCCGGGCCGCCAGGTCGGTGATCTTCTGTTCGCCGCCCGGCAATGACGTCGCGATGCGGCCGTCCAGGGGCTTGACCCACTGGTCGCCGATCCCGGCCACGCCGCGCAAAGCGCCGACCACGCCGCCGACCGTCGCCGCGGCGGAGTCGGTGTCCCAGCCCGCCGTGACGGCGATGGAGACGCTCGGGCCGAACTCGCCGGCGCCCTTGGCCAGCGCGTAGGCGATCACGGCCGCGTTGCCGAGCACGTGGACCCAGTGCAGCTCACCGTAGGCGGCGTGGAGGCGGTCGAGGCCGATGCGGATGTCGCCCGAAGACGCGGCCGCGCGACCGAGCCGCACCGCCTCCGCCAACCGGCTGCCCGGCGGGATGACCGTGAACGCGGCGTCGAGCACCTCATCCACGGTGTCGCACACCATCGCCGCCGACGCCAGGGCCGCCGCCCACATGGCGCCGTAGACGCCGTTGCGGGTGTGGCTCAGGCGGGCGTCGGTCCACGCCAGGTGCGCGGCCGTGCGCAGGTCGCCCGGGGAGACCCAGCCGAAGACGTCCGTGCGGATCAGCGCGCCGATCCACTCGCGGAACGGGTTGAGGTGCGTCGCGGTCTCGGGCACCGGGCGGGCGTCGAGGATGTTGCGGTAGGCCGCCCGCTCGGCCGTGAACACGCGCCCGGCCGGGAGGTTGTCGAGCCACAGCTGGGCGACGTCCTCGGTGGTGAAGCCGCGCCCGCGCGTCTCGAGCAGGGTGAGCGCCAGCATCGGGTAATTGAGGTCGTCGTCCTCGGGCATGCCGTGGATGTTCTCCTCGAGCGACGTCGGCGCCGAGCGCTTGTTCCACGGCCAGCGCGCGGCGACGTCGGCGGGCAGCCCGACGGCGGTGAACCACTTCTCGAGCGGCCACCGGCCCGTGGCGCGCAGGATCTCCTCGATGCCCTCGCGCGGGATCTTCTCCACCGGCTTGCCCAGCAGGCACCCGGCGGCCCGCCCGGTCCACGCGCCGAGCACCCGCCCGTCGCGCAGGCCCAGGGGCAGGTCCGGCGCGGCCGGCAGCGTGGCGAGGATCGCTTCCCACTCGTCCGGCTCGTCGGGCGCCGGCGAGGCCGGGACCGCGGCGAGCTCGCCGAGCAGTGTGCGCGCCAGCGCCCGCAGGGCGGGCGGCGCCGGGTTCGGCCCGGCGCCGCTCACGGCGGGAACGGGGTCGCCGCCCGCCGCCACCCAGCGTTTCCGCACGTCCGCGGTGTCACGGCCCTCCACAGAGGACTGCACGAGCTCGTGCGCGAGCAGGTCCTCGGGCTGGGCCCAGGTCAGCCTCACCGCACACCTGGCGAAACGAGTGCCGAGAGGGTCCCGTCGAGCGCCTTGACCCGGGCCTGCGCCCGCTCGCGGTCGGCCCGCATGATGTCCGCCGCGGCCGACGCCAGCACCCGGCCGGTCGCCACGATGTCCATCTTGCTGGCCTCGCTGATCGGATCGAGCCACTCCGCGGGCACCACGTCGGCGCCGCGGAGCGCCGCGCAGATCGCCCCGGCCATGGCGGCGATCGAGTCCGCGTCTCGGCCGTAGTTCACGGCCGCGAGCACGGCGCCGCGGAAGTCGCCGCGGTGTGCGAGCACGAAGGCCAGCGCCGCGGGCAGCTCCTCGATGGACTTGGTACGCGACGGGCGCCGCGCGTCCATCGACATCTGCCGGTACTCCGGGCCGACCGAGTCGAACGGCGCCACGACTTCCCGCACTCGACGGGCCAGCGCGCGTTCCTCGTCGTCGGTCTTCGGCGCTGCGGCCGTCGAACCGAAGGCGGCCACGACCGCGCGAAGCGCTTCCGCGGTGCCGTCGTGCGCGAGGTCCAGCGCCGCCGCCGTGACGTCGTCGAGGGTTGCGCCCGGGGCGGCCGCGGCCGCGACCATGGCCGCCAGCACGCCGGCCGCCTCGCGCCCGTAACTCGCCTGGTGCGCGCCGGTGAGGTCGATCGCCTCGGCGTAGGCGGCGCGGGGATCACCCGCGTTGACCACGCCGACGGGCGCGATGTACATCGCCGCACCGCAGTTGACGACGTTGCCCACGCCCGCTTCACGCGGGTCGACGTGTCCGTAGTGCAGCCGCGCGACGATCCACTTCTCCGCCAGGAACACGCGTTGCAGCAGCAGTGCCGCGGATTCGAGCTCCGGCACCCACCGCGGCTCGCCGATCATCAGCGGCACGAGGTCCTCGGCCACCGCGAACGCGTCGAGGTGGTCGCGGCGCTTCGCGTACACCTCCACGAGCGCTTGCGTCATGAGGGTGTCGTCGGTGATGTGCCCGTCGCCCTTGTGGTACGGCGCGATGGGACGCGCGTCGCGCCAGTTCGGGTACCAGGGCCCGACGATGCCGGTCACACGGCCGCCGTGGCGTTCTTCGATCTGCTCGGGGGTCCACCCTTCGACAGCACCGCCGAGGGCGTCGCCCACGGCCGAGCCGGTGATCACCGCGACCGCCCGGTCTTCCAGCCAGGTCAAGAGAATCCGCTCCAGTCCCACTCAGTGTTGTGGTTGAGGTCAGTTGGTGGTGACGCTCTTCCAGCCGTTCTGCAGCTGGGTCGTCAAGCCGTTGGCGTCGATCTTCTGGGCCAGGAACTGCTGGTACGCCGGGGTGGCGATGGTGTCCTTCCACTGCGGGTACTTGCTCGCGAACAGGTACGGCGCGGAGGTGATGTACTGGCCCGAGGAGAGGATCTGGTCCCAGCCGGTCTTGCCGGCGAGCTTCGTGGCCAGCGCCTGGCGCGCGGAGTTCGTGGGCGGGATCAGCGCGTCGGCCTCGTTCATGGCCGCCAGGTTGTCGGTGTTGGTGAAGTAGTCGATGAACTCGGCGGCTTCCTTGACGTGCGCCGAGTCCTTGTTCACCGACAGCGTCTGCGGGCTCGCGGCCTGCGCGGGACCGGCGGGGCCGGCCAGCGGCGGCAGCACGACCCAGTCGAAGCCCTTCGGCGCGTCCTTCGCGATGTTGGCCGCCTGGTAGGAACCCTGCACGGTCATCGCGGTCTGGCCCGCGTAGAACGGCGCGAGCGCCTTCGAACCCGACTGCGTGAGCGTGACCGGCAGGATCGAGTGGTCCTGGTACGCCATCTCGTCGACGAGCTTCGGCAGCGCCGTCTCGCCCTCGCCCACCGTCAGGTTCGCCTGGTCACCGGTGCCCTGGAAGTACTTGCCGCCGAAGCCGGGGGCCAGCGCGACGAACGCCGCCGTCGGGCTCGACAGGCCCCAGCCCAGACCGTAGGTGGAGCCCTTGGTCGTGGCCTTGGAGATCTGGCGCAGCTGGTCCCACGTCATGGTCTTGCCGGTCGGCACGGCGACGCCGGCCTGTTGCAGCAGCTTCTTGTTCGCGAAGACCACATAGGACTGGACCTCGGTCGGGAACGCGACGACCTTGCCGCCGAACGTCACCGAGTCCAGCACGCCCTTCTGGAAGTCGGCGCGCTTGGCTTGCGACAGGTACGGCGTGAGGTCGGCGAGGTAGTCGTCCTCCGCGAACGGCTCGATGCCCGCCGCCTCGTAGTGCACGATGTCCGGTGCGGTACCGGCGTTGAACTGGGTGATCAGCTTGTCGTAGACGCTGTCCCAGCCGGCCTGCACGATCTTGACCTGCACCTCGGGGTGCGCGGTGTTCCAGGCGCCGACGATCTTCTGCGTCTGGGCGATCGCGGCCGGCTGGTCGGACAGGGACTGGAACGTGAGGGTGACGGGACCACTCGCGTCACCACTGCCGCCGCCGCACGCGGCGACGAGCAGGGCGGTGGCCATCAGGCTGGCCGCGGCCAGCAGGCGTCGTGTCTTCATCGACCGACCTTTCGGGGATTTCTGTTGGGGGTTCAAGGGGTTGGGAGTCTCGGAGCCGGGCGTTTCGGAGCTGGGACCGTGCGGGATCATCCCTTCACCGCCCCGGCCATGAGCCCGCCGGTGAGCTTCTTCCGCAGGATGCTGAAGAAGACGATGCTGGGGATCGCGGCGAGCACGGCCCCGGCGGCGAGCGGCCCGAGGGCGGTTCTGCCCTCGCCGCCCACGAACGTGTTCAAGGTGATGGGCAGGGTGTAGTTCTCCGGCGACTGCAGCAGCACCAGCGCGAAGAAGAATTCGTTCCACGACGACACGAAGCTGAACATCGCCGTCGCGACCACGCCGGGGGCCAGCAGCGGAAAGACGATCGTGCGCAGCACGGTGAACCGGCTCGCACCGTCCATCGCGCCCGCTTCTTCGAGCTCCGTGGGGATCGCGGCCACGTACCCCTGCAGCATCCACAACGCGAACGGCAGCATGTACGTGGTGTGCACGAGCGTGAGCCCGACGAGGTTGTCGGCCAGCCCGAGCGTCCGCAGGATCAGGAACAGCGGCAGGATGATCAGCACCACCGGGAAGACCTGGCTCACCAGGATCCAGCCGACGCCGGCGGCGCGGACCTTGCCCTTGAGCCGGGCCAGCACGTAGGACGCCGGCACGGAGATGATGATCGACAGCACGGTCGAGGCCAGCGCCACGAGCAGGCTGTTCCACGCCGAGTGCAGAAGTCCTTGGCGCGTCAGGGCTTCGGTGTAGTTCTCCCAGTGCCACTCCTGCGGCAGCAGGTTGACCGTGAGCGAGTTGAGCTCACCCGAGGACTTCACCGAGGCCGACATCAGCCACAGCAGGGGGAACCCGAGGAACAGGATGTACAGCGCCAGGGCCACGTACTGGGCCGGACGAACGAGCAAGCGCATGGCTCAGCGCCCCTTTTCCGCGCGGTCTTCGGTGCGGAACTGCGACCGCAGGTACACGGCGAGGATCAGCACCACCACGATCACGACGACGAGTCCCATCGCCGCGGCGTAGCCGATCTCGCGGTTCTTGAAGGCTTCCAGGTAGATGAACAGCACCGGGACCATCGTCTTGCCGCCCGGCCCACCGGCGGTGAGCACGTAGACCAGCGAGAACGAGTTGAAGTTCCAGATGAAGTTGAGCGAGGTGATCGACGTGACGATCGGGCGCATCGCCGGCCACGTCACGGCCGTGAACTTCCGCCACGCGCCCGCGCCGTCGACCGCCGCGGCCTCCAGCAGCTCGCCGGGGATCTGCTGCAGCCCAGCCAGGAGCGTCACCGTGGTCTGCGGCATCCCGACCCACACGCCGACGACGATCACCGCCGGCAGCGCCGTGGAGAAGTCGCCGAGCCAGTTGATGTCGCTCGGCAGCCCCACCGCGCCGAGGAACGCGTTGAGCGGCCCGCCGTTCGCGGAGTAGATCATCTGCCACATGATCGCGACGACCACGGGCGGCATCGCCCACGGCACGAGCGCGAGCACCCGGGTCAGCCCCTGCAGTTTCAGGCCCGAGTTGAGCAGCAGTGCCAGGCCCATCGCCGCCGCGAGCTGCAGCAGCGTCACGCCGACGGTCCAGATCATGCCGATCCGCAGCGAGTCCCAGAACAACGCGTTGCCGCCGAGGCGCGCGAAGTTGTCGAGGCCGGCGAAGCTGTAGTCGGGGTGGCGCACGAGCCGGGCGTTGGTGAACGCGAGGAACACGCCGACCACGAGCGGAGCCACGCTCAGCACCAGGATCGGGATCAGCGACGGCAGCACCAGCGCGATCGCCTCGCGCCGGCGTGTGCGCGCCATCGGCTTCACGCGCTTGTTGGGGCGCGGAGCCGGGGGCTGCGCGGTACGGCGCTTCGGCTCGGTCAGGGACGGGGTCGTCATCGGTCACCTCGCTCGGTCCCGGTGATCACCGTGGGCACGGTGGGCACGCTCGGGTCGGTTGGCTCGGGCGCCGGCCGTGAGGGCCGTTCGCCCGCTGAGCACCCGCCGTCGGCCGGGCGTTTTCGCATGTTCACAAGCCGCACTGTCATCGCTCACCCCGTTCGGTGGCCGTGGTGGTGGATTCGCGCACCACGAGCTCCGCGCCCACCGACACCTGCTGGGCCGGCTGGTCGGGGTCGTCGGCGAGCTGCAGCATCAGCCGGGCAGCGGCGCGCCCGCGCTCGGTCGAGCCGAGGGACACGCTGGTGAGGCTGGGCTGGAAGACGCGGCCGATCTCGGTGTCGTCCATGCCGGTCACGGCGACGTCCTCGGGCACGGACAGGCCCAGCTCGCGCACGGCGCGGATGGCGCCGATGGCGAGCAGGTCGTTGGCCGCGACGAGGGCGTCCAGCCGCGGTGCGCCCTCGGGCCCGCGCGCCAGGATCCGGCGGGCGGCCTCGAGGCCGGCGCCGACGGTGAAGTCCTCGGCGGTCTCGCGCTCGATGCGCTCGGCCGTGAGGTCGCCGGCGTTGACCGCGGCGTCGAAACCACGCTGGCGCGAAGCACCCGGTGTGGTGTCGACGGGACCGTTGAGGAAACCGATGCGGCGGCGGCCGATGGCGTGCAGGTGGCGCACCGCCTCGCCGATCCCGCCCGCCGAGTCGGTGGACACGGAGCTGATGCCGCGGTCGTCCATCGCGCGCCCGATCACCACAACGGGCACCGGGGCCTGCTGGATCTCGGTGATCAGGCCGTCGTCGGTACGCAGCGGGCTCACGATCATGCCGTCCACGAAGCCGCTGCCCAGGCTGCGCACCAGCTCGATAGTCGAGTCGGAGGTGTCCCCTGTCGACATGACGACCACGCGGTAGCCGTGGGGCGCCAGCACCTCGTGGATCGCCCGCATCATCTCCACGTAGACCGGGTTGCCGATGTCCGCCACCGCGAACGCGACCTGGAACGTCTTCTTCATCCGCAGCGACCGGCCGATCGCGTCGGCGCTGTACCCGAGCTCCTCGGCGGCGGCCCGGACACGCTCGACCATCGCCTTGCTCGCACCCACCCCGTGCA
Organism: Amycolatopsis sp. 2-15; assembly: GCF_030285625.1. Taxonomy (NCBI): domain Bacteria; kingdom Bacillati; phylum Actinomycetota; class Actinomycetes; order Pseudonocardiales; family Pseudonocardiaceae; genus Amycolatopsis; species Amycolatopsis carbonis. Next base: position 7,964,664 of record NZ_CP127294.1, read on the forward strand.
GCGCACGGGAGGTCGAGGCCAGGGACACCCCGGCGCGCTCGGCCACCTGGATCAGCGTGGCCCGTGTTGACGTCATCGTCGCTCAAACCTCGGTAGTGGTCTGTGTCGGGTCGCGATTTGGAAACGTTTCCAAGATCGCGATCCCTGTGTTGGAAACGTTTCCAACGGGATTAATCACGATAGTGCACCCCTCGGAGCCACCGTGTCAACCAGCGGTACACCACATCGTGATCCGGGTATGAGAGAGGGGCGGAGACCCGCAGGTCCCCGCCCCTCTCAGCCCGGGCCCGGCCCGGATATCACGTCACGCTCAGACCAGGTCGTAGCGGTCCAGCATCATGACCTTGTCCCACGCGGCGACGAAGTCCTTCACGAACTTCTCCTTCGCGTCGTCCGCGGCGTAGACCTCGGCCACGGCCCGCAGCTCCGAGTTCGACCCGAAGAGCAGGTCGACTCGGCTGCCGGTCCACTTGACCTCGCCGGTGGCGCGGTCGCGGCCCTCGAAGGCCTCGCCGTCCTCCGACACCGTCTTCCACTCCACGTCCATGTCGAGCAGGTTGGCGAAGAAGTCGTTGGTCAGCGCGCCCGGCGTCGAGGTGAACACGCCCTGCTTCGACCCCTGGTAGTTGGCGTCCAGCACGCGCAGGCCACCCACGAGCACGGTCATCTCGGGCGCGCTCAGGTCGAGCAGGTTGGCGCGGTCGATGAGCAGGTACTCGCTCGGCAGGCGGTTGCCCTTGCCGCGGTAGTTGCGGAAGCCGTCGGCCTTCGGCTCGAGCGGCACGAACGACTCGGCGTCGGTCTGCTCCGCCGTCGCGTCGGTGCGGCCCGGGGTGAACGGCACCGTGATGGTGACGCCCGCGTCCTTCGCGGCCTTCTCGACACCCGCGGCGCCACCCAGCACGATCAGGTCGGCCAGGGAGATCTTCTTGCCGCCCGACTGGGCTGCGTTGAAGGCCTCCTGCACGCCCTCGAGCGTGGTCAGCACCTGCGCCAGCTCGTCGGGGTTGTTGACCTCCCAGCCGCGCTGCGGCTCGAGGCGCAGTCGCGCACCGTTGGCGCCACCGCGCTTGTCACCGATGCGGAACGTCGAGGCCGACGCCCACGCGGTGGACACGAGCTGAGCCGTCGTGAGGCCCGAGTCGAGCAGCTTGGCCTTGAGGTCCGCGACGTCGGCGTCGGTGACCAGCTCGTGGTCCACGGCCGGCACGCGGTCCTGCCAGATGAGGGCCTCGTCCGGGACCAGCGCGCCGAGGTAGCGCTGGACCGGGCCCATGTCACGGTGGGTCAGCTTGTACCAGGCGCGGGCGAAGGTGTCCGCGAACTCCTGCGGGTTCTCGTAGAAGCGGCGCGAGATCGGCTCGTAGATCGGGTCGAAGCGCAGCGCGAGGTCCGCGGTCAGCATGCCCGGCGCACGGTTGAGCTCACCGGTCTCGGGGTCCGGCACGGTGTTCGCGGCCGCGTTGTTCGCCGGCTTCCACTGGTTCGCACCACCGGGGCCGGTTTCCAGCTCCCACTCGTAGGTGAACAGGTTGTGGAAGAACCAGTTGCTCCACTTGGTCGGAGTCGGGGTCCAGGTGACCTCGATGCCGCTGGTGATCGCGTCTCGGCCCTTGCCGGAGCCGAAGCTGTTGCGCCAGCCCAGGCCCTGCTCCTCGAGCGGCGCGCCCTCGGGCTCGGCGCTGACGAACTCGTCGGCGTCGGCGGCACCGTGGGTCTTGCCGAAGGTGTGGCCACCGGCGATCAGGGCGACGGTCTCCTCGTCGTTCATCGCCATGCGGCGGAACGTCTCGCGGATGTCGCGGCCCGAGGCCACCGGGTCCGGGTTCCCGTTCGGGCCCTCGGGGTTGACGTAGATCAGGCCCATCTGCACGGCGGCCAGCGGCGCCTCGAGCTCGCGGTCACCGGTGTAGCGCTCGTCGCCCAGCCAGGTGCGCTCCGGGCCCCAGTACACGTCCTGGTCGGGCTCGTACACGTCGGCGCGGCCACCGGCGAAGCCGAAAGTCTTGAAGCCCATGGTCTCCAGGGCGCGGTTGCCCGTGAAGATCATCAGGTCGGCCCACGAGATCTTCTTGCCGTACTTCTTCTTCACCGGCCACAGCAGACGGCGGGCCTTGTCCAGGTTGCCGTTGTCCGGCCAGCTGTTCAGCGGCGCGAAGCGCTGCATGCCGGCGCCCGCGCCGCCGCGGCCGTCTTCGATGCGGTAGGTGCCGGCGCTGTGCCACGCCATGCGGATCATGAAGCCGCCGTAGTGGCCGAAGTCCGCGGGCCACCAGTCCTGCGAGGTGGTCAGGACCGCGTCGACGTCGCGCGCCAGCTCGTCGAGATCGACGGTCTGGAACTCCTTGGCGTAGTCGAAGTCCTCGTCCATGGGGTTGGCCACGGCGGAATGCTTCCGGAGGATCGAGAGGTTGAGCTGGTTGGGCCACCAGTCACGGTTGCTGCCGCCCTCGGTGGGGTGCGCGAAGCGCCCCGTGTGGACGGGGCACCCGCCCGCGCTCTCCACGTTCATCTCGCCGACTTCGGCGTTGGGGGTGTCAGACACGGGAATCCTTCCGGGAATCAGTGTGGGTAACGGTGTTGCAGTCGGGGCACAGGCCCCAGTAGATGACCTCGGCTTCGTCGATGACGAAACCGTGGTCGTCCGACGCGGTCAGGCAGGGCGCGGCACCGACCGCGCAGTCGACATCGGCGATCGCACCGCACGACCGGCAGACGACGTGGTGGTGGTTGTCGCCCACCCGTGCCTCGTACCGCGCGACCGAGCCCTCGGGCTCGATCCGCCGCACGAGACCCGCGGAGGTCAGGGCGTTGAGGACGTCGTAGACGGCCTGGTGGGACACCTCGCCGAGATCGGCGCGCACGGCACCGATGAGCGACGCGGTGTCGGCGTGGGGATGATCGTGCACCGCGGACAGCACCGCCATCCGAGGACGCGTCACCCGCAGAGCCGCTCCGCGTAGCATGCGCTCGAAGTCCGAAGTCGTTGGCACGCCTGGCAGTGTGCCGCAGCTTCTGGAATCAATCAAGAATGACCCGCCGTCGTGAGCCTGCCGGATGACCCGCTCCCACCGTCACACGCTGCGGGGCCGCCGTAAACTTACAGTCACGGAAACTTCGCGCGAACCCCGAGTGCGGGCGGAGGTTTCCGCCGTCGGCGGCCACTCCGGACGTTCAGGTACCGGTGCTCGGGCGGCGCGAAGTCCGTGCCGGTTTCGTACCCACCGGGCTTTTCACGGCCGCGTTTTTCACTCCTGTGGTCTGGGGTGCGGTGTCCTTCACCGCCGGACGCCGGGTGCGCGCGAAGCTGCCCAGGCCCGACTCCAGCAGCCGGGCGGCGCGGAGCACGTCGGTGGTCACGGCGCCGCGGATCCGGGCCGGGGTGCGGCCCGCGTCCACGTGCTTGGCGAGGCTGGCGAACTGCACGCGCCACAGTCCGGCGAGCGCGGTCGCGGCGAGCTGCGGCTCCGGGTCGGCGGTGGCCAGGCCCGCGCGCGCGGCCAGCAGCCGCGCGGCGCCGTCGGCGAGCTCGTCGAACAGGTCGCGCTGGTAGGCGGCCAGCGTCGGCGTGGAGCGGATCAGCTCACCGTAGCGGCGCAACCCCGCCCCCGCGGCGCGGCGGTCGCGCTGGTCCTCCAGCCAGCCCGTGACCGCGGCCAGCTCGCCGGCGAGGATGCGCAGCACGGCTTCGACGGGCGTGCGGGCCGGGTCGCCGAGCTCGACGCGCAGCCCGGCGAGGGTCGCGTCGGGCTGGCCGAGGACGAGGGACTCCTTGGCGGGGAAGTAGTTGAAGACGGTCTTCTCCGACACGGCAGCGGCCCGCGCGACGTCGGCAACACGCACGGCGTCGAAGCCGCGCGCCAGGAAGAGCTCCGTGGCGGTGTTGACGAGCAGGCGCCGGGTCTCGCGCTTCTTGCGCTCGCGCAGGCCCTCCGCGGGAACCTCGTCCCGCGGGGTCCGCAACGCCGCCCAGTCGACCCGCCGTCCGCCCACGAAACCGAGAATAGCTTGAGTCCACGGGATTTCCGGCGGGTCAGCGGTGCGGCACGCTGCCCCGCACGGCCCACGCCCGCGCCGTGAGGGTGATCGTGCCGTCGGCGGCGATCGGCAGCCGGGCGCGCAGGAGGTCGCGCAGAGCGCGGCGGTGCTCTTCGGGCAGCCGCACGGCGTAGGCGGGTGCCGGGCCCTGCCCGCCGAGGAACGGCAGCCAGTAGTCGTCGAAGCCGGCGAACGCGGTGCGCACGCCGATCGCGCGCACCACCACGCCGGTCAGGCCCGCGTCCGTCCACAGTCGACTCAGCGGATCCGGGTGGCACAAGGGAAAGCGGCGGCCTTCGTCGAGGTCCGCGACCACCGGGTCAAGCTCGGCAGCGGCGTCCCAGAACCAGCGCATCAGCTCCATGCCCTCGGCGTAGTCCCACACGTACGCGGTCACCGCTCCCCCGGGCTTCACGGCTCGGACCCACTCGGCGACCGCCCGGTGCGGGTCGGGCACGAAGTTGAGCGCCAGCCCGCTCACGGCGGCGTCGAACGCGGCGTCGCGCACGGGCAGGGCTTGCGCGTCGGCGACCACGAAGGCCGCCCGCGGGTCGGCGGCCAGCCGGCGGGCATGGGCGACGAACGGCGCCGCCTGGTCGACACCGAGGACGCCGGCGGGATCAGCCGTGGCCAGCACCGCCGACGTGAGCGCGCCAGTGCCGCAGCCGACGTCGAGCCAGCGCGCCCCGGGCGGCACGACCGTGCCGTCGAGGAAGGCCGCGGCGACGCGGCGGCTCCACCGGCCGACGTACCGCTCGTAGGCCTCGCCCGACGACCAGTCGCTCATCGCCCGAACCTACGCCTCCGGCCGGGCGTCGGCGCCCGGGCGAACCGCGTGCCACGGCTCGCCCGGGACGACGGGGCTCAGGTGAGGTTCACGCACGCCCGGCCGAGCAGCACGTCGACCAGCGTGTGGGGGCCGCACGCGAGCTGGAGGTGGAAGTCGGGAACGGTGGGGTTGACGGGGTTGTAGATCGCGGGCGCCGGGGTCAGCGAGCCGCAGTAGCCGCCACCCGCGAGGTCGGCGCTGCGGCCGTCGGCGCTGAGGGTGGCGCCGCCCCGCGACTCGAACCCGCCGAGGACCCACGAGGCGGCCAGCACGAAGGCCGTGCCGCCGAGGTCGACCCGGCCGACACCGCTGGCGGCGAAGTCACACGACGCGGCCACGCCGTAAGGCATGGACCCGATGGCGAAGTTCCCCGACTGCAGGGCCGATCCGGTGCTGGTGGCGAACGTGACGTCGTTGATGTCGACCAGCAGGGTCGCCGGGTCGATCCGCACCCGGGTGAACGTGGTGCGGACATTCGTGCCCTGTGTCGCGCCACCGGCCGTGTATTGCGAGAAGTTGGGGGCGGTGAGCGTGATGTATTCCCGCGGCGTGCCGGCCATGTCGTGACAATAAACGGGGACGAGGTGGGAGCCGGTGTTCAGCACATAGTTCCCGTCGCCCGCGATCGGCAGCAGGGCACGGATCGCGGCACAACTGCTCGTGCCGGCAGCCACCGGCGGTTGAGCCGCCGGCTGCGCGGACGCGGACGCAGGCGTCACGGCGAGCCCGGTGAGGACCAGAACTGCAGCCGCGACAACAATTCTTCGGAACATGAAACCTCATTCCCTCGACGATGTGGCTGAATGATTAGACGGCGAAAACTCGAACCGGGCGATAGGCCATGCGGGTCACCTGCGAAGAGGCTGCGCCGACACCGATAATGAATTACGACATTCGAGAACCGGATTAACGCATTCGGAGGCAATTCACCGGCCCCGTGCGGCGAAATACTCGTGAATGCACACTCAGCCCAGGTGCGCCGGAACAGCCCGCGGAGATTTTCACCTCGAACGGATGATGGTCCACAGTGGACGTGGTGGACCCCGGGGTGGACAGGGTAGTCACAACCCGGCATCCGTCGGACGAGCCGCTCTTTACATTTCGTTTCGACTTGTCAAGCTGGGTGTACATCACCTACCTTCTTGTCAACCACGTCGGACAGCGTCGTTGACGGAGGAGGACGAGATGAGCGAAGTCGCGGGGACGGTGCCCGCCGGCTCGACCGAGTCGTGGACCGACCGCAAGCGGTACCTGTGGCTGATCGGGCTCGTGGTCCCCTCGCTCGCGTTCCTGGCGATCGGGCTGCACGCGGCCACCGGCTGGGGGGTGTGGTTCTGGATCGGGCCGATCGTGATCCTCGTGATCGTGCCCGTGATCGACCTGGTCGCGGGGCTCGATCGCAGCAACCCGCCCGACGACGTGCTCGAACAGCTGGAGAACGACCGGTACTACCGCTGGATCACCTACCTCTTCCTGCCGATCCAGTACGTCGGGTTCGTGGCGGCCTTCTGGCTGATCGGGCGCGGCGACCTCACGGTGGTGGACAAGATCGGGCTGGCCGCGTCCATCGGGTGCATCGGCGGGATCGGCATCAACACCGCCCACGAGCTCGGCCACAAGAAGGAGAGCCACGAGCGCTGGCTGTCGAAGATCGCGCTGGCCCAGAGCTTCTACGGCCATTTCTACATCGAGCACAACCGCGGCCACCACGTGCGCGTGGCCACGCCCGAGGACCCGGCTTCGAGCCGCCTCGGCGAGAGCTTCTACCGCTTCTGGCCGCGAACTGTCGGCGGCTCGCTGGCCTCGGCGTGGCGGCTGGAGCGCAAGCGCTACGCCCGGCGGGAGAAGCACCCGTTCCGCATCGGCAACGACGTGCTCAACGCGTGGCTGATGTCGGCCGTGCTGTGGGCGGCGATGCTGGTGTGGCTCGGGGTGGGGATTCTGCCCTACCTGCTGATCCAGGCTGTGGTGGGCTTCTCGTTGCTGGAAGTCGTGAACTACATGGAGCACTACGGGATGCTGCGCCAGCGCGTGGGGGCGCCGGATCGGCGCCGCTACGAGCGCGTGGATCCGAGCCACAGCTGGAACTCCAACAACATCGCCACCAACGTGCTGCTCTACCACCTGCAGCGCCACAGCGACCACCACGCCAACCCCACGCGCCGCTACCAGACGCTGCGGGACTTCGCCGAGTCGCCGGTGCTGCCCACCGGGTACGCCGGGATGATCGTGCTGGCGCTCGTGCCGCCGCTGTGGCGGCGGGTGATGGACCCGCGCGTACTCGCCCACTTCGACGGCGACGTCCGCCGCGCCAACATCCAGCCGCGCAAGCGGGGCAAGGTCCTGGCGCGGTACGGCACCCGGGTGACGGCCGCTGAGCCGGTCACCGCCGACACCCGCGGCGACGCCACCGAGGGCGGCATGTGCCCCGGTTGCGGCTACGTCTACGACGAACGGCGCGGCGATCCGCGCGAGGGTTTCCAGGCCGGCACGACGTGGTCGGCGATCCCGGACTCGTGGTGCTGCCCGGACTGCGGCGTGCGCGAGAAGGTCGACTTCGTGGCTCCCGGAAGGGTGGATGCGTGATGCGGATCGAGGCGAACCGCGAGCTGTGCGCGGGGCTCGGCATGTGCGAGGCGATGGCGCCGGACTTCTTCGAGGTCGGCGACGACGGCACGGTGGTGCTCCTGGAGGAGAGCCCCGCCGAGCAACACCGGCCGGACGTGACGGCCGCGGCCGACGCGTGCCCGGTGCTGGCGTTGAAGGTGCGCGACTGACGTGCGTTCGCCAGTTCGCCGGGACCACACAGGAGGCGGCCTAGGATGACGATCATGAGCGGGGCACTCCGGGCCACACCGCCCGAGGGCGGCCAGCACCGGCAGCCGATCGTCACCGCGGCCATCGAACTGACCGCGAGCGAGGGCTGGTCGGCGGTCACCATGGCGCGGCTGGCCGAGGCCGCGGGCGTGAGCCGCCAGACCGTGTACAACGAGATCGGCTCCAAGGCCGCGCTGGCCGAGGTGATGATCTCCCACGAGCTGGCCCGCTTCCTCGCCGTGGTGCGCACCGCGTTCGACCGGCACCCCGACGACCTGGTCGAGGCGATCTACGAGGCCATCCGCGCGGTGCTCGACCTCGCCGACGACAACACGCTGCTGCGCGCCATCGCGTCGGCGACGCACGGCACGGACACCGAACTGCTGCCGCTGCTGACCACGCGCGCGGGCTCGTTGCTCACCGAGGCGAAGACCATGCTGGTCGAGCGCATGCGCACCTACGAGCCGCCGCTGGACGACGAGCAGATCGCCGTGGTGATCGACCTCGTCGTGCGCACGGTGCTCAGTCACGTGATGCAGCCGTCCGACACCCCCGCCCGCACGGCCGACGCGCTGGCCTGGGTGGTCGGGCGCGTGCTGGGCACCTCGGCGGCGCGGCCTATGCGCCGCGGCTGACCGGCGGCTGGGGCATGATGGACCCGTGGAGTCGACCAGGGTGGACCGCTGGCTGTGGGCCGTACGGCTGGCGAAAACGCGCTCGGACGCGGCCGCCGCTTGCCGGGGCGGGCACGTGCGCGTGAACGACCGCCCGGCCAAACCCGCCACCACCGTCGTCGCCGGCGACGAGGTCCGCGCCCGCATCGGTCAGACCACCCGCGTCGTCGAGGTCGTCCAGGTCATCCAGAAACGCGTCGGCGCGCCCGAGGCGGCGAAGTGCATCATCGACCGCACCCCGAAACCGCCGCCGGAAGCGGCGATCCCGGTGGCGCGGCGCGAGCGCGGCGCGGGCCGTCCGACGAAGCGGGAACGCCGGGTGCTCGACGAGTTCCGCTCGCGCTGGGACTGAGTCAGCGCAGCACCTGGGCGACGTACTTCGCGACTTCGGCGATCAGGGCGTACCGGGGTTCGTCGTCGTAGGCGGTGCGGTCGGACATGATCGCGAAGACCAGCGGGGGTGCGTTCGGTGGACGGAGGACGGCGACGTCGTTGACGCGGCCGTAGTCGCCGTGGCCGGTTTTGCCGATCACGCCCCAGTCAGCGGGCACGCCCGCGCGGATGGTCTGCGCGCCCGTGGTGCTGCGGCTGAGCCAGTCTTCGACGAGAGCGCGTTTGTCGGGGGGTAGCGCGTTGCCGAGCACGATCGTCCGGTGGTCGGCGGCCAGCGCCCGCGGGGTGGTGGTGTCGCGCGGGTCGTCGAGGGGATCGCGGTTGAGATCGGGCTCGTACTGATCCATCCGGCTGGTGGCGTCGCCCAGGCCGCGCAGGTACGCGGTGAGCCCGGGCGGGCCGCCGGCGTCCCGCATGAGCAGGTTGCCGGCTGTGCCGTCGCTGTAGCGGATGGCGGCGTCGCACAGCCGGCGCACGCTCATCCCGGTGCCGGCGTGGTTCTCGGTGATCGGGGAGAAGGAGTTGACTTCGGCCTTGGTGTAGGGGATTTGAGTGTCCAGGTAGGACAGCGGGTGGGTTCGCAGTACGGCCGCGACGGCGAAGGTTTTGAAGGTGGAGCAGAAGGCGAATCTTTCGTCGGCCCGGTAGTCCAGAGTGGCTCCGCTGCCGGTGGCGAGTGCGTGGACGCCGAGGCGGGCGTGGTACTTGCGTTCGAGTGCTGCGAGTGGCGCAGTCGACGGTGGGGGTGTTGTCGTTTTCGGGGGCGGTGTGGGGGTCGGGGGTGGTGCGGGGCTCACGCACCCGGCGATCGGTGCGGCGAGCATTCCGGCGAGCAGGGCCCGCCGGGTGATGCGACGTCGGTCCGCCACGGGATTTCCTCTCAGGTTTCCGCGTCCGCCAGGGAGAAGCCCGGGTGCGGGACGCGCGGTGGGCGGCCTTCGGGGTGGTATTCGAAGTGCCACCACTCGTTGTCGTAGACGCGGTACAGGTGGTGGGCCGCGCCGTGGCGCTCGAGCCAGCGGGCGCCGTCGCGGGGGCGGATGTCGAGGGCCGTGCCGGTCACGTGGCGGGAGTTCGCCGGGGGCAGGGCGCGCCGGCGGGCCGAAGCGACCGAGCCGGTGCGGCGGACCTCCGCGGTGAAAAGGCGGTCCTGCGTGTCGGCGTCGCGGTGGCCGGAGGTGAGGCCCAGGAGGGTGCCGTGGTGCCAGAGGGCGGCGGTGCGCGCCGCGACGAAAGCGGCGTGAGTGCCGGGTGACAAGCCGGTGAGGTCCTCGGACGGGAAGCGGATCCGCAGCGCCCAGGAGCAGGCAACGGATCGTCCGAGGCCCGGCGCCACCAGGGACGCCAGTGGCCACGACACGAAGGCGAGCAGCCGGGTGATCACCCGGTAGCCGGCGTCGCGACGCCGGCCCGAAGTGGACAGTTTCATGACTCCCCCAGGAGAACGTCTCAGCCCAGCGCCTTCACCGCGGCCGCCGTGGCACGGGCGACGAGGGCGTCATCCGTGGGGGCGTCGGCGGCGGGGCGGTCGGAGAACACCACGAACACGATCGGCGCGCGGCCCGGGGGCCAGGCGATCGCGATGTCGTTGCGGGTGCCGTGGTCGGCGGTGCCGGACTTGTCGGCGACCTGCCACCCCGAAGGGACACCCGCGCGGACCAGGTTGGTGCCGGTGGTGCTGGCGCGCATGGTGTTCGTCAGGACGGTGCGCAGCGGCGCGGGCAGGGTGTCGCCGAGGGCCACCGTGCGCAGGGACCGGGCCCAGGCGCGCGGGGTGGTCGTGTCGCGGAGGTCGCCGGGCGCGGTCTCGTTCAGGGTGGGTTCGATGCGGTCGACGTGGGTGGTGGTGTCGCCGATCGAGCGCAGCCACGTGCTCAATGCGGCCGGCCCGCCGAGCTCGCGGAAAAGCAGGTTCCCGCCGGTGTTGTCGCTGTAGCGCAGGGCGGCGTCCATGATCGCGCTGAGCGTCATGCCGGTGCCGGCGCGTTTCTGGGTGATCGGCGAGTTCGCGACGACGTCGCCCGGGCCGTACTCGATCACGCGGTCGAGCCCCGCCGTCCCCACCTTCTGCAGCACGGCCCCGGCGCTGAACACCTTGTGCGTCGACGCGTAGGCGAAGCGCTCGTCGGCGCGGTAGGCGACTTCGTGGCCCGAGTCGGTGTCCACGACGTATACGCCGAGCCGGGCGCCGAAAGACCGCTCGAGGTCTTCGAAGTCGTGGTTCGAGACCGTCGGCGAAGCGGAGGTGGCGGGCGGTAGAGCTTGCGGGGCCGGCGGGGCGCCGCATCCCGCCAGCGCCACCACTGCCACCGCCGCCACCGCCGCCACCACAGACTTGCTGAACACCGGGTTCCCCCTTCGGAAGTGATCGACATCCGCAGTCTCACCAAGGCCGCTCATGCTGTCCAAGACAGAAGTGGCCCCTTCCATGCGGAATGGGCATACAGTGTGGTCGTGGACCTGATCGGAAGCTGCCGCGCGTTCGTCGGTGTGAGCGAGACCGGGAGCTTCACGGCGGGGGCGGCGGTGGCCGGCATCCCCCAGCCGGTGGCGAGCCGCCGGATCGCGGCGCTGGAGCGCCACCTCGGCGAGCGCCTCTTCGACCGCGCGACCCGCCGGGCCCAGCTCACGCCCTTCGGCCGCGATCTGCTGCCGTCCGCGCGGCGCCTCGTCCACCTGGCCGACGCCATGGAGCACGACGCGAAGCGCGCCAAGCTGCGGCCCCTGCGCCTCGCCGTGCCCGGCACCTGCCCGACGCGCGACCTCGCCGAGCTCGACGCCGAGGCCCGCGCGCTCGGCATCTTCCTCGAGTTCCGCCCCGCGCCGCCCGGCGAGCGCGCCGAGCTCGTGCGCACCCAGGACGTGCGCGCCGCCCTGGTGGCCGTGCCCGAGACCGATGCCGTGTGGACGGTGCCGCTCGGCGTCGCCGCCACAGAACGCCAGCAGCTCCCGCCCGTGGTCCACCTCGAGACGCTGCGCGCCGGCCGCGCCACGAAAGCCGAGCGCCGCCGCGTGTGGATCCAGCCCGAGGACGACGTGCCCCACCTCCGCGACCGCGTGTTCCGCGTCCGCGACGCCGTGGGCCTGCAACCCGCGCAGGTCTCCGTCGCCGATTCCCTCACCGCGGCCGCGGCCGCCGTCTACGGCTCCGCCGATCTGCTCCTGTGCTCCCCCGCCCAGGCCACCGAGCTCGGCCTGGGCTGGCGCCCCCTCGGCGACGCCCCGCTCGCCCGCGGCTTCGACATCGCCGCCACCCTCGGCGAAGACGCCCACCACCTGCGCACCCGGCTGCGGTCCGGCATCGCCCGCTGCCTCGGCGCCCCCGACGAGGAGAACGTGTGAACACCGAATCCCTGCTCCGCGACCTCCGCGAAGAACTCGACGACGGCGGCCTGCGCGGCTCGTTCCTCGTCCGCGACCTGCACACCGGCCAGGAGATCGGCCTCGACGCGGACCTGGAGTTCCCCAGCGCGTCGCTGGTCAAGGTGCCGCTCGCGGCGGCGACGTTGGAGCGCATCCGGCGGGGCGAGCTCGACGGCGCGACGCAGCTGGAGGTCGAGCCCGGGCGGGTCACCACGGCCGGGCCGGCCGGGCTCGCGCGGTTCCGCCACCCGGCGCGCGTGGCGATCGACGATCTGCTCTACCTGAGCGTGGCGGTCAGCGACGGCACCGCGGCCGACGCGTTGTTCGAGCTCACGCCGCCGGCCGAGGTCACGCGGATGCTGCGCGAGTGGGGCATCGACGGCGTTTCCGTGCGGCACGCGACGGCGGAGCTCGCCGACACCCCCGCCGAACGGTTCGAGCCCGGCGAGGTGCACCTCGCCCACGCGCTCGCCATTCGCGCGGGCACTGCCGGGCGGGGGCACCCGGTGTCGCAACTGGACGTCAGCCGGGCCAGCGCCGGGTCGGCGCGGGCGTATGTGGCGCTGCTGGAGGCGTTGTGGCGACCGTCCGAAGTGGACGCCGAGGTGGCGGCGCGCACGCGCGACCTCATGGCCCACAACCTGCTGCGCCAGCGGCTCACGCCGGATTTCGGGTCCGACGCGACGAAGTGGTCGTCCAAGACCGGCACGCTGCTGAACCTGCGGCACGAGGTCGGGGTCGCCGAGCACGCCGACGGGCAGGTGTTCGCGGTGGCCGCGCTCACCGAGTCGCGGGTACCGGCGGCGATCCAGCCCGAGGCGGAGATCCTGATGGCGCGGGTCGCCCGCACGATGCGGGACCACCTGCGGTCGCGGTGAACCTCAGCCCAGGCGGTCGAACCACCGGTCCACGACCGCGTCGGCGACCGTGGTGTCGTCGCGCAGGATGCTGGTGAGCGCGAGGCCCCGCAACAACATCAGCAGCGACTCGTAGCCGACACGATCGTCCCCTGTGGACTCGAACGCCGTCCGCAGCTCCCGGCCCAGCTCGCGTTCCGCGGGCAGCAACGCCGCCCGCAACGCCAGGTCGGTCCGCGCGCCGAGCCAGAGTTCCAGCCCCGCCAGGAACAACGGCCCCGACATCGCCTCCCGCAACGCCGTCACCAGCTGCCGCCGCGAATCCGCGCCGGCGAGCCGCACCTGCGCCAGTTGCTGCTCGGCGATGTAGTGGATCGCCGCGACGAACAGGTCCGCCTTCGACCCGAAGTGGTGCAGCAGCGCACCCCGCGACACGCCCGCCCGCTCCTGCACGCGCTGCGTCGTCGTGCCGGCGTAGCCGAACTTCACCAGGCACGCGACGGTGGCGTCCAGCAGGGTCTGGTGGGTGCGCGCTCGTTGTTCGCTGCGGGTCACCCGGGCAGCCTACCGTCCTCGTTGACAGTCCAGACGGACTGTCAAAACCTCCCGGCATGCTCGCTGTGGAGTTGGTGCGCCGGGGTGCCCAGCGCTTCGCGGACCGCACGGCCGTGGTCGTCGGTGACCGGGAGTTCTCCTTCGCCGAGGTCGACGAGCGCGCCAGCCGCCTCGCCAATGTCCTGCTCGCCGCGGGCGCCGGGCGTGGCACGAGAGTGGGGCTGCTGGTCGACAACGGCGAGTGGTCCATCCCGCTCGACTTCGCGTGCCTCAAGGCCGGCGTGACCAGGGTGCCACTCAACGCCCGCCTCGCCGTGGCCGAGCAGACCCGGATGCTCGCCGAAACCGGCGTCACGCTGCTCGTGTACAGCAAGTCCCTGGCCGAACGGGCCGCGGAACTCGCCGAAGCCCTCGACGGCCTGCGCGTGGCCGGGCTCGGCGACCGCCAACGCGCCCAGGACCTCGACCTCGTCACCGAACTGGACCGCGTTCCGGCGGCCGACCCGCGCGTCCCCGTCGCCCCGGACGACGTCGTACTCGCTCTCCACACCTCCGGCACCACCGGCACCCTCAAGGCCGCGCAGCACACGCAGGCCAGCTATGCCGCGATCACCGGCAACATCCTCGCCAACCTCCTCTCCCCCGGGCCCGGCTCGGCGATGCTGCACGCCGCGTCGCTCATCCACGCCAGCGGGACTTTCGTGCTGCCGTACTGGATCCGTGGCGGCCGCGCGGTCGTGCTGCCGGGTTTCGACCCCGGGTCCTATCTGGACTCGGTCACCCGGCACCACGTCACCGACGTCAACCTCGTGCCGACGATGCTGGGCCTGCTGCTCGCCGGATCCACTGTGGACGCCGCCGTCACCCTCGACACCATCGTCTACGGCGCCAGCCCCATGCCGAAGCCGCTGATCCAGGAGGCGATGGTCCGCTTCGGACCGAAGTTCGTGCAGTACTACGGCCAGACCGAGGCACCGCTGTGCCAGACGGTGCTCGGCAAAACCGACCATCTGCGGAGCGAACTGCTCGGCTCGTGCGGCCACCCCGCCGTCGACGCGGAGCTCCTGCTCACCGATCCCGACGGGAATCCGGTGCCGCGCGGGGAGATCGGCGAGATCCGCGTGCGCGCGCCGTTCACGATGAGCGGGTACCTCGACGCACCCGAACTCACCGCCGAGACCCTCGTGGACGGCTGGATCCGCACCCGCGACCTGGCCCGCGCCGACGAGCGCGGGTATCTCCACCTGGTCGATCGGGCGAGCGACATGATCGTGACGGGCGGCTACAACGTCTACCCGCGTGAGGTCGAGGACGCCCTGGCCGCGCACCCGGCCGTCGCCGAGTCCGCCGTGGTCGGCGCGCCCGACCCGACGTGGGTCGAGGCCGTGACGGCGTTCGTCGCCCTGCGGCCGGGAGCCACGGTGTCCGAAGAGGACTTGCGTACGCACGTGCGCGGGCTCCTCGCCGGGTACAAGGTGCCCAAGCGCGTGCGCGTGGTCGACGCGATCCCGAAGTCGGCGGTGGGCAAGATCCTGCGCCGGGCCCTGCGTGATCCCCTGTGGGAGGACCGATGAACGTCCTGGTCGAGAAGCGCGGCCCCGTCACGATCGTGACGATCGACCGGCCCGAACGGCGCAATGCCGTCGACCGCGCCACGGCCGAGGCGCTGGCCGACGCGTTCCGCGCGTTCGACGCCGACGAGGACGCCTCCGCCGCCGTGCTACAGGGCTCCGGCGGCACGTTCTGCGCGGGCGCCGACCTCAAGGCCGTGAGCGAAGGCCGGGGCAACCGCACCGAACCCTCGGGCGACGGGCCGATGGGACCGACGCGGCTGCGCCTGGCCAAACCGGTGATCGCCGCCGTGAGCGGCCACGCCGTGGCAGGCGGGCTGGAGCTGGCGATCTGGTGCGACCTGCGCGTGGCCGACGAAACCGCCGTGTTCGGCGTGTTCTGCCGGCGCTGGGGCGTGCCCCTCATCGACGGCGGCACCGTGCGGCTGCCGCGCCTGATCGGCCAGAGTCACGCACTGGACCTCATCCTCACCGGCCGCCCGGTCTCCGCCGACGAGGCACTGCGGATCGGCCTGGCCAACCGCGTCGTCCCCGCCGGCCAGGCACTCGACGCGGCGGTCGAGCTCGCTCAGAGCCTGGCGGCGTTCCCGCAGACCTGCCTGCGCGAGGACCGCGCGTCGGTGCTCGAACAACACGGCGCGACCGAAGAATCCGCCCTGGCCAACGAGTTCGGCCACGGCCTGGTGTCCCTGTCGAGCGACACCGTCGCCGGCGCCACCCGCTTCGCCCGCGGCGCCGGCCGGCACGGTTCGTTCGACGCCTGAACCCGGGGCGGGGCACAGAAACCCCGCCCCGGGTTCGTCACGCTGCGACGTAACCCGCGTCGAGCTCGCGATGCAGGGTCACGCGGTCGATGGCCTTCTCCCACTTGCCCACGACCAGTGTGGCCACGCAGTTGCCCGCGATGTTGGTGAACACGAACGCCGCCGACAGGACACTGTGGACACCCAGCACCAGCGCGATGCTGCTGACCGGAATCGTGTGCGTGGCCGCCAGGGTCAGCGCCAGCACCGCGATGGCCGAACCCGACACTCCCGCGCCGCCCTTGGACGTCAGCAGCAGCACGAACAGCAGGCCCAGCTGCGCCTGCCAGCTCAAGTCCGTGCCGGTGGCCTGCGCCAGGAACACACTCACCGCGGCGAAGTACAGGCACGTGCCGTCGTGATTGAAGCTGTACGCGGTGGGCAGCACGAGCCCCACCACCGGCTCGTCCACACCCAGCTTCTCGAGCTTCGCCGTGAGCTGGGGGAAGACACTTTCGGACGAGCTCGTGCCGAGCACCAGGACCAGCTCCGCGCGGAAGTAGCGCAGCACCTTCCACAGGCTGACCCCGGCGTAGTGCGAGACCGGCCACAGCACGAGCACGAAGAACAGCACCACGATCAGGTAGAACACCCCGACCAGCTTGCCCAGCGGCAACAGCGTGCTCAGCCCGTATTTCGACACCGTGAACGCGATGGCCCCGAACGCGGCGAACGGCGCGAGCCGCATGACCTTCTTGATGATCCAGAACAGCGACTGCTGCACGGTGCCGACGATGTTCAGCACCGGCTGCGCCTTCTCGCCCAGCGCGGCGAGGCCGCAGGCGAACAGGACGGAGAACACCAGCACCTGCAGGATCTCGCCCTTGGCGAACGCGTCTACGGCCGACGTGGGCACGAGGCTCACGAGGAAGTCGTCGAAACCCTCCGACTTGGCCGGCGCCGCCGAGGCCGGGGCGTGCAGCGACGACGGGTCGATGTTCATGCCGACGCCGGGCTTGAGCACGTTGACCACCACGAGGCCGATCACCAGCGCGATCGTGGTGATCACCTCGAAGTACACAATGGACTTCACCGCGATGCGGCCGACCTTGCCGAGATCGCGCACGCTCGCGATGCCGTGCGTGACCGTGCAGAAGATGATCAGGCCGACGACCATCTGGATGAGGTGGATGAAGATGTCGCCGAGGAAGTCGACGTGGTGCCCGACCGAGGGCGCGAGCGCACCCACGAGCACGCCGACGACAACGCCGGCGAGGACCTGGAAGGTCAGGTCCTGGTAGAACGGCTTGCGCTTGCGGGTCTGCCCGGGGGCGCCCGCGGACGTGGTTTCGCTCATCGTCTTCCGGTTTCTCCGTTGAATCTCCGGGTGGGGAGGCTGTGACTCGGGAAAGCCGGGGCTAGCCGAGGATGCGGCGGGCCGGGGCGAACACCTCGTCGGCGTCGAGGCGGCGCGGGAGCAGGCCCTGTTCGAGACACGCGTCGACGATCAGCTCGATCGGGCCACTCAGGCGCTCGAAGCCGAACACCGTGGGGACCGGCGCGCCGGCGGGCTGCTCGACGGTCGCGTCGGCGCGGCGCAGCAGCTCGTAGGCCTCGCGGACCGCGCCGGGGTCGCGGCGGCTCACCGACTCCCCCGCGACGACCATGTGGTTGATCGGCATGAAGCCGTGCTCGCGCCACCACTGCTCGTCGCGGGTGGCGGCGTCCGGGATCACGCGTACGAACTCGTCGCCTTCGGGCAGGTCGTTGCCGAGGATGGTGGCGTCGATGCGGCCTTCGCGCAGGAGGTCGGGCAGGCTCGCGTCGCCGACGCCGTGCTCGACGAAGTCCGGGTCCTGGTACTCGGCGACGTGGGCGCCGTCGCGGGTGAGCCAGTGGATGTCGCGCGAGGCGAGGCCGAAGTCCTCGGTGAGGTGCGCGCGGACCCACATCCCCGTGGTCTGGGTGAAGGCGCGCACGCCGATGCGCTTGCCCTTGAGTGCGGCCGGGTCCACCGGGCGCGACGCGTGGGCGATGAGGCAGCCGCGCTGGAACCGCGACGCGACCACGGCCGGCAGCAGCACCACGGGGCGGCCGTAGGCGATCGCCTGCAGCGCCGTGACGATGGCCAGCTCGCTCAGGTCGTAGGCCTCGTCGCGCACCATCGGCGCGAACGCCTTGTGCACCGGCGAGACCGCGGTGAAGTCGAGCTCGACCGACGGGCTGGTGACCTCGCCGTTCTTGAGCGGCTTGGTGTGCGGGTAGTCCGCGAGGACGGTCCGCAGGGTCGTGGGCTCAGGCACGGCTCGCACCCTTCAGCGACGGGTAGAAAGCGGCGGCGGTCCCGCCGAAGATCTGGTCGAGGTCGGCTTCGGGCAGCACGGAGACCGTCTCGCGGGCCTCGGCCAGCAGGTCGGGCAGCACGCCGTCGGCCGCGGGGAAGTTGGAGCCCCACGCGATGCGGGCGGCGCCGTAGGCCGCGACCAGGTCGGTGAGGAAGTCCTCGGTCGTGGACGCGCCCTTCGCCGACGCGGCCAGCGCGCGGTGGGTGAGCTTGAGGTGCACGCCCGGGTAGGCGGCGAGGTCGAACAGGTCCTTGGCCAGGCGGTAGGGGCGCCCGTCGGAAAGGTCGGGTCGCGCGCAGTGGTCGAGCAGCACGCGCACGCGCGGGAAACGGTCGAGGATTTCGCGCAGCTTCGGCAGGCCCTGGATCGTCATCTGCAGGCACACGGGGATGTCGTGCTTCTCGGCGTGGGCCCAGGCCGGGAACGAGTCCTCGTGGCCGAGCCAGTCGGCCTGGCCCGGCATGGTCGTGCCGGTGGTGAACAGGCGGAAGCCCGAGAGGCCGAGGCCCTGCCAGTGGTCGATCTTCTCGACGGCGTCGGGGGCCATCGCGTCGATCGAGTAAACGCCCGCGAAGCGGTCGGGGTGGCGGCGCAGCGCGTCGGCGACGTAGCGGTTGTCGTGGCCGTACACCGTGGACGCCTGCACCACCACGGCCTGCGCGATGCCCGCCGAGTCGAGGGCCCGCACGAGGCCGTCGATGTCCACCGGGTGCGCCTTCGACCACTCGCTCTGCTTCCCGCCGATGGGGTCGACCGGGTACTGGCCGGCGTCCGGGGAGATGACGTGGGTATGCGAGTCGATGATGTCCATGTGACCTCCTGTGAACCGGCGATTCGGCGCAGCACCGGATCCTCGGCGACCCGGCTCGGAGCCCGCGCGCTCCGGCAAACGGGGACCATACACGATTGTTAACAATCTCGTACAAGATTGTGGGGACGATTTCGTTGAGGATCACGGTGCGCAGCGCCCCGTGAGCACAGCGCGAGCAGTCCCGTGGAATCCGTGCAGGTGGGAGGGTGCGGGACGGATGGGCCCCCTGACAAGTGAGGGTGGCTGGAGACTCAGCACCGACGCAGCAAGAGGGCGACACGGCGGGATGATTTGTTCGAATCGGGCAGTCGGGAGGGGCGGGCGGAAAGCCCAGGACGGGCCGAGATCGGCGCGCACCCGGCGGCTCGACCCCGCCGACCGGGTGGCCCCCGGACAGCACAACGCCCCAAGCTCCGGGCGGGCCGGTGCCTGGGGCGTCGTAGCGGTGGGAGCGGTGGTGGGCCAGGGGTCAGCCGAACATGCCCACCTCGTAGTGGCCCGCCGACTGCTGGGTGATGACGTTCATGCGGTTGTAGGTGTTGATGAGCGCGATGAGCATGGTGAGGCCAGTGAGCTGGTCCTCGTCGTAGTGCTTGGCGGCCTGCTGCCAGACCTCGTCGCTGACGCCGCCCGCGGCGTCGGCGATGCGGGTGCCCTCTTCGGCCAGCTCCAGGGCCGCGCGCTCGGCGTCGGTGAAGACGGTGGCTTCGCGCCAGGCCGCGACGAGGTTGAGGCGGGTGGGCTCCTCGCCCGCGGCGACCGCTTCCTTGTAGTGCATGTCGGTGCAGAAGCCGCAGCCGTTGATCTGGCTGGCGCGCAGCTTCACGAGCTCCTGCGTCGCGGCGGGAAGGCCCGAGTCGGCGATCGGCTTGTTCGCCGCGTTCAGGTACTTCATGAACTTGCCGGCGACCGCGTTCTCGAAGAGGTTGAGTCGTGCTTCCACTGGCCTGCTCCTTCGCCCTTTTCCACTGGTTACACACCCTTGACGGGTGGGCCCGCGAAGTTGTGACACCGGCGAAAGTGACCTGCGTCTCACCCCAGGTCGGCCTCCGCGCGGATCTCCAGCGTCTCCCCCGGCTGGTGCAGCTCCAGCACCACGAGCTCGTTGCGCCCCCTGCGCCACAGCGGCGCCGGGGCGTAGAGAGTCCGTTGTGGACCGCGGCTCCAGTAGCGACCCAGGTTGAAGCCGTTCAGCCAGACGATGCCCTTCTCCCAGCCCGGCAGCGCGACGAACCCGTCGGCGGGCGCCTCGATCGGCACCGCGGCCCGGTGGAAGGCCGGGCCGGCTGCCGGAGCACCCGGGGTGAAGTGCACTGTGGACAGATCGTCGAGCGGCAACGGCCGGATCTCCCAGCCGAAGAGCTTCTGCTGGGTGTTCATCGCGACCCACCCGTCGATGCCCTTGCGGTCGGCGAGGTACGGGCCGTAGTTGATCCGGCCCATCGCGTCCACGAGGATGTCGAGCTGGTTCTCCGCCTCCTCGAACACCAGGTCCACCGTGCCGTCGGGGGTGTTGCGGTCGAGGACCCCGACCTGCTTGCCGCCGGCGAAGACCAGCGCGCGGTCGGCGAGGCCGTGGATGCTCAGGGTGCCGTTGTGCGGGCCCTGCACCTTCGTGCGGTAGTGGATGAGCCCGGTGGCCTGGCCGAGCTTCTCCATCGGCAGCGGCTGCGGCGAGCGCACCACCTTCGACAACGCGGGCAGCGACTCCAGCAGCGACGCCGACGCATCCGGCTTCACGGTCTGCGGCGCCAGCCGGGGCGAACGGCCGGGGATCGGCCCCTCGGGCAGCTTCGTGTACTTGCCGATCACGGCCCGCAGCGCGGTGAACTTCGCGCCGAGGTCGCCGGCCTCCCCGACCGGGGAGTCGTAGTCGTAGCTGGTGACGGTGGGCTGATACGTCGTGCCGGAGGTGTTGGCCCCGCTCGTGAAGCCGAAGTTCGTGCCACCGCATGCCATGTACAGGTTCACCGACGCGCCGCTGGCGAGCACCGTGTCGATGTAGCCCGCCATCTGCTGCGGGTCGCGGGTGTTGTGCTGCTCGCCCCAGTGGTCGAACCACCCGTCCCAGAACTCCGCCATCATCACCGGTTTGCCGGGCTGGAACTTCTTCAGCGCCTCGAGACTCGGCACCGGGTTGCCGTCGCCCGTGCCGACTTCGAGCGTGCCCGGCAACGAGCCGAAGCGCATGAAGAAGTCCGACGCGCCGTCGGCCGCGAACAGCAGACTCGCGCACCCGCGCGAGCGCAGGCTGTCGCGCAGGTGCGCCAGGTACGAGGTGTCGTTGCCGTAGCTGCCGTACTCGTTCTCGATCTGCACGGCGATCACCGGCCCGCCTCGGTGCGCCTCCAGCGCGGCCAGGCGCGGCACGAGGTGGTCGTACCAGGCGTCCACGGCCTTGAGGTACTTCGGATCCGCGCAGCGCAGTTCGAGGTCGCGGTCGGCGAGCAGCCACGCGGGCAGGCCGCCGAACTCCCATTCCGCGCAGATGTACGGGCTCGGCCGCACGATCACCCGTAGCCCCACCTCGCCGGCGGTGCGGATGAACTTCGGCAGGTCACGCCACCCGCTGAAGTCCGGCGGGCCCGGCTTCGGCTGGTGGAAGTTCCACGCCACGTACGTCTCGACCGTGTTCAGGCCGAGCGCCCGCAGCCGCTCCAGCCGGTCGCGCCACTGGTCGGGGTGGATCCGGAAGTAGTGCACGGCACCCGAGATGATCTGGAACGGCTTGCCGTCCAACAGGAACTGCTCGCCGGACACGGTCAACCCTCCGCGGCCCGCCGCGCCGGCCGGCCCGGCGAACACCGTGCTCGCCGCGGCCAGCCCGGCGACCCCACCGAGGAAACTCCTCCTGCTCACTGCACTCACGAAGCTCTCCGTCCTTCGGGGTCAGCCGAGCGTCGCGGCCCGGGCCTGGGTGATGAACGCGTCGAGGACCCCGTCGCCGACGAGCGCCTGCCGCACCCCCCACCGGTTGGTGTCGCCCGTCTTCACGGCCTGGGCCCGGGCGACGAGACCGTCGGCGGACGCGGTGAGCCGCTGCGCCGCCTTGGTGTCACCACGCCCGGCAGCCGCGAGGGCGTCGAGCTGGTCGACCATCGCGCCACCCCACAAAGCCGTCGCATCGAGCCACGGTGAGGCCTCGTCGACGAACGCGCTCTCCACCCGGCCGCCGCGGATGACCTTCGCGGCATCGCGGATCTGCACGGCGTACGCCCGCAGGTCGCCCACCCGGTGGTCGCCCGCGTTCCACCGCTGCCAGAACGCCTTCGCCTTCGCCGCGAGCACCGGGGCCTGCGGCTGCCACGGCGTCGGGCCGAACGTCGGGGCCAGGTGCTCGAGGTCGGCGAACACCCGCAACGCGGCCGTGGCCCGGGCGTCGCCGCCCGCGAGCCGCGCAAGCGCTTGCGGCCACGAGCGCTCCGGCGAGTACCCGGCGTCGTTCCACGCGAAGTCCGTGGCCCCGAACTCGGCGACCTCGCTGGCCGCCTCCTGGTTCATCGGGTTGGCCACGATCCCGTTGAGGTACTGCGAAAGCCCGGCCTCCCGCTGGGCGTAGGGCGCGAGCAGCAGCCGGCCGGAGGACTGCTCGTAGTCGTTCACGGGGTAGTTGTCCCAGAGAAACACCTTGCGGCCGTACACAGTGGACACCTGCTGGGCCTCGTCGGTGGTGACACTCGGCGGCACCACATCCGTGCCGGTCCACTGCACGACCACCGAGGGGTCGAGGTTCTCGCGCAGCTCGGTCTTGTACGGCGAGTCCTTCAGGTCGCTGTACTCGGTGGGCACCGTCTGCAGTGGACGGGCGCCGTCGTGGGTCTTGACGAAGTCGTTCGTGATCGCGTTGAGCAGCGAAACCTGGGCCTTGCCCGCGGCGGCCTGGCCGGGCGCGCCGAACGCCGTCTGGTCGGCCGCGCAGTTCCACTTGGTGTAGGAGATGTCGTCGAACGGGATCGAGAACGACCGCACGCCGAGGTCGTACACCGACTGCAGCTTCGCTTTCACCGCGGCGAGGTCGTCGGGCGAGGAGAAGCAGATCGACACACCGGGCGAGAGCGCGTAGGTGAAGTCGACGTGGTGCGCGGTCGCCGACCGCACCAGCTGCCCGAGCGTGGCCAGCTCTTCGACGGGGTAGGGATCGGGCCATTGTGCGCGCAGGTAGGCGTCGTCCTTGGCGCTGTAGACGTAGGTGTTGGCCTTGACCTCGCCGAGGAACGCGATCTGCCGCAGCCGGTCGGCGGTGCTCCACGGCGGGCCGTAGAAGCCCTCGATCGACCCGCGCAACGCCATGTTCGGCCAGTCGCGCACGGCCACACCGCTGATGGCCCAGCCGTGGCCGGAGCGGACGAACAGCTGTCGCAGCGTCTGCGCCGCGTAGTACTGGCCGGAGCCGTCGCGCCCGGCGATCACGATCTCGCCGCGCGTGGTGGTGAGCGAGTAGCCCTCGGCCTGGGACGGGGCCGCGGCGCCGGCGCCGAGCCGGACCACGAGCGCGTGGCCGTGGCGGGGCTCCTGGGTGACGGCGGTGACCTTGCGCGCGCCGTGCTGCCGGAACAGCGTGGTGACGAGGTCTTTCGCGGCGGCGTCGGTGGTGCTGTCGGTGACGAGCACGACCTCGTCGGGCACCGCGACGTCGGCCGAGTCGCGGGCGAGCGACTGCGGCGTGGGTGTGACGACGGGCAGCGGCTGGTGGTGATCGGCCGCGGCCGCGGCGGGCTGCGTGACGAGTGCGGCGAGCGAAACCCCGGCCGCGAGCACGGCGGCCAGGTGGCGTTTCCGGGAAGTCATGAAGGGGTCCTTCGGGTCAGGCGGCCGGCGGCACGGTGCGGTACAGGGCGAAGGTCGAGAGGTACGGCGTGGCCCGCGCCCGGGTGATCACCACGCGCAGGTGGCCGGTCGTCACGGGTGCGGAGAGCGTGACCAGGCGGGCGTAGCCGATGGTGGTGACGGTGCCGAGCGTCTGCCACGCGCCGTCGACCTCGGCCTGCACGGTCGCGCCCTCCACGTGCTGGCCGCGGCTGATGTCCTCGCCTAGGCGGATCTGGTCGAACGTCGCGGGCCGGGCGAGCGGTACGTCGAGCGTGCCCTCCAGTGCGCCGTGCGGTGGCGTCCACGAGGTGGTCAGCGAATTGTCGGTGACCGCGGCGACGGCCTTCTCGCCGGGCCGCGCGTGGGCCTGGTTCACCTGCGTGGCCGCCACGGACTGGCCGAAGGCCGCCAAGGAAGCGACGTCCGCGGGCGCGAACTCGCCGTCCGGGCCCGGCGGCACGTTCAGCAGCAACGAGGAGTTGCGGCCCACCGTCCGCCGGTAGAGGTCGACGAGCTGCGCGGCGGTTTTCGGCTGTTCGCCGGGGTGGAAGAACCAGCCGGGGCGGATCGAGACGTCGGACTCGGCCGGCGCCCACTGCAGGAAGCGCACCGACGGGTCGGCGAGCACCTGGCGCGAGCCGAGGTCGGTGGCGGTCGCGCCGCCGAGGAACAGCTCCTCGTTGTGCGCGGTGTTCGGGTCGCCGGTCGTCGGCAGCGGGCTCCACTCCGTGGTCCGCGCCTGGCCGGCCTCGTTGCCGACCCAGCGCACGCCGGCCGGCCCGGCGAACGTGACGGTGTTCGGCGAGAGCGCGTGGATCATCGAGAACCAGGTGGTGAAGTCGTAGTTCTCGCTGATGCCGCGGTCGCGCCAGGGGTTGGCGCCGTCGAGCCACAGCTCGTCGATCGGCCCGTACTGGGTGAACAGTTCGTAGAGCTGGTTGAGGTAGTAGGTGTTGTAGTCGTCCTCGTGCACGGTGAAGCGCGGCAGCTTCCCGGCTGCGAGCGCGGCGGCGCGGTCGTCGTTCGCCACCAGCGTGGGGATGGTCCGTGGGGTCACCGCGCTGCCGGTGCCGTAGCGGCCCTGGCCCTGCGGTGCGCTCGCGCGGTCGTCGTAGGTGGCCTGTTCCTCGATGGACAGCGACTGGCCGGCGGCGACCTTCGCCTCGATCCGCTTGACCTCGTCGGCGAAGAAGGTCGCGGGCAGCTCGGCGCCGTCGGCGGGTGAGAGGTAAACACCGACCTTGAGGCCGGCCCTGCGCGCGGAATCCACGTAGTCGCGCAGGATGTCGCCGCGTGGGTTGGTACAGCCGGCGTCACGCGCCTGCCAGAACGCGGACGGGTCCTGCGCGCGGTCGGCCTGCGCGGCTTGGCGGGCGGCGTCGGCTTTCGGGTCGGTGCAGCCCGCGCCGAGCCACCACGGGCTGGCGACGACGGAGTGGTCGGTGTAGCGGGTCGGGTAGAGCACGAAGCCGTCGTGGTGCTTCGCGGTGAGCATCACCTGCGTGACGCCGGCGCCCTTCAGCGAGCGCATCCACTGGTCGGTGTCCACGGCCGGCGGCGCGAACGTCGACTCCTTCTCGGCGCCCGAACCCCATTCGCGGTCGGTGAAGGTGTTCATGCCGAAGTGCGTGAACGCGGTGACGGGCCGCTGCTGCCAGGCGAGCTGGCCGGGCCGCGGCACGACGGCGGCGGCCTTGGCCAGGACGCGGTCCATGCCGTCGCACGGTTCGACGGTCATGATCGCCGCGGTCTTGATCGGTCCGGTGCAGCCGCGGTCCGGCTGTGCGGCGGCACCGGGCGTGGCCGTGGCTCCGGCCACGGCGAGGGAAAACAGTGCGGCCAGAACGGCGTTCCGGCGCCTCGAGATCGGCACGTGCTCCTCCTGACGAGTCCGCGCGGCCGCGTGCCCCGGTGGCAGCCGGCGACGACCTGGTGGATCGTCCAGCACACTAGGTGCGTGATCCATCGGATGTCTAGACCTACCCGGGGGAGGTGCGCTCGACTGTCCGTTCCCTGTCCGCCGCGGGAATCTGCGTTCGTGCCTGGTTGACGCCGTTCACTCGCACCCGGGTTTTCCGGTGCGACAAGGTCAGTCGTCCGATGGTTCTTGACCGATGCTGTCGTCGCGCCGAGCCGCGATCGCGGCGCTAGGATCCGCGAAGTGCTGACGGTGCTCGGGTGGCTCACGCTCGCGGTGTGGCTGGGACTGGCCTTCGGCCACGGCTGGTTCTGGCGGACGGACCAGCGGTTGCCGCCGTCGGCGCGCCCGGCCGAGTGGCCGTCGGTGGCGGTCGTGGTGCCGGCGCGCGACGAGGCGGCCGTGCTCCCGGCGACGTTGCCCGCCCTGCTCGCGCAACGGTATCCGGGCGAGGCGCGCGTGATCCTCGTCGACGACGACAGCACCGACGGCACCGGTGACCTCGCCCGGCGGCTCGGCGGCGTGCCCGACGCGTTACCACTGACCGTGGTCACGCCGGACCCGTTGCCGGCGGGCTGGACGGGCAAGCTGTGGGCGGTCGCTCGCGGCGTCGCGGAGGCGGGCGCGGTGGATTTCGTGCTGCTGACCGACGCGGACATCGAGCACGGCCCGGGTTCGCTCGAAACCCTCGTGGCGGCGTGCGGTGAGCACGACCTCGTGTCACAGATGGCCGTGCTGCGCACCGAAACGCCTTGGGAACGGCTGATCGGGCCGGCGTTCGTGTACTTCTTCGCGATGCTCTACCCGTTCCGGCGAGTGAACAACCCGCGCTCGCGAGTGGCCGCGGCTGCCGGCGGGTGCGTGCTCGTGCGCCGCCGCGCGCTCGAACGCGCGGGTGGTGTCGCGGCCGTCCGCGGCGCCGTGATCGACGACGTCGCCCTGGCCCGCGCGGTGTCCGCGGCGGGCGGGCGGACGTGGCTGGGGTTCGCGACGAACGTCCACAGTGTCCGGCCCTACCCGCGGCTGACCGATCTGTGGCAGATGATCGCGCGCACGGCGTACACGCAGTTGCGCCACTCACCGTTCGTGCTGGCGGGCACTGTCGTCGGTCTGGCCCTGGTGTTCCTCGCTCCCCCGGCGCTGACGTTCGCCGGCCCCTCGTGGCCGGCACTGGCCGCGTGGGTGCTGATGGCGGCGACGTTCGTGCCGATCGCGCGCTACTATCGGCAGTGGCCGGTGCTGGGCGTGCTGCTGCCGGTGACGGCGCTGCTGTACACGCTGATGACACTCGATTCGGCGCGCCGGCACTTCGCCGGCCGTGGTGCCGGGTGGAAGGGCCGGAACTACTCGTCCACTTAGGACGTCACGCGGTTCAGCGACCGGCCCAGGGTCCAGATCGAGGCGCCGAGCAGAACCACGTCCTTGAGCAGGAACTGACCGACCGGGGACAAGGCGGGAAAACCGCCCGCGGCCGCATCCCCGACGCCTGGCGTGGTGAGGAAAAAGCTGAGTGTGGTCAGGAAAATCAGGATGCCGAGCGCGCTGCCCACGGCGGACAGCCGCGGCGCCCACGGGCCGGCCGCGATGAGAACGGCGGCGGCGAACTCGACCGCGCCGAGGACGATCGCGAGGGACCGCGGATCCAGGACGCCGTTCAGCCAGCCCAGGAAAGGACTGTGCGAGACGTACTGCTGGATGCGCAGGGCTTCCGACGCGGTCAGCTTGAGGACCGCGATCCACGCGACGACCAGCACGAGCCCGTAGCGCACCACGAGCCCGCCCACGGCCTCGGTGCGCCCTCCCAGTGTGACCCGAGAAGCCACGAGCTCCCCTTTCGTCGTGATCGGATGTCCGGCCGACGGTAACCAAGATCAGCTCGCAGGCCGAGGTGGCGGAGCCTTACGAATCGCTGACGTGATCATGACCGTCCACATCGGACTGTTTGACAGCTCCCGGAATGGCGAGCCATGATGAACACCTGTTCATGAACATGTGTTCACAACGTTCGAGGAGGAGATCGTGACCGGGATCGTCAACACGGCGCAGGCGCAGGCGTGGAACGGCTACGAGGGTGGGCACTGGGCGGAGCACGCCGATCGCTACGACGCGGTGAACAGCGGGTTCAACGAGTTCCTGCTGGCCGCGGTGGGTCCGGGCGACGACGTGGTCGACCTCGGGTGCGGCACCGGGCAGCTGACGCGGCTCGCGGCGGCGCGGTCCGGGTCCGGCCGGGTGCTGGGCGTCGACCTGTCCGGGCCGATGCTGGCCACGGCGCGGGCCCGGAGCGCGGGGAACGTGGTGTTCGAGCAGGGTGACGTGCAGGTTTTCCCGTTCGCCGAGGGCTCGTTCGACGTCGCGCTGAGCCGGTTCGGGGTGATGTTCTACGCGGATCCGGTGGCGGCGTTCGCCCGGGTGCGCCACGCGCTGCGGCCGGGCGGGCAGCTCGCGTTCGTATGCCTGACCGAGCTCGCCGGGACCGATCTCGGGACGGTGTTCGGCGCGGTGGCGCCACTGCCTTCGGGCGCCGGGCCGACGTCGCTGGCCGATCCCGTGCACACGCGTTCGGTGCTGACCGACGCCGGATTCCGCGACGTCACGTGCACGCGCGTCGAGGCCGACCAGGTGTGGGGCCGCGACGTGGCCCACGCGGCGGAGTTCATCGCCGGCTGGGGCCCCGTCCGGCAGCACGGGCCGGGCGCCGAAGCCGCGCTGGTTGCGGCCTTGCGCCCGTTCGCCGAGCCCGGCGCCGTGCGGCTGCGGGGCGCGGCGTGGCTCGTCACCGCCGCGCGGTGAATACGATGGCCGTGATGTCACCGAGAACAGCAGCCGCCCTGCGCGACGGGGACCGCAGCCTGCGCGAGCACCTCATCGCGACGGCCGGCGCGCTCATGGCCGAGGAAGGCGCGGCGAAGCTGACGGTCCGCGCGATCGCCCGCCGCGCCGGCGTCGCGGACGGCGTGCTGTACAACCACTTCGCTGACAAGGAAGAACTCCTGGCGCACGCCCTGCGCGCCCACGTCCGCGGCGCCGAACGCGCTCTGGGCGACCTGCCCGTGGCCGGTGACGCCACGGTCGAGGCCAACCTCCGCGCACACCTCGCCTACGGGCTCGCCCTGCACCGCGCCATCCTGCCCACGTTCGCCGGTCTGCTCGCCCACCCGGTGGTCCTCACCCGCTTCGCGGCCCTCACCCCCACGAACACCGAATGGCGCGACCGCCTGCTGACCTACCTCCACGCCGAACGCGACCTCGGCCGCCTCTCCTCCACCGCTCATCTCGACGCCGCCGCGGCCCTGCTCGTCGGCGCCTGCCACGAGACGGTGTTCTCCGCCCTGGTCCCCCACGCGGGCCCGGCCCCGGCCCCCTCGCTCGACGACGTGGTGGCGACGGTGCTCGAAGGCATCGGCGCCTGAGAATCACCCCGCCGTAGCCACCAGGAGACTCGCCAGCTGAGCCAAGCGGGTGCGTTGCGCCTCGGTGAGACCGGCCGCGAGCGCTTCCAGCCGGCGCCCCACCGCCGCCTCGCCCTCGCGCGCCAGGGTGTGGCCGTCGGCGGTGCGCGCCACGAGCACCGCGCGGCCGTCGTGGGGGGCCGGGGTGCACTGGATCCAGGCCGCGGCGTTCGGCGCCGGTGACGAGGCCGTGGTGCTCGACTTGTCGAGCTCGAGGTGGCGCGCGAGTTCCTGCATGCCGGGCGTGCGGTCGCGCAGGATGCCGAGGAGGCGCAGCTGCACGAGCGACAGGCCGTGCTCGGCGGCGACGGGGGCGAGCTCGCCCTGGACCAGGAAGGACAGCCGCGCCAGGCCGTCGACGAGGCCCAGGTCCGATGGTTGCTCCATGCGCCCCGCTACGAAGAGCTCGAGACGCCCGAAGCCGGCGGCGGGCAGCTGCTCGCGGAGGTGCTCGCGGCCGGGCTGCACCCGCGCGTGCGGTCCGGCGCGGGCGGCACGCACTACACCGGTGACGGGCGGCTGCCGATGGTCCCGGGCGTCGACGGAGTGGGCCGGCTGCCCGACGGCAGGCGCGTGTACTTCGTCGCCGGCGACGACGGGCCGGGGACGATGGCCGAGCGCGCGGTGCTCGATCCGCGGCGGGCGGTGGAACTGCCCGAAGCGGCCGACGCGGTGGCGGTCGCCGCCGCGATGAACCCGGCGACGTCGTCGTGGGTGGCGTTGCGGCGGCGGGTCGATTTCGAGCCGGGGCAGAGCGTGCTGGTGCTCGGCGCGACGGGCGACGCCGGGCGGCTGGCCGTGGAGGTCGCGCGGCACCTGGGGGCGAGCGAGATCGTCGCGGTCGGGCGGGATCCGCGGCGGCTGGAGCTGATCACCGGGCTCGGTGCGACCCGCGTAGTTTCCACCGCCGACGCGGACAAGCTCACCGCGGACGTCGACGTCGTGCTCGACTACACGTGGGGCGCCCCGGCCGAGCTGGCCATGCGGGCGCTCGTCACCCACCGCACCGAGCGCAGCAAACCGCTGGCCTGGGTGCAGATGGGCTCCCCCGCCGGCGCCGACGTCACGCTGCCCTCGGCCCTGCTGCGCGCGGCGAACCTGCGGATCATGGGCAGTGGTCAGGGTTCGCTGACCACGGCCGGGATCGTCGCCGAACTGCCGGCACTGCTCGACGAGCTCGCCGCCGGCACCTTCGGTACCGCCGCGAAGGCCATCCCGCTCGCGGAGGTCGAGGACACCTGGACGGCACCGTCCGACCCCGGCGAGCGGATCGTCTTCACACCCTGAGCCCGCCGAGCTGGACACTGTGGACACTGACGGCACGGTGGACCGCACCCGGCTCGGCCCGGTCGAGGGCCGCGTCCAGCGTGAGCGCCGCGTCGATCAGCGCGAGGTGCGTGAAGGCCTGCGGGAAGTTGCCGATCTGCTCACCGGTCAGGGCGATCTCCTCGGAGTACAGCCCGACGTGGTTGGCGTAGGTCAGCATCTTCTCGAACGCCTGCCGCGCCTGGTCGAGGCGCCCGGCGCGGGCCAATGCGCCGACCCAGGTGAAGCTGCACAAGGAGAACGTGCCCTCGGAGCCGCGCAGGCCGTCGGGCGAGGCGCCGGGGTCGTAGCGGTAGACGAGGCTGTCGGTCACGAGTTCGGACTCCATCGCGTCCAAAGTGGACAGCCACATGGGGTCGCGCGGGGCGATGAAGCCGGCCATGGGCATACGCAGGAGCGAGGAGTCGAGCACGTCGGTGTCGTAGTGCTGCACGAAGGCCTTCCGCGTGGTGTTCCAGCCGCGGGCCATGATCTGCTCGTAGATGCGGTCGCGCGCGTCGCGCCAGCGGTCGACCTGCGCGGGGCGGCCGTGTTCGGACGCCAACCGGATGCCGCGGTCGAGGGCGACCCAGCACATCAGGCGCCCGTAGGTGAAGGCCTGGCGGCCGCCGCGTGTCTCCCAGATGCCCTCCTCGGGCTGGTCCCAGTGTTCGGTGACCCAGTCGAGCACGCCGGCCAGTCCCGCCCAGCCGCGGTGGGGCACGGTCAGCCCGGCGAGGTCGGCGACGTACAGGCTGTCGAGCGCTTCGCCGTAGATGTCGAGCTGCAGCTGCTCGGCCGCGCCGTTGCCGACTCGCACGGGACGCGAGCCGCGATAGCCGGACCAGTGCTCCAGCAGGTCTTCCTTCAAGTCGGACGAGCCGTCGATGCGGTACATGATGTTGAGCGGCCGGCCCTCCCCCGCGCCGCCCTCACGGATCCGCCGGCCCAGCCACGCACCGAACTGCTCGGCCTCCTCGACGAAACCGAGGCCCAGCAACGCATACACGGAGAACGACGCGTCGCGCACCCACGTGTAGCGGTAGTCCCAGTTGCGTTCGCCGCCCACCTGCTCCGGCAGCCCCATCGTCGGCGCGGCGACGAGCCCGCCGGTCGGCGCGTACGTCATCAGCTTCAACGTGATCGCCGCGCGCTCGACGATCTCGCGCCAGCGGCCGCGGTAGGTCGAGCGCGCGAGCCAGGACCGCCAGAACGCCACGGTCTCGTCGAACAGCCGCTCCACCTCGGCCACGCGAATCTCCCGCGGCCGGCCCTCGGCCGCCGACTCCAGCACCAGCCCGCGCACCTGCCCGGCGGTGAGGGTGACCGTGCCGCGCACGTCGCCGTCGTGGATCTGCGCCTCGGCCAGCCGCTCGTCGTCGGGCTCGCGCACCACGTGCAGCGTGAGCGCCACGTCGTCGGTCGAGAAGACCACGCCGCCCGCGCTCACGTCGACCGTGTGCGGCACCCGCCCGTAGCCGAACCGCGGCGCCACCTCCAGCTCGAACTTCATTCGCCCGCGCACACACCGCAGCAGCCGCACCAGCCGGTGGTTGTCCGTGGCGCGTTCGTCCAGCGGCGGCATGAAGTCGACGACCTCGCCCACGCCGTCGGCAGTGAAGAACCGTGTGATGAGCGCCGCGGTGTCCGGGTGGTACATCTGCTTCGTCTCGTACTCCGTGCCCACGGGGTGCACGCTGAACCGCCCGCCGCGCTCGTCGTCGAGCAACGCGCCGAACACGCTCGGCGAGTCGAAGCGCGGACAGCAGAACCAGTCGACGGACCCGTCGGTGGTGATCAGCGCCGCCGTCTGCAGGTCGCCCACCATCCCGTGATCGGCGATCGCGGTCTCGGTCATGGCCCGCCTCCCTCGGCCGGACACCGGGGGCCCGCCCGGTGCCAGCGTCCGGTGAGCGGGGCTCCGGCGGGTCATCCGCAACAGGTGATGCCGTCGCCGCCGCGGCTTCGCAAGGTGGGGCATCGAGGAGAGGGCCCCGATGGCCACGGGATCGAAGAGCGTCTCCGCTTCCGCCGTCGTGCTGCCGCTCGCGCTCGGGCAGTTCATCGCGAGCTACGCGGCGACGAACATGAACGTGGCGATCAGCACGATCGCCGACGACATCGGCACGTCGGTCATCAGTATCCAGACGGCGATCACGCTGTTCACGCTCACGATGGCCGCGCTGATGATCCCGGGCAGCAAGCTCACGGACTTCCTCGGCCGCAAGGTCTGTTTCATCGCGGGCCTCGTGATCTACGGCTCGGGCGCGCTGCTGGCGTCGTTCGCGCAGGGCATCGGGCTGCTGATCGTGGGGTACTCGCTGCTGGAGGGCATCGGGTCGGCGCTGCTGATCCCGCCGATCTACATCCTCATCACGGTGGTGTTCGAGGACGTGAGCGCCCGCGCCCGCAACTTCGGGATCGTGAGCGGGGCGGCGGGGCTCGGCGCGGCGGCGGGGCCGCTGCTGGGCGGCCTGATCACGAGCTACCTCGGCTGGCGGACGTCGTTCCTCTTCCAGGTGGCCGTGATCGTGCTGATCATCGTCCTCGCCCTGCGTATCGTCGACCCACCGCTGGCCGAGCGGCCGCCGCACTTCGACGTTTGGGGCGCGGTGCTGTCGGCGGCCGGGCTGTTCTTCGTGGTCTTCGGCGTGCTGCAGAGCTCCACCTACGGGTGGCTCAAGTCGCGGGAGGACTTCACGATCGGCGGCACGGTGGTGATCCCGACGGGCGGCATGTCGCCGGTGTGGATCTACGTCGCGATCGGGGCCGTGCTGCTGGCGATCTTCTTCCTGCACCTGCGGCGCGTGGAGCACGCGGGGCGCGCCCCGCTGTTCTCGCTGAAGATCTTCCGCAGCAAGGCCTCGAACCTCGGGCTGGTGACCCAGGTGCTGCAGTGGCTGGTCATGCAGGGCTCTTTCTTCGTGACGTCGGTGTTCCTG
The DNA here is from genome assembly GCF_030285625.1 of Amycolatopsis sp. 2-15. Classification (NCBI taxonomy): domain Bacteria; kingdom Bacillati; phylum Actinomycetota; class Actinomycetes; order Pseudonocardiales; family Pseudonocardiaceae; genus Amycolatopsis; species Amycolatopsis carbonis. The sequence continues at coordinate 7,998,086 of NZ_CP127294.1, forward strand.
CAGCAGATCCGCGGCTTCAGCGCGATCGAGACGGGGCTGGTGCTCGTGCCCGCCACCATCGGCATCCTCGCCGCGTCGGCTCTCGCGGGACGGATGTCGCGGCGCCACTCGTTGCGCAGGCTGATCCGGGCCGGCTTCACCGCCACGACGCTGGGCCTGGTGCTGATGCTGCTGCTGGTGCGGGAGGACTCGAGCGTCTGGACGTTCACGCCCGGGCTGTTGCTGATGGGCATCGGGGTCGGCGTGATGCTGACGGCGTCGGTCAACCTCGTGCAGTCGAGCTCCCCGGAGGAGTTGCAGGGCGACATCTCGGGTGTCTCGCGCAGCGTGTCGAACCTCGGCTCGTCATTGGGCACCGCGCTGGTCGGCTCCGTGCTCGCCGGTGCGGCCGTCCCGGGCAACGGGCCGTTCGGCATCGCCCTGATCATGCTCGTGTGCCTCGGTCTCGTCGGTGTCGTCACGGCCCTGCTGATCCCGCGGCGCGCGCAGCGCTGAAGGTAAGGCCAGTCCCTCGATCGGACTTGAGCGGCGGCGCTGCACGGCCGTCACGATCACCCGCAACGCGACGCCCACCACCAGCAGGTCGGCGAGCATCTGCGCGGTGACCAGCAGGCGCGCGCCCTGGGTCAGGGGCGTGATGTCGCCGAACCCGACCGTCGCGAACACGGTGACCACGAAATACAGCGAATCGGTGCGGGTCAGCGGCGCGCCGAAGGTCTCGGGCCGGTTGTAGGCCAGCACGTAGTAGACGTTGGCGAACACCAGGAGGAACAGCGGCACCACGAGCGCGAGCGCCTGGATCCCCTGCAGCGCCGGGCGCGAGGAACGCAGGATCATCCGGGCCTCGACCACGACGAGGACCACGACCAGCATGACCCCGACGACCAGTCCGACGATCGTCCACGCGTCGAGCTGCCGATCCACCGGGAGCAGGTAGTACACCGCGACGAGCGTGGCCACCGTCAGCACGGGGCGCAGCACACCCGGGCCGAGCAACTGCCGCGCCTTCACCGCCCCGACTCGGCCTTGACCGCACCCGTCTTGATGGCCTTGGTCAACGCCGCGTGGTCCTTCTCGTTCTGGTCGGCGTAGTCGCGTGTGAACTCGGCGATCGCCTGGTCGAACGAGTCACTCGAGCCGACGTAGGCGCCGATCGCCACGCTGTCGCCGGTGCGGGCGTGGGCGCGCGCGAGCGTCCAAGCGCACAGCATGCCGTAGGTGCGCAGGTCGCGCGGGTCCATCGACTCGACGTTGGCCGAGCCCTTCCAGTCGCGCAGCTGGCGCAGGTAGAAGTCGCGCGGGCGGTCGTCGGCGCCGGTCACGTGGACCCAGCCGAGGAAGATGTCACTCACCGTCTGCATCAGCCGCTGACCCACGACCACGCGACGTCCCGCGTTGTCGTAGTCGCTGGGCCCCGCGAACTCCTCCAGCACCGACGGGCCGGCTTCCTTCGCCTGCAGGAACAACGGGTCGCGGTCGTCGTTGCCGAGCATGAGGACCATCCAGCACCGCGTGCCGACGCTGCCGACGCCCACGACCTTGTGCGCCATGTCCACGATCCGGTAGCGGTCCAGCAGCACGCGCCGCTCGGGTTCCAGCGTGGCGCGGTAGGCCTGCAGGATCGAGCCCAGCTGCTCGCGCACCTCGTCCGCGCCCGTCTTGGTGCGCGCCAGCTCGTCGAGGGGCAGCACGATCGGCGGGTCGGGCTTGATGCGCACCGTGCCTTCGGCGACCGACGTGAAGCGGCGCAGCGCGCCGAGGTTGTCGTGCGCTTGAGCCGAGGCCATGCCCTTCTCGATCATCCGGCGCCGGCGCCCGCGCAGGCGGTCGGCGTAGAGGGCCTTCACCTGATCGACGTCGGCATGGGCGTACCAGACGTCGAGCGCGGTGCGCTCGCCGAACTCCCGCATCGCCTCGCGGTACTGCGCGACCGTCCCGACCACCACGCCGCGGATTTGGCGAGCGGAGAACCCGTTGTCCCGGCTCGCGATCTCGAGGCTCGCCGCGAGGCGCTTCACGTCCCACTCCCACGGGCCGGGCAACGTCTCGTCGAAGTCGTTGATGTCGAACACGAGCTTGCGTTCCGGCGAGGCGAACACGCCGAAGTTCATCAGGTGCGCGTCGCCGCACGCCTGCACCCGAAGCCCGCTCACCGCCGTGCCGGAAAGGTCGCTCGCCATCGGCAGCGCGGCCCCGCGGAAGTAGGTGAACGGCGATACCGCCATGCGCCCGTAGCGAATCGGCAGCAGCTCCTTGACGCGCGTTGCGTCCTGGCGGGCGAGCAGTTCCAGTGGATCCGGGCGGCCGCGTTCTCGCGTGAACCCGGCGTGGCTCGACCGCGGAGCGGCCGCACGGGCCGCCTTGCCCCGGGCGATCCGGTCTTCCCGGGATTCGACCGGCGAACGTCGTGACGTGAGCACCATCGAGGCAGCTTCACCCGCCGGCGGGTGCCTTTCCTCCCCCGCACGGGGTGAGACGAGGCATCATCCGGACGGGGTGACGACACGGGGCCGCGCGCCCACGCAGAGTCGGCGCATGACCGGCCCTGCTCCGTCGCTCGCCCGGCGCGCGTGCGCGCTGGGCGCCCTCCTCGCACTGGCCGCCGCGATCGTCGTGGCGGTGCTCGCGGCGGTCCGCAACCCGGGGCAGCTGGTGCTCGCCGTGGTGCTGCTGGTGATCGCCACGATCGCGGCCTGGGCGGCACTGGTCCGCCACGGGATCGCGCGGATCGTGCTCGCCGTCGTGGCCGTCCTCGCGCTCGCCGCCGTCGCCCTGCTGCCGGACCTGCGCACGTTCGTGGTGCTGCCGCTGGTCCTCGGGCTGATGGTGCTCGCGGCGCTGGCCGCCCGGGTGGCGATCGGCCACGATCTGGCCCGCCGCGCCCGGGCCGACCGCGTCGGCCCGGCACGCCACGGCGTGCTGCTGATGAACCCCCGCTCCGGCGGCGGGAAGGTGGCGCAGTTCGACCTCGAACGCGAGGCACGCGAACGCGGCGTCACCCCCGTGGTGCTGCGCCGCGGCGACGACCTGCGGGCGCTCGCAGAAGAGGCGGCGAAGCACGCGGACGTGCTCGGGATGGCCGGCGGCGACGGCTCCCAGGCGCTGGTCGCCGACGTCGCGCGCCGCCACGGCCTGCCGTACGTCTGTGTGCCCGCCGGCACGCGCAACCACTTCGCCCTCGACCTCGGACTCGACCGTGACAACGTGACCGCCGCCCTCGACGCGTACGGCGAAGCGGCCGAGCACCGCATCGACCTCGCGCTGATCGGCGACCGGGTGTTCGTGAACAACGCCTCGCTCGGCGTCTACGCCACGGTGGTCCAGTCGCCGGGCTACCGCGACGCCAAAGTGTCGACGGTCGCCGGGCAGCTGCCGCAGCTGCTGGGCCCCGAGTCCGAGCACTTCGACCTCCAGTACCGCGTGCCCGGCGACGACGACCGTCCGCCGGCCGACATCGTGCTGGTGTCCAACGGCGCCTACCGCCTCGACCGCCTCAGCGGCTTCGGCTCGCGCGAACGGCTCGACAGCGGCTCGCTCGGCATCGTCACCGTGAGCGTCGACCGGGCGCGCGACCTTCCGGCGCTGGTCACCGCGGAGCTCACCGGCCAGCTCGCCCGCTACCCCGGCTACCGGGCGTGGCAGGCCGAAGAGTTCGTAGTGACCTCGGGACAGTCCCTTGTGGACATCGGGGTCGACGGTGAGGCGCTTCAGCTGGAACCGCCGCTGCGGTTCCGCACGCTGCCCGGCGCGCTGCGCGTCCGCGTGCCGCTGGACGCGCCCGGCGTCGCCCCCGCCGCGGCCACGCCCCAGGGCATGGGCGAGGCGGTGCGCGTGCTGCTCCGGGTGCTCGCCGGACGGCCGGCCCGCTGACGTCCGGAATGGACGGTTTCATCCGCACGGGGCGAAGCGCCCGCGAGCCACGCCGTCGAAGATGTCCGCGGCCAGGAGAAGGGATCCGACCATGAGCGATCACGCTGTGCGCCCGGCCGCACCCGCGCAGGAGTCCGCCGACGAGGAGTCCGGCTGGGCCCGCTGGATCTTCTTCGGTGCCACGATGATGCTCCTGCTCGGGAGCTTCACCCTGGTCGAAGGGCTCACGGCGCTGCTCGACCCGCAGTACTACGCCGTGACCCCGCACGGCACCCTGCTGTTCGACCTCACCGGCTGGGGCTGGGTGCACCTGGTGCTCGGCGTGGCCGCGGTGGTCACGGGGCTCGGGCTGTTCACACGGGCGAGCTGGGCGCGCTACCCCGGTATCGTGATCGCCGGGCTCAGCGCGTTGGCGCACCTGACTTTCCTGCCCGCCGCGCCGTTCTGGGCGCTGGTCGTGCTCACCCTCGACGTGCTCGTCATCTGGGCGCTGGTCGCACATGCCCCCGACGCACTCCGCCCCCGCAACAGCCGCCGCTGAACCGGCGACGCACCCTCGCGGCGCGCTGATCGCGTGGGCCTGGGGCCTCGCGCGGCGCCACCTTTCGCACGAGCTGCCGCGAAGATGGGAGCACGTGCGGGGAGTCGCGAAGTGCGGGCGGCAGATCGGGCCGAGCCTGCTGCCCGCCGACGAGGTGGAGCTGCTCGTGGCGGCCGCGCTGTTGCACGACATCGGCTACGCGTCCGGGCTCGTCGTGTGCGGCTACCACCCGCTCGACGGCGCCCGGTTCCTCGCCGCGGTGTCGGCACCGCCCCGGCTGGTGAACCTCGTGGCCCAGCACTCGGCCGCCGAACTCATCGCCGGAGAACGCGGGTTCGCGACCGACCTCGCCCGCTACCCCGACGAGCACTCCCCGTTGCGCGACGCCCTGTGGTTCTGCGACATGCGCACGAACCCGGACGGCCGCCCGACGGACTTCGCCGAGCGCATCGCCGGCATCCGCGCCCGCCACGGTCCCGGGTCACCCCTCGTGCGCGCGCTCGACGCCGGCGCACACACCGCCCGGCACGACGCGGTGCGGCGCACCGAACTGCGCCTCGGTGCCGCGGCGGTGCGGCGGCGGGTCTCACCCCGCAGGGGCGAGGCGGATGCGGCCGTGCGGGGCGACGGTGGCGACGGCGCAGCCCGCGAACCCGACAGGAGAGCACGATGACGACGCTGACGGTGTGGAAGTTCGACAGCCCCGACGGAGCCGACAACGCGGTGGACACGCTCCGGAGCCTGGCCAAGCAGGAACTGATCTCGATCCACGACGCGGCCACCGTGTCGTGGAAACCCGACGCCAAGAAGCCGAAGACCCGCCAGCTGCGCAACCTCACCGCCGGCGGCGCGATGAGCGGGATGTTCTGGGGCATGCTGTTCGGCCTGATCTTCCTGATGCCGCTCATCGGCGCCGCCATCGGCGCGGCCACCGGGGCGCTCGCCGGCTCGCTGACCGACGTCGGCATCGACGACGACTTCATCAAGTCCGTGCGCGACAAGATCACGCCCGGCACCTCGGCCCTGTTCCTGATGTCCAGCGACGCGGTGGTCGACAAGGTGAAGGCCGCGATCGAGGCCGGCGGCCACAAGCCGGAGCTGCTGCAGTCCAACCTGTCCGCGGAGCAGGAAGCCGCGCTGCGGGAAATGATCTCGAGCTGAGCGGGCCGGGCCGGTCATGTCGGACAGCACGGACCACCTCATCGAGCCGACCGCGGACGAGCGGGCCGAGCTGGAACAACTGCGGCTCGAGGTCGCCCGGCTGCGGGCCACCCGCGAACGCCGCCGGGTCGGCTGGCGGCCGATCGTGTCCACGATCCTCATCGTGCTCGGCTGCATCCTGGCCCCGCTCGCGCTCGCGTCGGTGTGGGTGCACAACCAGATCTCCGACACCGACCGGTTCACCGCCACGATGAGCCCGCTGATCCGCGACCCGGCGGTGCAGGCCGCCGTGACCGACCGGGTCACCGAGACGATCTTCACGAACGTCAACGTGAAGGCCATCGCGACCGACGCCGTCGGCGCGCTCGCCGCCCAGGGCGTCCCGCCGGCCGTCACCGACCGGCTGGAGGCCCTGACCGGCCCGCTGGCGTCGGGCGTGCAGAGCTTCGTGCACGGCCGCGTCGCGAACCTCGTGGCGAGTGACCAGATCGCGCAGACGTGGGACCGCGTGATCCGCGTGGCCCACACGCAGGCGGTGGCCGTGCTCGACGGATCGGCCTCGGCCATCGCGATCCAGGGCGACAAGGTCGTGCTCGACCTGGCGCCGTTCATCGACGTCGCGAAGCAGCAGCTCGCCTCCGACGGGCTCACCATCGTGAACCGCATCCCCGAGGTCCACCCGACGATCGCGGTCGCCGACGCGGCCGGCCTGGTGCAGGCCCGGTCCTGGTACACCGCCTCGGACCGGCTCGCGACGTGGCTGCCGTGGATCGCGATCGTGCTGCTCGCCGCGGGCGTCTACATCGCGCAGCACAAACGGCGGGCGCTCATCGGCGCCGCGCTCGGGTTCGCCTTCAGCATGCTGGTGCTCGCCATCGGGCTCGCGATAGGGCGCACCATCGTCGTCGACGCGGTCCCGAGCCGCTCGGCGGCGCCGGTCTCGGCGGCGTTCGACATCGTGCTGCGGTTCTTGCGCGACGGTCTGAGAACCCTGTTCGCGGTCGGGATCGTGGTGGCGATCGGCGCGTTCCTCGCCGGTCCTTCGTCGACCGCGGTGCACATCCGCCAGGGTGTGGTCAAGGGACTGACGTGGCTGCGCTCGCGCAGCGGCCTGCGCGCCACCGGCCTCGGCAAGTGGGTGCACTCCTACCGCGTGGCCCTGCGCGCCGGTGCCGTCGCGATCGCCGTGCTCGTGTTCCTGTTCCTCGACCGGCCGAGCGGGCTCGCGGTGCTGCTGATCGCCCTCGTGCTGCTGGTGGTCCTCGCCGTGATCCAGTTCCTCGACGCCCCCGGCGACCGGCCGGCGGCGACCGGCTGAAGGGGGACGCCGTGGACGACGAGCCCGACCGCGTCGGCGCGGTGCTGGGGCTGAGCGCGGTGGCGCTCAAGGCCGGCTGGTGGGCGTCGACGCCCCTGCGGCGGGCGGGCTGGGCCGTGCTGACGACCGCCGTGCCCGAGGACGTGGCGCGCCGCGCGGTGCGGGACGTGGTGACCGCGACCGCCGCGATCGTGCTCGACGCGGTCGACCTGCCGAAGCTTCTCAGCGAGCACGTGGACCTCGACGCGGTGCTGGCCGAGGTCGACGTGGCGGGCGTGGTGTCCACACTGGACTTCGGTGACCTCGTGGCTGCGATGGACCTGCCCGAGGTCGTGCGACAGTCGAGCGGGACCGTTGCGGGGGAAGCGATCCGGGGCGTACGCGGGGCCGGGGTGAACGCCGACGACGCCGTGGCCCGGGTCGTCGGCCGGGTGCTGCGGCGCCGTGGTGACCGGCCCGCCTGAGGGGCCGGCGGGCATCGTCACGCGCCTGGTCGCCGCGCTGATCGACGCGGCCGTGACCGGGCTGATCACGGTCGGCGGCTACTTCGCGGTGGTGGCGGCACTGTTCGCGGCCTCGCCGCTCTCGTTCCGGTGGCCCGCGGCACCGCCGGCACTGGCCGGGGGCCTCGCCGCGGCCGTCGCGATCGGGTACCTCACCGTCGGCTGGGCCACGATCGGCCGCAGCTACGGCGCCGCGCTGCTCGGCCTCCGCGTCCTGGGCCGCGGCCGGCGCCTGGGCTGGGCGCGCGCCGCGGTGCGGGCGGTGTTCTGCGTGGTCCTCCCGATCGGGCTGCTGTGGGTGATCGTCAGCCCCCACCGCCGGTCCTTGCAGGACGTCGTCCTCCGGACGACGGTCGTCTACGACTGGCAGACCGACGGCGGAGCGTTCGTGTCCACAAAGGACGCCGTATAGGTCGTTATACGATCAGGTGGCCGGAAGCTGCCACTCGCCGGTCACGGCGCGTCGCGCGCCCCGGACTTCGCTCGCGTGAGTACGACGAGCGGAGGCAGCGATGGGCAACCGGGTGGTGCTGACCTACGAGCCGGTCGCGTTCGACCGGCTCGCGGAGGAAATCCGCGGGATCCAGCGTGAGCTCGCGGCGGTCGTCGAGGAGGCGGAGTCCGACGACGGCCTGGTTTTCGTGAAGGTGGACGCGCGCGGCGACGTGGTGGAGCTCGACCTCGACCCGCGGATCTACCGCACCCACGACTCGGCGGCACTGGCGCGCACGATTGCCGAGACCTGCCGCGCGGCGCGGGCCAAGGCCGACGCGCGTCCGTTCGAGCTGACCAGGAGCCAGCTCTCGCTCCCCCACTGACCCGGGAATCGAAGGGAGACCACGAAAAATGGCAACCGACTCCGACGGCGCGCACCTCGACGGCGATGGGCGCGAGTTTCCTCGCCGGCTTCGCCCCCGGCGCGCAGCGGCTGAGCGAGCAGGCCGCCCGGATCGCGCGGGGGGGGGGTGAAGGCCCTCGCCGACGCCGGGCACGCTGCGGTGGCGGACTACGAAGCCGCGGACACCGCCGGGCGCGACGCGTTCGGGCAGGAGTGAGCCGTGGCCATCCCCGAACCGAACAACGAGCTGTATGCCGCTGTCAGGCAGGTCGCGAACGTGTGGCCTCCCGATGACGAGGACGCCGTCACCGAGCTCGCGCAAGACTGGCGCAAGGCAGGCAAACTGGCCGGCCAGGCCGGGACCGAGCTGGCCGAGCAGCGCCAGGCGGCCGAGCGCGCCTGGCGTGACCAGGCGGGCAAGGCGATGGGCCAGAGCGTGGCCGGGCACGCGATCACGCTGCAGCAGCAGCACGCCGAACAGGTGGCCCAGCTCGGCGACCGCTACGCGCAGGCGCTCAAGGATGTCAAAACGGCCATCGTGACCACGATCGCGATCAAGCTGCCGGAATACCTGTACTGGGACAACCCGAAGTCGGCGCCGCCGGGAAGGCCAGGCAGCAGGCGCTGGTGGTCAAACTCGCCCGGGCCCTGCAGGCGCTCGTCGCGGCCAAGACGAAAGACCTGCAGGCGCCACCCCCGGCACCCGACACCGACACGCTCGCGGGCAAGGCGGCCGACCTCTTTTCCATGGCGGGCCTGGGCCGGCATCGGCAGCGACGCCACCAGCTTGCTGCCCGGGGGACGAGCAGTGGGCGAAGTGGCCGATGAGACGTTCGAAGTGACGAAGTCCGCCGTCGCCAACAGCGCCGTCGACACCGTGCTGCAAGTCCCCACGGCCATCGACCTGTCCAGCAACGACGACAGAGTCGACACGCTCAAGGACGCCGCGGGCGACGTGGGGCTCGCCAAGGGCCTCTACCAGGAGGGCCCCGGGATCTTCCGCATGCTGCACCGCTGAGGGGGCGGCGGCTGCGCACCGAATGTGACACACGACACTCCCGGGCACCGACGGTTTTCGCCGCGGCGGCGAGTCTTGATGCGGACCGATTTCCCTCACCACCCGGGAGTGTCCGATGTCTTTCCAGACTGCCGTCGTCACCGGAGCCGGCCGTGGGTTCGGGCGCGCGATCGCCGTCGCGCTCGTCGCCGCCGGCACGCACGTCGTCGGGATCGCGCGCACCGAAGAAGATCTGCGCGCCGTCCGCGACGACGCCGGCGAACTCTTCACGCCCCTGGCCGCCGACGCGACCGACGAAACGCTGGCCGCGGCCGTGCTCCGCGACTACCGGCCCGACCTGCTCGTGCTCAACGCCGGCGCCACGCCGCACATGGCGCCGGTGCAGGAGCAGACCTGGGAAACCTTCAGCCGCAACTGGCACACCGACACGCGGCACGTCTTCGAGTGGACGCGCGCGGCGTTGCGCGAGCCGCTCGCGCCCGGCGGCGTGGTCGTGTCGATGTCGAGCGGTGCGGCGCTGGCCGGGTCTCCGCTCAGCGGTGGTTACGCGAGCGCCAAGGCCGCGGTCCGCTACCTGCGCGGCTACGCGGCCGGCGAAGCCGAGCGCGCCGGGCTCGGCCTGCGTTTCCTGACGCTGCTCCCCCAGCTCACGCCGACGGCCGGCGTGGGTTCCGCCGGCGTCACCGCCTACGCGGCGCGCCAGGGCGTGGCCCGCGACGCGTTCATCGAGGGCCTGCAGCCGGTGCTCACCCCGGAGCAGGTGGCCAAGGCCGTGCTGGACCTGGCGGCCGACGAGACCGCCGCGCCGGAGCACGTGGTCGGCGGCGCCGGCGTGCGCCCACTGCCGTGAGCAGCCTCTACAGTGGACTCCTGCGCACCACGGGAGAACCCATGCCGTCGAACGCCGAGTTCAGCGCGCTGACCGAGCCGTTCCGGCCGGAGCTGCTCGCGCACTGCTACCGGCTGCTGGGCTCGATCCACGACGCCGAGGACCTCGTGCAGGAGACGTACCTGCGGGCGTGGCGCGGCTTCGGCGGGTTCGAGGGCCGGTCGTCGATGCGGCGCTGGCTGTACAAGATCGCCACCACCGCCTGTCTGACGGCGCTGGCGACCCGGGCCCGGCGGCCCCTTCCATCGGGCCTGGGCGCGCCGGCCGACGACCACCGGGTGCCCGTGGCCTCGCGGGAGCCCGCGGTCGCGTGGCTCCAGCCGGCTCCCGAGTTCGGCGCCGGCGACCCGGCGGTGGCCGCTGCCGCGCGGGCGGGGGTGCGGCTCGCGTTCATCGCCGCGCTGCAGCTGCTGCCCGCGCGGCAGCGGGCCGTGCTGACGTTGCGCGACGTGCTGGCCTTCCCCACGGCCGAGGTCGCGGAGCTGCTCGACACGACCACGGCGGCCGTCGACAGCGCCCTGCGCCGCGCGCGGACCCACCTCGCCGAGGCCGGACCGATCGAGGACGAGATGACCGAACCGACCGGCGAGACCGACCGGGCGCTGCTCGAGAACTACGTGGACGCGTTCACGCGCGCCGACGCCGAAGCGCTGGTCCGCCTGCTGCGCGCCGATGTCGAGCTCGAGATGCCGCCGATCCCGACGTGGTTCACCGGCCGGGACGCGGTCACGGGTTTCCTCGCGGCGCGCGTGCTGCGCCCAGGCCGCTGGCGGATGACGCCCACGCGTGCCAACGGCCAGCCCGCCCTCGTCGTGCACCACCGCACCGGCGACGGGCGCGACGAGCCGTACGGCGTGCAGGTCCTGACCGTGCGCGGCGGGCGCATCGCGCGGATCACCTCGTTCAACGACCCGGCGCTGGTGCCGGTGTTCGCTCCCTCGTCCCGGTGACCCGGCCGGTCCGCCCACGGCGGGCGGACCGGCCGGGGTGTCACGCGGTGGGCAGCTCGTCGAACTCGACGATCTGGCGCACCTCGACCTCGATCTCGTCGTCGAAGAGCGCCGCGTAGGTCTTCGCGTACTCCACGGCCTCCTCGCGGTTCGCGAAGTTCAGCAGTGCGAAGCCCCCGATGACCTCCTTGGCCTCGGTGAACGGGCCGTCGGTGGCCTTGATGGCGCCGCCGCGCGTCTTGCGCACGAGCGCGCCCTTCTCCGACGGGTGGACGCCTTCGGCCGTGATCAGGATGCCCTTCTCCGCCGAGTCCTGGATGAACTCGCCCATCTTCGCGATGAACTCCTGGCTGGGGTTCCACGACGAGTGCGTCTCCGACAGCCGGTGCATCATGAGAAACCGCATGTCCGCTCCTTTGTCCCTGGGCCGGGATCCGGATTCTCCCCGGAAGCGCTGACCGGCCCACACCGACGCGTCGAACGGCCCCGCGCACGATTCGACAAACCGATCGGGAAGATTTTCGACGACATGATTTCGACGACCTGGTTTTCGACGACCTGGTTTTCGACGACCAGGCGGCCGGGGACCAGCCGAGCGCGGTCCCCGGCCCCGAGCGTCACGAAACCGCAGGTACGCGCAGGTCGATCCCGCTCGTTTCGCGGCCGGTCACCACGGGCACGGACCGCGGGTACTCCAGCGGCCCCTGGCTGCCGTGCCACCACTCGATCCGCACGTCCTGCGTGGCCAGCCCGGGCAGGGTGTACTGGCCGGCGGAGGTCACGAGCCCGTCGGGACCGGCCGGGTCACCCGTGCGGGCGTTGTAGGCGTTCACGGCGACCCACTGCATCGGCAGCGTCGCGTCGAGCACCTTCCCGGTGATCTTGCCCGCCGGCTTCAGCGCGGCGTCGAGCGTGGTCGCGGCACCCGCGGTGACGGGCACGGGCCGGGCCGAGAACCGGTCGGACGCGCCGCCGGACCACTGCCACGCGTGGGCGCCGGTCATGTCGGGGAACTGCACGCGCCAGTCGTAGGGCCCGAGTCCGCCGATCGTGTACCGGCCCTCGGTGTAGGTGCACTGCACGCCCCACGGGTGGTTGTCACCCGACCACGCGGCCGTGACTCCCGGGCAGACCTCGGAGACCGGCGCGCCCGTCGCGGCGTCGGTGACCTTGCCGGTGATCGAGCCCGCCGCGTCGAACTTCACGCGCACGTCGGTCGTCTGCCCGGGCTTGATCTCGAACCAGGTCGCCTTCTCGACGTCGCCCGTGCCGCCCCGCGCGCCGACCCATTGGCTGCCGTGCACGCCGTCGCCGCCCGCGACGTTTCCGGGCACCGCGAAGAACCGGTACTTGCCCGGCCACAGGAAGTCGAGGTCGAGCTTGCCCGTGCCGAAGGCGCACGACATGTTGTCCGGTGAAACCGACCCGTGCTGGGTCGGGTCGACGATCGCCAGGCAGGCGTCGCCGACCGGAGCGCCGGTGGCGGCGTCGGCGAAGCTGACGGACAGTTTCGCCCGCTTCAGCAGCTTCGACGCGAGCTCGGTCGTCTCGTCGGCAAGGACGTCGGCGTTGAGCACGTCGTCGAGGTGACCCTCGGCGCCGATGCGAAACTGGTAGGTGCCGGCGCGCAGCACGGGGAAGCGCACCTTGCCCGCCGAGTCCGCGCACGCGTTGGCCCACTGGCCCACCCCGCTCGCGGACACGCAGGCACCCGGCAGCGGCCGGTGGCTCGCGTCGTCGGTCACGGTGAGCTCGGCCGAACCCGTCGGCAGCGCCGTCTCGTCGACGACGGTGTCCGCACCGGCGGTCACCTCGACGAGCTTCGCCTGGTACGGATCGGTCTGCCCCGGGTACCACTGCTCGGCGTTTTCGGGCCAGTAGTAACGCCGTTTGTACTTGCCCGTCTTCACGTGGTCGAAGCGGTACCCGCCGTCGGCACCGGTGACCGTGCGGGCGACGTCGTTGCCGTTCGGGTCGGCGAGCTGCACGGCGGCGCCGGCGACCGGCCGGCCGGGACCGCGTACGAACGTGCCGGCAAGGCCGCCGTATTCGTACGGCACCAAGGCGACCGGCACGGTGCCCGGCGAGGTCACCGGGTCGGTGACCAACGTGTCGTACTCGGTGGCCATGACCTCGAGCGTGTACTGGCCCGGCTGCAGCGAAACGTCGTAGTGGCCCGTGTCGTCGGTGCCGGCCCCCGTGATCCCGGCACCGCTGCTGTCGTGCACCTGCACCCACGCACCGCGCACCGGAGCACCGGTCCTGGCGTCGGTCACGACGCCGTCGATCCCGTTCTCCGACGCGACCGCGGGCGCGGCCGTCCCCACCAGTACCAGTGCCGCACTCACCACCGCGAGCACCAGTGATCTTCGTCTGTGCACGATTTCCCCTCCGTGAACGTTCGGTCGCTTTCCTCACGCACGACCGGTCCGGTCGGTGCTTCCCCGGCCGGGCGAACTTCGCCGACGCACCGGAGGGGTCCCCGGTGGGCGAGACGCCTACCTCTACGATTCGGCGGGTGACCACCTACGACGACACCTTCGACCATCTCGACGCCTCGTCCCTGCCGCTTCGCCAGCAGCAGATCCTGGTCACGATCCGGGACTGGGTGGTCCGCCACGGGTACGCGCCGAGCAGCCGCGAGATCGGCGAGGCCGTGGGGCTGCGGTCGTCCTCATCGGTGTCGAAGCACCTGGCGAGCCTGGAGGACAAGGGTTACCTGCGACGCAGCAGCTCGATGTCGCGGCCGATCGACGTGCGCGCGTTCCTCGGCACGGCCGAGCCACAGCAGGGTGAGGACTCCGTGGCGGTGCCGGTCGTCGGCCACATCGCCGCCGGCACGCCGATCTCGGCCGAGGAGCACCTCGACGAGATGCTGCAGCTGCCGCGCGGGCTCACCGGCCGCGGCAACGTCTTCGGCCTGCGGGTGCGCGGCGACTCGATGATCGACGCCGCGATCTGCGACGGCGACATCGTGGTGGTGCGCCAGCAGTCGGAGGCGCACTCCGGCCAGATCGTCGCCGCGATGATCGACGAAGAGGCGACCGTGAAGGTCTACCGGCGCCGCAACGGCCACGTGTACCTCGAACCCCGCAACCCGGCCTACGACGTGATCGACGGTGACCGGGCCGTGGTGCTGGGCGCGGTCGTGTCCGTGCTGCGCAGCATGTGAGTCAGCGCATGAACAGGCCGCCGTTGATGTCGAAGGTGGCCCCGGTGATGTACCCGGTGTTCTCGCCGCAGAGGTAGGCGACGAGGTCCGCGACCTCCCCGGCCCGCCCGAACCGGCCCACGGGGATCGCGGCCTCGGCGGCTTCGAGCTGTCCGGCGTCCATCTCGTCCATCACCGGCGTCCGCGTGGCCGCCGGGGCGACGGCGTTCACCGTGACGCCCGAGGCGGCGAGCTCCTTCGCGAACACCTTGGTGAGCACCAGGACCCCCGCCTTCGACGACGCGTAGTGCGCCCCCGCGACCAGCCCGCCCTGCTGCCCGGCCAGTGACGCGAGGTTGACCACGCGGCCCCACCCGCGCTCGCGCATCGCCGGCGCGAGCTCACGCGTGAGCAGGAAAACGCCGCGCAGGTTGGTCGCCAGCACGTCGTCCCACTCGGTCACCTCGATGTCCCACACCGACCGGCTCTGGGTGCGGGCCGCGTTGTTCACCAAGATCTCGGGCGTGCCGAACTCCCGCCGCACCTGCTCGGCGACGGACCGCACGGCCGCGGGATCGCGGACGTCGACGGCGAAGGCGCGCGCGGTGGTGCCGGAGGCGTCGAGCTCCCGTGCCTTCGCGGCCGCGCTGTCCGCGGCCACGTCGAGCAGCGCGACGCGATGGCCGAGCTCGTGCAGCCGCTCCGCGACGGCGGCCCCGATCCCGCGCCCGGCCCCGGTCACGACGGCGATCCTGCGAGTGTCCACTGTGTCCTCTCGGTCCTCTCGTCGTCGGCGTCGCGCACCCATGGGCGCCGGAGGACACCATCATGCCCGACCCACCACGGCGCCGGGTCAGGCCGGCAGTCCCCACGGAGTGCTCGGTCCGTTCGGAGCCACGGGGCGCACCGCGAAGTCCGGCCGGTCGCCCGCGCGGTACACGAAGGCGTCCTCGCCGTGGGCGAGGTCGACCTCCACGTCGCCGTTGGGCAGGGTGCGCCAATGCTTCGCGCGGCCCCGTGCGTCGGTGACCACGAGGGCGCCGTCGATGCCCGGGCGCAGGACGCAGGGGGCACCGGCTTCGCTGTGAACCTTCAGCCAGCGCGTTTTGCCCCCTTCGCGGGCGGCACTGAGCAGGAACGCGCCCTCGGTGCGGAAGTCGCGCACGGAAATGTCCCCCCACGTCGCGGGGACGGCGGGGAACAGCCGCACGACACCGCCCCAGCTCTGCACCAGCATGTCCTGCATCGACTTCACCGCCGAGAGCGGCGTCTCGATCACCGGGCCCGACTCCTCGTACATCGTGTTGGGCTTGATGAACCGGTTCTGCAATTGGTCGAGGTAGGCCGCCGCTTGGTCACCGCGTCGCATCGACGCCGAGATCGACGCCGCACCGGTGAAGGTGTAGCCCTGCAGCGCACCCTCGAAGCCGACCCAGTGCGCCAGTGACTTCTCGATGAGCGCGCGGTTCTCCGGCTGCTCCCAGGTGATCTCGTACAGCGGGTAGACCTGCAGCAGGTGCGAGTAGTGCCGGTGCGACTTCGCCAACGGCACGCCGGCGCCGATGAGGTAGCCGGTCTCGTCCACGGCGTAGGGCGCGAGCGTCGCCAGCACCTGTTGCCAGCGCGGCACGAGCGGGTCGGCGACGCGCAGCTCGCGCGCCGCGTCGAGCAGGGTGCGGCAGCCCCAGCGCACGAGGGCGAGGTCGTAGGTGCAGTCGGGGGCGTTCACGCCGTACTCGGGAGAGAACGTGGGCGGCAGGTGCAGCTTGCCGTCCGGGCCCGGCGCGAGGAAGTGCAGGTAGTAGTTGATCGCCTTGCGCAGCAAGGGGAACAGCGTGTCGCGCAGCAGGCGGCGGTCCAGCGTGTGCCGGTAGGACAGCCACACGTTGTGCAGCGCCCACGTGAGATCGCCGACCTCCGGGGTCGGGGTGTCTTGGCCGGGCACGCCCACGGGGAAGCCGCTGTTCGCGTCGGAGACGCCGTTGAGCAGCGTCATGTCGGTGGTGCGCGGGATGCCGGCGGAGTCGCTCCGGTACGGCGCGCCGAGCTGGCTCGACAGGTGCGCGCGGTACTGGTCCAGCGCCCGGCTCACGGCGTCGAGCTCGAGGTGGTTGGAGCCGTGGATGAGCCAGTACTCGAGCTGCACGTTGAGGTTCCACCACGTGGCCGGCCACGGCGTGTTCTCCAGCCACGGGCCCGACGTCGCCATCACCGGTGCCTCGCGCCGCGCGGCCGAGGCGAGCTTGTACAGCTGGATCCAGTAGAAGCTCTGCAGCCGGGTGTCCGGAATGGACACGAAGCTGCGCCGGTAGTAGTCGTGCCACCAGCGGCGGTGCTCGCGGGTGAGCGGGCCGAACTCGGCCGCCGTCCGCACGGACCGCAGGGCCCGCGCGGTGGAGGTCCGCTCGGGGTGTGACCAGGCGACCGACGCGTAGAGCGTCCGCGCGCCGCCGCGGGTGACCTCCCGCCAGGCGGTGACGTGCTCACCGCCCGCGAGCAGCGGCTGCTCGGCGACGTGGCTGTCGCCGACGGTGCGGACCGTCGCCGGCGGGTTCGCGACGTAGCCCTCGGGCGAGGCCTTCTTCCAGACGGGATCGGCGCGCGGGCTCACGGCCTCGGCCGGGTGGAAGACCCAGCGGAACCCGTGTTCGCCCGCGGTCGGGCGCACCTCGACGGCGAGCACCGGCTGTCCGGTGTGGACGATCGCGCGCAGCGCGAGGCTGCCCGCGGCCGTGGTGATCGTGCCGGTGAGCTCGGCGTTCCCCAGGTCCAGACGCCAGTCGACGCCGGTGATCGCGCCGACGGGTTCGAGCGTGAAGTACCCGATCGGCAGCCGGGCGAGGCCGAACAGCGAGCCGTACTGCGGCCGGTGGTCCTGCACCTCGGTGTGCTGCACGGTGAAGCGCACGGCGTTCTGGCCCGGCTCGGCGTAAATACCGGATCCGAGGAAACCGTTACCGAGGAACGGCCCTTCCGTCCACGCGGCCGGCATCCGCCGCCACCGCAGGTCCGCGGTGGCGAGGAAGGCGGTCCAGTCGAAGTCGTCGCCGCCGGGCGGCGGGTGGCTCGCGGCCGAGGCGACGGCCGGGCCCAGCCCCGCCGCGCTCGCCGCGATCCCGGCGAGCGCGCCGCCGAGGACTGTTCTGCGGGAGACGTCCATGTCTGCGACCTCCAGAAGATGGCGGCGGCGATCGACTTAAACATAGGATGTCTGATATTCGTTGTCGAGACCTCTGCGCAAGTTCGTGACAAGCCAACCCGACTCGAGCACCATGACCTCCAAGAACAGCTAGAACCTCTTCATCGATTCATCGGATGACTACCGCAATCTGGACCGGCCGGAAGGAGCGAGCGCCGCAGGGGTGCAGGTCACAGCCGTGGCCCGAAGTGCCCGGCCCTACAATCGGGGCCAGCCGCGCCGCGGCGGTGGGCGAAGGAGAACCGTGCGGATCACGATCCGGGATGTCGCACGGCGGGCAGAGGTGTCGGTGGCCACGGTGTCGCGGGCGCTCGGCTCGCCCGACCGCGTCAGCGAAGCCACGCGCGACCGGGTGCTCGCGGTCGTGCGGGAACTGGGCTACCGGCCCAGCCCGGCGGCGCGCAGCCTCATCACCGGCAAGACCGGCGCGATCGCCATCGTGGTGCCGGACCTGGGGAACCCGTTCTTCACCGGCCTGCTCAAGAGCGTCCAGGCGCGGGCGCGCGAAACCGGCCACGCCGTGCTGGTCGGCGACAGCGACGAGGACCCGGCCACCGAGCAGGAGCTCGTGCGCACGCTGGCGAAGCAGGCCGACGGCGTGCTGCTGTGCTCGCCCGGGATCGACGACGCCACCATCACCGAGCTCGACGGCCTCACGTCGCTGGCGCTGCTCAACCGCCGGGTGGCCGGGATCGGCGCCACGGTGATGGACAGCGCCGGCGGGATGCGCGAGGTCGTGGCGCACCTGGCCGCGCTCGGGCACCGGCTCGCCTACCTCAACGGCCCCGACAGCTCGTGGTCCAACCACGAACGGCTGCGCGGGCTGCGTCCGGCCGCCGCGGAGCACGGCGTCGAGATCGTGGAACTCGGGCCGTTCGCCCCGCGGTACGAGGACGGCTCGCCCGCCGCCGACCAGGCGCTGGCCGCCGGCGTGACCGCGGTGCTCGCCTACAACGACGTGATGGCGCTCGGCGTGCTGGCGCGCCTGCGCGACCGCGGGGTCGACGTGCCGGGCGAGCTGAGCGTGACCGGCTTCGACGACCTCGTCTACGCGGCGGTGTCCGCTCCCCCGCTCACCACCGTCGCCATGCCGCTGGCCGAGGCCGGCAGCGACGCGGTGGATCTGCTGCTGGCCCATGCGGCCACCGACCCGGCCGGCCGGGTGGTCACGGAGCTGCCGACGCGGCTCGTCGTGCGCGCCACCACCGCCCGCGCGCCCGGGTATCACCGCTGACCATTCCCGCACACTAGGGGAAATGTCGGAAAATGATCGGGACCGACACGTAATCCGGTCACGCCCGATACTGCGTTCCACTGTGGATCGATGTTACAGTTCTTCACAGGCCACGGAAAACGCGGCTGCCGGAAACGTTCGAGGAGGATTCACCCGCCATGGCGCACAAGGTCCTGGTCCAGATGGTGGACGACATCGACGGCGGGGTCGCGCACCAGACCGTGCCCTTCGGCCTCGACGGCGTTCAGTACGAAATCGATCTCTCCGACAAGAACGCGGGAACTCTGCGTGAAGAGTTCGCCCGCTACATCGCCGCCTCGCGCCGCACGGGCGGCCGCAAGGTGCGCCGTGGCACCGGTTCGGCCACGCCGACGCCCGAGGACCGCGAACGTTCGCGCAGCATCCGCGCGTGGGCCGCGGACAACGGCTGGAGCATTTCCGAACGCGGTCGCATTCCCACCGACGTGGTCACCGCCTACGAAAACAGCCGCACCTCCGGCTCGAAGTCACGGGCCCGCGGTGGTCGCACAAAGGCGAAGGCGTAAAACTGATCCGGGCGTCGCCGTGCGGCCATTTCCACCGACCCGCCGCACGCCCCGCCGGAAACGTCCCCACCGAATCCGAAAACCGCGGTTAACCGGCGGCTCCCGGTGAACCACCGCCGCCGCGACGGCCTTGACAGTCCGTCGCGGCGGTTCGTACGTTCCGACCGGGAGCCGCGGACCTTCCCCGACGTCCGCTTCGGAGAGGGTGCTCGCGGATGAGTTTCACCGAGTCGTTCGAGATCGTCGCCGCCGTGATCGAAGGCCTCGGCGTCGGCATCATGGCCCTCGGCCTCGTGGTGGTGCTGGTGCGCTTCGTCGTCGACCTCACCCGGCGCCGCGGCAGCTACGACCAGCTGCGAGTGCACCTCGGCCGCGTCATCCTGCTCGGGCTCGAGATCCTGATCGCCGGCGACATCATCCGGACCGTGATCGTCGACGCGTCGCTGGACAACGTGCTGATCCTCGGCTTGATCGTGCTGATCCGGACCGTGCTGAGCTTCGCGCTCGAGGTCGAGATCTCCGGCGCGTGGCCGTGGCAGGCCAAGCGGGGGGCGCGGCCGCCCGCCTGACCTCCCCGGCGCTCAGGCCGCGCGGCCGAGGAACGCCAGCAGCCGCGTGGTCTCGTCGGCGCCCGCCGGTGGGGTGCGCTCGGGCCCGAAGAACTCGGGCCGCCGCAACGGAATCGAGCGAACCCACTCGTCCGTCGCCTTCACCACGGCCGGATCGAGCGTGACGGTCAGACCGACGGCCTGGGCGATGTCCCAGGTGTGAACCAGCGCGTCGGAGATGAACGCCGGCAGCAGCGTCGTGAGCGGCACGCCCCCGGCGTCGGCGACCGACGTGACCCGCGCGAGCCCGGCCCGGGTCAGGGCCGGGGCGGTCGCCTCGAACGCCACGCGCCACTCCCACGCCGGATCCCCGGCGCAGAGCACACCCGGGTTCGGTGCGCCCGGCTCCCCCGCGGTTTCGGGGTAGTCGGCGCCGGTCACCCAGGCCGCCAGCCGGTGGCGGCCCCACAGCACGTGCCCCACGATGTCCCGCACCGTCCACGCCGCGCACGGCGACGGCGCGTCCCACCGCCGCGCCGGCACCTCGGCCACCACCGCGCCGAAGCCGTCCTGCGCCACGAAGTACTGCTCCACAAGATCCACAGCTCGCTCCCTTCACCGATGTCCTATCCCGACGACCACCGGCGGGCGGTGAAACAGACCGAATCCGGTCCCGGCTTCGCCGGCTCGCGGCTACCGTGGTGGGAATGACCGAATCGACCAGTACCGCAGATCAGACCGGCGCGCTGACGCGCAACGTCGAGGGACACGAGGTCGGTGCGAGCGTGTCCATCATCCGCGAGAGCACCGACGTCGCCGGGTCCGGCCCGCGGCTGCACCGCCACCCCTACCGCGAGACGTTCGTGATCCAGCGCGGCCACGCCTTGTTCACGATCGGCGACACCGAGCGGGAAGGCCGGGCCGGCGACGTTCTCGCGGTTCCCGCCGGGGTCGCGCACAAGTTCGTGGTTCTCGGGCCGGAGCGCTACGAAGCCGTGCACATCCACGAGAACGACCGGTTCGTCACGGAGTGGCTCGAGTAGACACCGTCCACTCACGACGGTGCCGGGCACCCAGGCCCGCGTTCGCGTTCGCACATTTGTCAGCGCGGGTCACACCCGGCGGCCGGAATCGCCGAATCACGCGCTGACCTGCGGAACCCGGCAGTGCGGCGGAGGGCGGCTTTCCGCCTCACGGAAACACTCCGTGCCCGCGCTGCCGTCTCGTGAAAACCTGCTCCGACCACCGGCAACGGACCGGGCCGCCGCTGCCTTGACACCACGCTGGGCGGGACTCATCCTCACTTCTCTCGTTTCCGTTCGATGGAGGGTGTGATTCCGCATGACGGAGGTGCTGGACCGGACGACCGGCCGCGACGACCGCGACCGGCTGTTCGCCACCGCGCCCGGGTCGGCCGTCGACCTGGCGGTGCCCCTGGGCCCCCTCACGCTCGCCAACCCGGTGATGCCCGCGTCCGGCTGCTTCGGCCCGGAGCTCGGTCCCCTGCTGCCGGTGCGCGAGCTCGGCGCCGTCGTGACGAAGACCGTGTTCGCGCAGCGCCGCTCCGGCAACCCGTCGCACCGGCTGACCGAAAGCGCGCTCGGCATGCTCAACAGCGTCGGCATCCCCAGCCCGGGCACGAGCCGGTTCGTGCGCGACGTGCTGCCGCGCTACCGCGAGTTCGGCGTGCCCGTGATCGCCAGCGTCGGCGGGTTGACCGTGGACGAGTACTGGCAGGTCGCCGACGAGCTGGCCGGCGCGGAGTGCGCGGCCTTCGAGGTCAACGTGTCCTGCCCCAACCTCGAACACGGCGGGCTCGCCATCGGCGCCGACCCCGCGGCGGTCGAGGCCGTCGTCGCCGGTGTGGTGGCGCGCACGCCGCTGCCGGTGCTCGTGAAGCTCACGCCCGGAGTCACCGACATCGGCGAGATCGCCCGCGCCGCCGAGCAGGCGGGCGCGACCGCCGTGACCGTGAGCAACACCTTCCCCGCCCTGGCCGTCGACGTGCGCTCGCGGCGCGCGGTGCTGGGCAACGGCGTCGGCGGCCTGTCCGGCCCGGCCGTGAAACCGCTCGCGCTGCGGCTGGTGTGGCAGGCGGCCTCGGCCGTCGACATCCCCGTCATCGGCTGTGGTGGTATCAGCAGCGCGCGTGACGTCGTCGAGTTCCTCATCGCCGGCGCCACCGCCGTGCAGGTCGGCACCGCGACGTTCACCCGCCCCTACGCGATGGCCGAGATCGTGCGCGACCTCGCCCACCACTGCGCCGAGCTCGGGGCGGGCGCCGTCCACGAGCTCATCGGAACCCTGCGCACCTGATCCTGACCACTACCCCCAACCCAGCCGATCCCCCATCCCGGCCCCTTCCCCCAACGCCGTGAGGAGAGCTCCACACCATGTCCGACGAAACGCTGGCCGGCAGCGCCGCACCACCCGCCACGTCCGAAGACACCGCCGCCGCCAAGGCCACCACGCGCTACGCCCGCAAGGCCGTGTTCGCGTCGTCGATCGGCTACGCGATGGACGGCTTCGACCTGCTGATCCTCGGGTTCGCCCTGTCCGCCATCTCCGGTGACCTCGGGCTCGGCGGCGCCGAAGCCGGCTCACTGGCCACCATCACGCTCATCGGCGCGGTGGTCGGCGGGATCGCGTTCGGGATCCTCTCCGACCGCATCGGCCGCGTGAAGGTGCTGACGTACTCGGTGATCTTCTTCGCGGTGTTCACCGGTCTCACGGCGATTTCCACGAGCTACTGGGAGATCGCCGTCTTCCGGTTCCTCGCGGGCGTCGGCATCGGCGGCGAGTTCGGCATCGGCATGACGCTGGCAGCCGAAGCGTGGCCGGCGAAGAAGCGCGCCCGGGCGACCTCGCTGGTCGGCCTCGGCTGGCAGGCCGGGGTGCTGCTCGCGGCGCTGATCTCCGCTCCGGTGCTCAACGCGTGGGGCTGGCGCGGGCTGTTCCTGCTCGGCGCGTTCCCCGCGATCGTCGCCATCGTGTTCCGCTCGCGGCTGCACGAGCCCGAGCAGTTCACGCGCCACCGCGAAAGCCAGGAGGGCAAGCCGAAGGTACCGCTCAAGCTGCTGGTGGCCGACGGGCCCACCACCCGCGCGACGATCGGCGTCCTCGTGCTCACGTCGGTGCAGAACTTCGGGTACTTCGGCATCATGATCTGGCTGCCCACCTACCTGTCCACGCAGTTCGGCTACAGCCTCACGAAATCCGGGGTGTGGACCGCCGTCACGGTGGTCGGCATGGGCGTCGGGATCCTGGCGTTCGGCGAGATCGCCGACAAACTGGGGCGCCGCAAGGCCTTCTGGCTCTTCCAGGCCGGCGCAGCCATCTCGGTACTGGGCTACAGCCAGCTCTCGTCGCCGTGGGCGTTGATGGTGGGTGGCGCGATCATGGGCGCGTTCGCCAACGGCATGATCGGCGGCTACGGCGCGCTGATGGCCGAGCTCTACCCCACGGCGATCCGGTCCACGGCGCAGAACGTGCTGTTCAACCTCGGCCGCGCGGTCGGCGGGTTCGCGCCGATCGTGGTCGCGCTCGTCGCCGCCAGCTACGGCTTCGGCTTCGCCATCGGCGTGCTGTCCGTGATCTACCTGCTCGACATGGTCGCGATGATCTTCATCCCCGACCGGCGCGCCGAGCAGCTGGCCTGAGCCCGGTACCCGAGCAAGGAGAACCATGCAGGTCGTCATCCGCGCCTTGTCCGTGCTGCGGGCCCTCGCGACGAAGGGCAAGGGCGCCACGCTCCAGGAGCTGCACGAGGAGCTCGACATCCCCGTGGGCAGCGCGCACCGCGTGCTCACCACGCTGATGGAGGAGAACTTCGTGACCCGCTCCCCCACCAACAAGCGGTACTTCCTCGGCCCCGCCGCACGCCAGCTCGGCGAGCCGGCGCCGCACCGGACGGCCCTGCTGGCCAACCCGCATCAGGCGGTGGTCGACGCCGCGGCGGCCAGCGGCGAGACGGTGTTCCTCACCGAGCTCATCGGCGCCCGCGCCGTGTGCGTCGCGCTGGTGGAGGGCCGGCACCCGCTGCGGCTGTTCGTGCGCATCGGGCAGGAGATGCCGCTGCACGCCGCCGCGTCGAGCCGTTCACTGCTCGCTTACCTGCCGGAGCCCGCGGCCCGGCGGGTGCTCGAAACCCAGTCGCTCGACGCGTTCACCCCGGACACGCCGACCACAGTGGACGAACTCGTCGACCACCTCGCCCTCGTGCGGGCCCGCGGGTACGACATCTGCGACGACGAGCTCGACCGCGGCGTCTGGGCCGTGGCCGCCCCGATCTTCACCTCCACCGGCGCGGTGGCCGCGAGCGTCACGCTGGCCGCGGCGGGCACCCGCATGCGCGAGGGCAGCTCGCGCACGGTGGCGACGGACGCCGTCCTCACCGCCGCGCGCGAGCTGTCCGCCGAGCTCGGTTTCGCCGGCGCCGAACCCACCACGGCGGTCGGCGGACCGGCGAGGAGCGCCCGATGAGCCTCGAGGCAGACCTGGCCACGGCCACCGACACCACCACCGTGTTCCTCGGCGCCGAGCGGCGGCGCGCCGAGCTGCGCGCGGATCTCGCGGCGATCGGCACCGCATTCACCACTCGGCCCTCGATCCTGCGCCGAGCGGCGGCGCTGCTCGCCGAGGAACTGCCCACGGCGACCGATCGGCTGGTCACCACGGGCACGGCCGACGCCGTCGCGGTCACTACGGCGCTGGCGTTGCACACCGGTCTGCCCTTCGCGGTCGACGCCGGTGAAGTGCACCGGGGCGACCGCGTCGCCGTGGTGACACCGGTCGCCGACGACCCGGCCGGCGATCTCACCGACGCGACCGCCGCCGCGCTGGCCGACCGCGTCCGCGCGGCGGGCGCCGAGCCCGTCGTCCTGCTCAGTGTGCTCGCGGCCGACGGCACCCCTGCCCTCGCCGGCACTCGAACCCCTTCGGAGAACCCCTCATGACCACTCCCGTTCAGGACGCCGGCGCCGCGGTGCGCAAGCTCGGCGTCAGCCCCGACACCTACGGCCCCTCGCTCGACACGCCCACAGATCCCGCCGCCACCGAAGTGGTCGGCGCCGCGCTGGCGGAGCTGCTCGCCCAGCAGGCCCTCGACCAGGTCGCGGTGTGGCACGGCGCCGACGACGCCGTGCTCGCGCACGTCGTCGCCCGGCAGCTGGGTGCCACGGTGACGCGCGCGTCCGAGCTCGAAGGTGTGGTCGGCTTCCACCCGCCCGTCGCGGCCGGCACGCGGATCGCACTGGTCGGCACCGCGTGGGAACCCGCGCGGCTGCGGACGCTGCTCAACCTCGCCGCGACCGCGCGAGCCGAGGTCGTCGCGGTGGCCGCGGTGCTGGCCACGCCCGCGCTCGCCGAGGTGACGGGCCCGCCGACGGCGGCGCTGCTGACCGAGCTGCCGGGTGGCCCACG
Organism: Amycolatopsis sp. 2-15; assembly: GCF_030285625.1. Classification (NCBI taxonomy): domain Bacteria; kingdom Bacillati; phylum Actinomycetota; class Actinomycetes; order Pseudonocardiales; family Pseudonocardiaceae; genus Amycolatopsis; species Amycolatopsis carbonis. Next base: position 8,023,272 of record NZ_CP127294.1, read on the forward strand.
ATGACCGCGTCCACCGCGTCCTCAGGGTCTACCGTGGACACCCGGCTGCGCGCCGACGCGGACCGGATCGCCCACTGGCTCGACACGTTCGCCGCACTGTCCGAACCGGTCTCCGGCCCGGGCGTGACCCGGCTCGCGCACACCCCGCTCGAACGCCGCGCGCACGCACTGTTCGCCGAGTATGTCAGCTCACTCGGTCTCACCGTGCGCACCGACGCCGCGGGCAACACGATCGCCGAGCTCCCGGGCACTGAGCCGAACGCGCAGGCGCTCGGCACCGGCTCGCACCTCGACAGCGTGCCCAACGCCGGCGCGTTCGACGGCATCGCCGGCGTGGTCGCCGCCATGGAGACCGCGCGGCTCTACACCGAGCACGACGTGCGCCTGGCCCACCCCGTGCGGTTCGTCGTGTTCGCCGCGGAGGAGGGCGCGCGCTTCGGCCAGGCGTGCACCGGCAGCCGGATCGTCGCCGGGCTCACCGGCGCCGAAGACCTCGAGACCAAGTTCGACGCCCACGGTGTGAGCCTCGCCGACGCGATGCGCTCGGTCGGCCTCGACCCCGCCGGCGCGGCCGGTGCGCGCTGGCGCCCCGAGGACTGGGCCGCGTTCCTGGAGCTGCACATCGAACAGGGCAGCGTGCTCGAGTCGACGGGCCTACCGCTCGGCGTGGTCGACCTCATCTCCGGCAGTACCCGGCTGCGCCTCGACCTCACCGGCCGCGCGTCGCACACCGGCGGCACGCCCATGCACCAGCGCGCCGACGCGCTCGCCGCCGCGGCCGAGATCGTGCTGCTGATCGAGGCCATCGCCACCGACAGCCGCCACCACGGCACCCGCGCGACCGTCGGGCGGCTCGACTCCGCACCCGGCTCCATCACGACGATCGCGGGACAGGCGCAGCTGCACGTCGATGTCCGGGACGTCGACAGCGACCGCCAGCGCCAGACCGCCGCGGAGATCGTCGAGCGCGCCCACGCCCTCGCCGCGCGCCGCGGAATCGGGTTCGCCGCCCGCACCCTCGCCGACGCGTCCCCCGTGCTGCTGCCCCGTCGCGTGACCGACGTGGTCGCGGCGACGTGCGCCGAGCTCGGCTTCGCGCACCGCGTGCTGCCCAGCGGCGCCAGCCACGACGCGCAGATGGTCAACCACGTCACACCGACCGGCATGCTCTTCGTACCCAGCCGCGCCGGCGTGAGCCACAGCCCCGACGAGTGGACCGACCTCGCCGACCTCGTCGTCGGCACCGAAGTGCTCGCCCACAGCCTCGTCCGGCTCGACACCGCGTTCGCCGTCGCGGGATCGGAGCAATCATGACCACCACCGACGCCCAGGCGGTCCGCGACCACGTGACGCCCCTGCCCGACACCGGCCCGGTCCCCGCTCCGACGTGGCACCACGCCGAGGTGCTGGAGCACCGTCCGGAAGCCGACCGCTACCAGTACCTGCGCCTGCACGCGCCGAGCATCGCGCGGGCCGCGACGGCCGGGCAGTTCGTGATGCTCACCGCCGCGCGCCAAGGTGAACGCGGCCCCGTGCTGCCCCGGCCGATGGCGATCTACCGCCGCGACGCCGAGGCGGGCACGATCGAGGTCGTCTACGGCGTGGTCGGTGACGGCACGCGCAAGCTCACCACGTTCGCCGCGGGCGAGACGATGCTCGTGGTCGGCCCGCTCGGCCGTGGGTTCCACGTGCCCGACGACGCCACCCGGGTGCTGCTGGTCGGGCGCGGCATCGGCACGTGCTCGCTCACCACCGTCGCGCAGGACCTCGCGGGCAGCGGCACGGAGCTGGTCGCCGTCGCGAGTGGACGGACGCCGCAGGCCGTGATCGGCGCGGACTTCTACCGCGAGTGCGGCGCCGAGCGCGTGCTCACCGTGACCGACGACGAGGGCACCAGCGAGATCGCGCGCCTGCGCGCGGAACTGACCTCCACTTTGGACAGTTCGCCACCGCAGCGGATCCTCACGTGCGGCTCGGACCGGCTGGCGTGGCTGTGTCGCGAGCTGGCCGACCGCTGGGGCGCCGAGGTGCAAGTGTCGTTGGAAGCACACATGGCCTGCGGCCTCGGCTACTGCCACGGCTGCGCCACCGGAACCCGCGGCGGGCCCGAGGAGTCGCCGCTGATCTGCAAGGACGGCCCCGTGTTCCGGCTGGAGAAGACGGCATGAGCCCGCTCACGCAGGCCCCGCTCGGCCACGCGGTACTCACCGGCGTGGCCCCGTTCGGCGGCCCCCCGATCGACCTTGTGGTGCGCGACGGCCGCATCGCCGAACTGCGGCCCCGCGGCAGCGCCGACGAGCCGAACCGGTTCGACGCCGATGGTCTCGTGCTGCTGCCCGCGTTCGTCGACCTGCACACGCACCTGCGCGAGCCGGGCGGCGAGGACGCCGAGACCATCGCCACCGGTACCGCCGCCGCGGCGGCCGGCGGCTACTCCGACGTGTTCGCCATGGCCAACTGCAGCCCGGTCACCGACTCGCCCGAGCGGATCCGCCACGTGCTCGACCTGGCCGAGCGCACCGCGTCGTGCCGCGTGCACGCCGTCGGCGCCATCACCGAAGGCCTTGCGGGACAACGCCTCGCGCCGCTGGAAGCCATGGCCGCGGCCGGGGCTCGCCTGTTCTCCGACGACGGCCGCTGCGTCGACGACCCCGTCCTGGTGCGCGAAGCCCTCGAGCTGACCAAGCGGACCGGCACGGTGCTCGCCCAGCACGCCCAGTCGGGCCCGCTCGCCGGTGCCGGCCAGATCAACGCGGGCGGCGCGGCCGAGCGCACCGGACTTCCGCCGTGGCCGGCCACGGGCGAGGAAACCGTGGTGGCGCGCGACATCGTGCTCGCCGCCGACGCCGGGGCGCCGCTGCACGTCTGCCACGTGTCCACCGCGCGCTCGGTCGCGCTCGTGCGGTGGGCCAAGGACCAAGGCTGGGCCGTGAGCGCCGAGGTCACGCCGCACCACCTGCTGCTCACCGACGGCGAAGCCGCGAGCGCGGACCCCAAGTTCAAAGTCAACCCGCCTCTGCGCTCCCAGGGCGACGTCCGGGCCCTGCGGGCCGCGCTGCTCGACGGCACGATCGACGCCGTCGCCACCGACCACGCGCCGCACCTCGCCGAGGCGAAGGCCGCCGACTGGTGCGGGGCGCCGTTCGGGATGACCGGGCTGGAGACCGCGCTGGCCGTGGTGTCCGAAGTCCTGCACACCAGCCGCGGCGTCGACTGGGCGCTGGTGGCCGACCGCATGTCCCACGCCCCCGCGCGCATCGGTGGCATCGCCGCGTCCGCCGGCCGCCCGATCGCCGTCGGCGAGCCGGCCACGTTCACCCTTGTCGACCCGCGGGCCGGCTGGACGGTCGATCCCGCCGACACCGCGGGCCGCTCGCACAACACCCCGTTCGGGGGCCTGTCCTTCACCCACCGGCCCGTGGCGACGGTCGTCGCCGGCGCCGTGACCGCCGACCGCGGCGGGTTGTTCACCAGGAGTGCCCGATGACCACCACCCGCACCGAAGCGGACCTGCTCGGCGAACTGGCCGTGCCCGCCGACGCGTACTACGGCGTGCAGACCCGCCGCGCCATGGCCAACTTCCCCATCAGCGGCCTGCCGCTGTCGACCCACCCCGAGCTCGTGGTTGCGCTGGCGCGTGTGAAGCACGCGGCCGCGCTGGCCAACCACGACGTCGGCCTGCTGTCCGGCGACAAGACCGCCGCGATCGTCGCCGCGTGCGAGGAGATCGAGTCCGGCCGGCTGCACGAGCAGTTCACCGTGGACGTGATCCAGGGCGGCGCGGGCACCTCGTCGAACATGAACGTGAACGAGGTCGTGACGAACCGGGCACTGGAGCTCCTCGGCCGCCCGCGCGGCGACTACGCGCGGCTGCACCCGATCGACGACGTCAACCTCGGCCAGTCCACCAACGACGTCTACCCCACCGCCGTGAAGCTCGCGGTGCACGCGGCCGCGACCGAGCTGCTCGACGCCATGGCCGAGCTGCGCGGCGCGCTGGCCGCTAAGGGCCGCGAGTTCACCGACGTCGTGAAGATCGGGCGCACCCAGCTGCAGGACGCCGTGCCCATGACCCTGGGCCGCGAGTTCACCGCGTTCGCCGTGACGCTCGGCGAGGACGAGCAGCGGCTGGCCGAGGCGCTCACCTTGCTGACCGAGATCAACCTCGGCGGCACCGCGATCGGCACGGGCCTCAACGCGCACCCCGACTACGCGCGCCTGGCGTGCGAGCACCTCGCCCGGCTCACCGGCACGCCGCTCGTCACCGCCACCGACCTCGTGGAGGCGACGGCCGACGTCGGCGTGTTCGTGCAGCTCTCCGGCGTGCTCAAGCGCGTGGCCGTGAAACTTTCCAAGACCTGCAACGATCTTCGGCTGCTGTCCTCGGGTCCGCAGGCCGGGTTCAACGAGCTGCGGCTGCCGAAGGTGCAGGCCGGGTCGAGCATCATGCCGGGCAAGGTCAACCCCGTGATCCCCGAGGTCGTCAACCAGATCGCCTTCGAGGTGATCGGCAACGACACCACCGTCACACTCGCCGCCGAGGCCGGGCAGCTGCAGCTCAACGCGTTCGAGCCGATCATCGCCCACTCGCTGCTGAAGTCGCTGCACCACCTGCGCACGGGCGCGCAGACGCTGGCGCGCCGCTGCATCACCGGCATCACGGCCAACACCGAGCACCTGCGCCGCCAGGTCCGCGAGTCCATCGGCCTCGTCACGGCACTGAACCCGGTGATCGGCTACGAAGCGGCGAGCGCGCTCGCCAAGCAGGCTTCGGCCACCGGCCGCTCGATCCACGAGCTCGTGGTCGACGCCGGCCTGCTCACCTCCGAGCAGCTCGACACGTTGCTGGGCCTGCCTGCGACCACTCCGGGCTGACACCGCGGCCTGACACTGTGACCTGACACCGCGGGCCGACACCGTGACGACTGCCGTCGTTTACCCTTCGTTTACCTGGGTGCACTGCAATGAAACCTCCATCGGGTGACGCCAGGAGGCTTCATGAGCACGCAGACCCTCGGAGCCCTGGCCCCGGAGCAGCCCGACACCCCCTTCGGGCACCTGGAAGACCGCCTCAGCCGCGACTTCGCGGCCATCGGCGCCGAGTCCGTGCACGACTTCGTGCAGCGCGAGCGGGCCCGCTTCACCGACGCGCCGATCCAGGCGTTCGTGCCGATCCTGGTCGAGCGCGCCGTCCGCGCCGCGCTGGGCCGCCCGCAGCCCGCCTGACGCGGCGCTGAAAATTCAGCGCCCGCCACCGTCCACTGTGCACTGACCGTCCGGTGCGGCGAGCCGGAACCGCTGCTCGGTAGGCTGTCGGGTCGTGACCGCCCACGACGACCGGACCGACTCGCTCAGCGCTCGTGTCGAGGAGCGGCTCGCCGGGCTGTCGCCGGCCGAGCAGCGCGTGGCGGAGTACCTGCGCAGCCACCAGCAGGCGATCCTGCTGTCCACGGCCGGCGACCTCGGCGTACTGAGCGGCACGAGCGACGCGACGGTCGTCCGCGCGGTGAAGGCGCTGGGCTACTCCGGCCTGCCGGAGCTCAAGCGCGTCGTGGGCCGGTACGTCGTCGGCGACACCAACCCGGCCACGCGCCTGCGCGAGCGCATCGAGCGGACCGGCGACGACACCGACGCCCTGCTCGACCAGGTGCTCACCGAGTCGCTCGAACGGCTCACGGAGACGCGCCGGCTGCTGGCCGACCCCGAGTTCACCGCCGCAGTGGACCTGCTGGACTCCGCGGCCGAGGTGCTCGGGTACGGCCTCGGCCCGTCCGAGCTGCCGATGCAATACCTCGTGACCCGCCTGCACCGGCTCGGCCGGCGCGCCTGGAGCACCTCGGCCACGGGCTTCCGGCTCGCCGACGACCTGTTGCGCCTCAAGGAGAACGACGTCGTGGTGCTGTGCGTGCCCGACCGGCTCCTGCACGACGTCAAAACTCTCGCCGAGCACGCGCGCTCGGTCGGCGCGCGCGTGCTGCTCGTGACCAACTCCTTGCGGCCCACGCTCGGCGACCAGGTCGACGTCGTCCTCGCGGCCGTGCACTCGGTCAGCGGCCTGACGCACGAGGGACTCGGGGCGACACTGGTCGTCGACTGCCTGATGGCGGGGCTGGCGCGCAAGGACCCGGCAGCCGTCTCCGACAACATCGACCTGCTGACCGCCTTGCGCACCGCCCTGGTGCCCCGCGACATGCGGGCGCGGTGGCCCGGCCGGGAGTGACCCGAGCTCAGCGCCCCATCTCGGCGGCCCGGTCGCGGGCCGCCTCGATCGCCGCCATCACCGCCGCGCGCACCCCGCGTTCCTCGAACTGCCGGATCGCGGCGATCGTCGCCCCGCCCGGGCTCGTCACGGCCGCGCGCATGCGCACCGCGTCGGCGTCCGGGACCTGGAGCATCTCGGCGGCGCCGGCGGCGTTGGCCTTCACGAGCTCCTCGGCCAGCGCGCGCGGCAGGCCGAGCAGGATCCCGGCTTCGATCAGCGCTTCGGTGAGGAAGAAGTAGTACGCCGGACCGCTGCCCGACAGCGCCGTGATGGCGTCCATGCGCGATTCCTCGACGCGCACTACCTTGCCCACCGGCTCGAACAGCGACTGCGCGTAGTCGAGCTCCGCCTCGCCCGCGTACGTGCCCGCACTGATCGCCACCACCCCACGGCCGACGGAGACCGGCGTGTTGGGCATGCAGCGCACGACCGGCGACTTGCCCGGCAGCAGCGCTTCGAGCCGCGACGTGCGCACGCCGCCGACGGCCGAGACGAACAGCTGGTTGTCGTTCACGTCGTCCGCGACCGCGGCGAACAGATCGTCCACGTGGTACGGCTTCACCGTGAGCAGCACGGTTTCCGCCGTGCGGATCGCGGGTCCGGCTTCGGCCGTGGTCGCCACGCCGTAGTGCTCACGCAGATACGCGGCGCGCTCCTCGGCGAGCTCGACCACGACGACCTCGGCCGCCGTGAACCTCGGTTCGGTGCCGGCGAGCAGTCCGGCGAGCAGCGCCTCGCCCATGTTGCCGCCGCCGATGATGGCCAGTTTCGTCATCGCAGGGTGAACCCCGTTCCCAGTTCGTCGGCCGGGTCGAGCGTGAACACGCTCTCGCCGGCCAGGTGTGCGGTGCCTTCGATCTCCGTGGCGACGCCGCCGTCGGTGCCGGTGCCGCCGGTCGGCAGGATCCGGCCGGTGAAGGTGGTGCCGATGATCGAGCCGTGGGTGAGCACGTCGCCCTCGCGCAGCCGGCCCTCGGCCGCGAGCAGCGCCAGCCGCGCGGAAGTGCCGGAGCCGCAAGGGGAACGGTCGACCTGACCGTCGGCGAACACGGTCACGTTGCGCTGGTGCGGTCCGGTCGCGGTGTCGCCGAGGTCGTCGTAGAGGATCACGCCGTAAACGCCGCCGAGCCGGCTGTCCGCGGCGTAGCGCGCCCACAGCGTGCCGCTGAGGGCGGCCTTGACCTCGCGGCCGGCGGCCACGAGCTCGGTGTGGTGCTCGGGGACCACTTCGAGGCCGAACGCGGACGCCGGCACGCACGCGTAGATCGCGCCGCTGTAGGCGAGATCGACCGAGACCGGCCCGCTTTTCGTGCTGACCTCGACGCCGCGGCTGAGCACGGTCGTGTCGACATTGCGGAAGGCCACCTTCCGCACCTCGCCGCCTTCGCACGTCACGGCGGCGGTGACGCGGCCCGACGGGACGTCCATCGGCACCTCGGTCACGCCGTCGGCCGCCGCTTCGACGCGGCCGGTGCGCACGGCCCACGCGCCGAGCGCGATCGTGCCGTGCCCGCAGGCCGTGGAGTAGCCCTCGCGGTGCCAGAACAGCACCCCGAACAACGACCCGGCCGTCTGCGGCGGCACCAGGAAACAGCCGTACATCGCGGAGTGCCCGCGCGGCTCGCGCACGAGCAGCTCGCGCACCGCGTCGATGGCCGGCGTCGAGCACGCGACCTCGCGCCGTTCGAGCACCGTCGTGCCGGGAATCTCCGGCGCCCCACCGGTGACGATGCGGAAGGGCTCCCCCGCCGTGTGGTAATCGGTGACGGTCACCGCGTCCACTGTGGACCTTCCAGGCTCGCTGTAGTGTTCATGACAGGTGACAGTACATGGTAGTTTTCACTACGGGAAGACCTGTGCGCGCGGTCACCGCCGCCGCTTGTCCGGAATACTATTCGTGCACGAATAGTTGACTCGGGCATGAAGACTTCCGTGCTCGCCCGGCATCGCTGGTGGTGGCAGCCGCTGGGGATCTCCCTGCTGCTGGTGCTGGTGTTCATCGGTCTCTACGTCGGGTTCCAGCGCAGCCCGCAGCCCTACCAGATGCCCGTCGCGGTGACCGGGACCTCGTTGCAAGCGCAGTTCGCCGGAGCGACCGGGCCGGCCGTGGCCGTCGTGCCCGTCGCCGACCAGGCCGCGGGCGACGCGCTGCTGCGCCACGGCGACGCCGTCGCGACGCTGACGGACCAGGCCGGGCACCTGCGGCTGGACGTCGCCGGCGCGAGCGGCGCCACGACCGTGTCCGCGGCCGAGAAGCTGGTGACCGCGTTCGCGCAGCACCGCGGGCAACCACTGGTGGTCACCGACGTGCTGCCGCTCTCGGTGTTCGACAGCAAGGGGATGTCGGGCTTCTACGTGGCCTTCGGCGTCACGCTGGCGTCGTTCGCACTGGCGCAGAACCTCCTGGGGGCCGCGCGGCGCGTCCGGCTGCGCCACCGCATGGCGGCGCTCGCGGGGTTCGCGGTGCTGTCCGGGATCGTCGCGGCCACATTGGCCGGGCCGGTGCTCGGCGCGCTGCCCGCACCGTTCGTGCCGCTCGCGCTGACCCTCGGCCTCCTCTCGGCCGCGACGGCACTGACGACGAAGGCCCTGGGCACGTGGTTCGGCGCGATCGGCATCCCGATGTCGACGCTGCTGCTGCTCACCGTCGGCAACTCGACGAGCGGCGGCGTGCTCGGCGTGAACCTGCTGCCGGAACCGGCGCGGTGGGCGTCGGCCGCGCTGCCACCGGGCGCCGCGGTGCGCGCGCTGTCGGACCTCGACTACTTCCACGGCGCCCACCTGCTCGTGCCGGTCCTCACCCTGCTGGCGTGGTCCGCGGGTGCCGCTTTCCTGATCCACGTGCGGGAACGCGGCCGCGCCGCCACCGCCGAGCCCGGGCGGCCGGCTTCGACCGGGGAGATTTCGGGTCACGTCAGCGCTCCGGCTGTCCTCGTCGTGACGGATCCGCAGGGCGCCGTCACCGCGCGGTCGGACACCGACGGCCGCGGCCGGTTCCACCTGACCGGCCTGGCGCCCGGCGACGTGACGCTGACCGCCGTCGCCGAGGGGTTCCTGCCGCGAACGCGGGCGCTGACGGTGCCCGCGAGTGGCGCGACAACCGTGGACCTCACCCTGGCGCCCGCGTACGCCCGCGCCGCATGAGGCAGCCTTGAGCCATGGACACCGGACCGGACCACGACGTCGAGGACGGCGAGCGCCCGCTCGGCGACGCTCCGCTGTACCTGCTGCGCCAGGCGCTGCGCACCTACACCGCGCGCTGGCAGGACACGGTGCGCGAGCTGACGCCGCCGCAGTACGTCGCGCTGCGGGTGCTGCGGGCCTCACCCGATCTCGACCAGGCGGCGCTGGCCGAGGCGACGCGGATCGACACGGCCACGCTCACACCCTTGCTCGCCCGGCTCGAGGAGCGCGGCCACGTCGTGCGGCGCGTCGACCCGGGCAACCGCCGCCGCAAGCTGTTGCGGATCACCGAGGACGGGGCCGCGGTGCTGCGCCGGGTCGCGCCGCTCGTCGCCGAGACCGAGGACACGTTGCTCGGTGAGCTGAGCGCGCAGCAGCGCACGGCGTTCACCGACGTGCTGCGGAGGATCGCGCACGCCTGAGCGATGTCCCTATTGGTGGGGTTCGTGGCCGGTCCGGACCCTGCGGAGGAGGGCTCGCGCGAGGCAAGGTGGGAGGACCACACCGTTTCTCACCCAGGGAGTCGTGATGACCGAGACGATCGCCGGGATCACCGTGCCGGACACGGAGCTCGTCGCCGAGGTGACGTCGCTGATCCGCGAGCAGTCCACCGAGCTGCTGTTCAACCACTCGCGCCGCGTGTTCCTCTTCGGCAGCCTGCAGGCGCGCGCCCTCGGCATCGACCCCGACCCGGAGCTGCTCTACGTGGCCGCGCTCTTCCACGACACCGGTCTCGTGCCGCCGTGGCGCAGCGAGCAGCAGCGCTTCGAAATCGACGGCGCCGACCAGGCCCGGGAGTTCCTGCTCGCGCACGGCCGTTCGGCCGCCGACGCCGACCTGGTGTGGACGTCGATCGCGCTGCACACCACGCCCGAGGTGCCCTACCGGATGGCGCCCGAGATCGCCGCCACCACCGCGGGCGTCGAGACCGACGTGCTCGGCCTGCACCTGGACCGCGTGTCCGGCGAGGACATCGCCGCCGTGACCGCCGCGCACCCGCGCCCGGACTTCAAGCGCCGGATCCTGCAGGCGTTCAAGGACGGGTTCGCCCACCGTCCCGACTCGACGTTCGGCACCGTGAACGCCGACGTGCTGGAGCACTTCGTGCCCGGCTTCAAGCACACCGACTTCGTCGACGTGATCGAGAACTCCGACTGGAAAGAGTGACGCCGGCCGGCCGCTGCCGTGCGCCCCGAGGACACGGTGGCGGCCAAAACGCTTGCGCGGCAACCCCGGTTGGTGTCATGATCGCGGTATGTCTGATGGAAAGGGCGTGCTCGCCCTCGCGCGGTGACCGCGCCCCGCGGGCCGGGAGCCCGCACTCTGGACCACTCTGAAATCCTTGACCCATCACGGGTTCGCTGGCAGATCGCCGAGGCCGCCCGGGCCGAATGGCTCGCCCACGCCCTCTCGTGCGAGCCCGCCGACCGGCCGGCCGCCGAGGCCGCGATCAGCGCGCTCTACGAGCTCGTCGATCAGCCTCCCCCGACGTTCGTGTGGGTCGATTCCCCTGGTGCGGCAGCGAAACTCGTGCCACCGAGCCGGACACTCTCGGCAGGGACACCGACCTGGCTGGAAAGCCGCCTCGCCAACTCGTTGTCAGAGCTGCGCGCGCGGCTCAACCGACGGATCGACTTCTCCGACCACTCGTCGCGGCGACCGGTCATCCCGCCGGAAGATCCCCCAGAAGCGCTTGATCGCGGCCTCGCACTCGACGCCCTGCTCGCCCACGGCGTGCGGGGTGCGCTGCGCAGCAGCGTTCTCGGTTCGGTCGCCGCCACGATCAGGGCCGAGCTGCGCGAGCCGATCGGGCTCGGCTGGTACGGCCAGCACGAGGCCCACTGGGTGGCGCACTACGATGCCCACCGCCGGATTGGCGTACACTTTGGACAGGAGCCTGAGCGGGTTTTCGGTCTGTGGGCCGAAACCGTGCGTTCGTGCGGCTGGTGGTGGCCCCGCGACGACGTGTGCGTGCTCACCGAGCGCCCGGTCGTCGTCCGCACCGAACCCGTGCCCGGCTCCGCGTACGGCGAGTTGCGGATGCACGCCGCCGACGGTCCCGCGATCGCCTATCCCGACGGCTGGCGCGCGTATGCGTGGCACGGCACGCCGGTGCCGCCGTGGGTGATCGAAGACGTGACGGCCGACGCCATCAACACCGAACGCAACATCGAGATCCGCCGCTGCGCCGTCGAGCGCCTGGGCTGGGATGGCTACATCGAGCGGGCGGGCCTCGCGTTCGTCGCACGGGCGCCGGACCCCGGCAACCCGGATTCCGAACTGCTGCTCTACGACGTGCCCCGCGCACCCGGCACGATCGCGCGCAGGCTGCTGCTCGCCGTCAACGGATCCGTGGAACGCGACGGCACCCGCCGACGCTACGGCCTGTCCGTGCCGCCGTGGTTCGACGACCCCGTCGACGCCGCCGGCTGGTCCTACGGGCTCACCGGAGCCCAGTACACCGGGCTGCTTCGCCGGACCTGACCTTCCCTTCGAAACCCCAAGGTGATCACCATGACCGAAGTATCCACACTGGACACCCAGACCATCAGCCTCGCCGACCTCCTCGACCGCTCCGGCCTCGACGTGCTGGAGCACCTCCAACGCCAAGTCGCCGTTCCCGTGCTCGACGGGCTGCAGGCCCAAGGCGACCTCATCGTGATCCCGCACGCCCTTGTCGCAAGCACCGTCGTGCTGCGCACCAGCGCGTGGTGGCAGCCCGTGCCGCGCGGCGGTGTCGAACTGGTGCGCGGCGTGGACGGACGCAACCCGCACACACTGGTGGCCGATCCCGGCACCTGCCGGTGGACCTCGTCGATCCGCGACCCGCTGAACCTGGGCATCGCGGTGTTCGAGAGCTCCGCGCCCGCCTACCTGATCCACCCCGAGCACGGCGGCAGCGGGGTGGCTCCGGGCCGGTGGCTCGTGCGGCGCCAGCAGGAGCGAGGGGTGACCTTGACCAGGCTGCTGATCGCCGACTGAAACCGGCGCGGTACTCGAGTTGTACGTCCCTTGTATCCCGTTCCATGATTCTTTGCCCGGATTCATTCGCGGACGAGAGGACCAGGGATGCTCAGGAAGGTCGTCACACTGACCGCGCTCGCGGCGGCGGCGCTCGGCGTGGCCGCACCGGTTTCGGCCGGTGCGGCCACGCAGGCGCTGCCCGCGGCGAGCATGGAGGCCGTGCTCAAGGCCGCGCAGATCGACCCGCGCCGCGCCGACAGCACGCAGACCCCCGGCGCGCACGACAGCGTGCTGCTGGTCGAACAGGCGCTGCAGGCCAAGGGACTGCTCGACGCGAAGTACGTGGACGGGTACTTCGGCACCACGACCATCACGGGGTACGCGAAGTACCAGAAGTCGCTGGGCTACACCGGGATCGACGCCTCGGGCCTGCCCGGCCGCACGTCGCTGGAGAAGCTGGGCGACGGCCGGTACACCGTCACCGCCGTGATCGCCGCGGGCAGCCACGTGACCTACCACGGCGTCACGCTCAACACCCGCACCAAGACCATGCTCGTGGCCGCCGAAGGCCTGCTCGGGCGCCAGCTGAGCCTCACGCAGGGCTCGTACAACCCGGGTGGCGTCGACGCGTCGGCCGGGACGCACGACGGCGGCGGCACGTTCGACGTCTCGGTGGCGGGCCTGTCCACCGCGACCCGCACGAGCGTGGTCAAGACCCTGCGCCAGGTCGGGTTCGCGGCGTGGCTGCGCACGCCGGAGCAGGCCGACTGGGGTTACCACATCCACGCCGTCGCGATTTCCGACCCGGACCTGTCCTCGGGTGCCCAGCACCAGACCGGTGACTACTACCTGGGCCTCAACGGCCTGGCCGGACGCGGCGCGGACGACGGCCCGGCGGTGAACCCGAAGCAGACCTGGGAGGAGTACCAGCGCGGCTGACGGCGGCGGCCTCGCCGGTTTCAGCCGGAGCCGGCGAGGACGTGCCGTGGTGGCACCCGCACCCCCCGCGGTGGTTGTATCGGGACCATCGACTACGGGGGGTGCTTCCATGGCGAACAAGGCGTTCCGGTTCGGAGTGGTCGCGGCGGCCGACGGCAGCGGCGCGAAGTGGCAGGCCACGGCGCGGCGCGCGGAGGAGTTGGGCTACTCGACGCTGCTCTCACCCGACAACCTCAACCTGCCCTCGCCCACGGCGGCGCTGGCGATCGCCGCGGCCGTCACCACGACCTTGCGGGTCGGCTCGTTCGTGCTGGCGAGCCCGCTGCGCACGCCGCGCGCGGCCGCGTGGGAGGCGCACAGCCTCACGCAGCTCACCGACGGCCGCTTCGAGCTCGGCCTCGGCACCGGCCTGCCCACGATGCGCCAGGCGGCCGACGAACTGGGCCTGCCCTACGGCTCCGGCCAGGACCGGCTCGACCAGGTGTCGGAGACCATCGACCACGTCCGGCGCCTCGACGGCTCCGCGCACACCCCGGTGATGATCGCGGCCGGCGGTCCCAAGGCCCGCCGGCTGGCCGCGGCGAAGGCCGACATCGTCACGCTCGCCGGGGGCGTGCTGACCACGCGCACCGAGATGGCCGGGTACGTGGACGAGATCCGCGCGGCGGCGGGTACTCGCGCCGACGACATCGAGTTGTCCCTCAACATCTTCGTGGTGGGCGAACAAGCGCCGCCGTGGATGAGCCGCTTCCTCGGCGGCCTCGACGCGAAAACCCTCATCGAGCGCGATTCGCTCACCGTGCTCACCGGTGACGTCGACGCCATGGCCGCCGAGCTCGAACGCCGCCGCGAAGAGCTCGGGGTGTCGTACTTCACCGTGAACAGTGCGTTCGTCGAGGAGTTCGCTCCGCTCGTGGCGCGTCTCACCGGCAAGTGACGCGGGCCGCTGGGTCCACTTCGGACTCGAGGGTGGTGGAAACCTCGTGACCGTCTCGGGTCCTGGCACGGGGTTCATCCCGTTCCTCCCGCCGCCACCGCGCAGGCCAGGGCGTGTTCGATCGCCCTCACCTGGCTGAAGCCGGGCGACGGCGCCGTGCGGACCATGGGCGGACACCTGGGCTCGCGCTCCTGGCCGCCGGGGTCGTCTTGCTGCTCCTGTACGCGGTCCTGCGGTCCTGGCACCCTCGTCGTGCCACTCGACGGTCCGGGGCGCGTGCGGTTCCAGTTCCAGAAGCAGCGGCCCTGGCGACGGTTCCCGAAACCTGGTTGTGCCAGCCGTCGCGGCGCGCGACCGCTAACCTGGTGGGAACGGTGCTGACGCGATGAGGAGAACGAGTGAGCCGGGCGGAAGTTCGCGGGACGAAGCGGCAGTCCTCGCCGTCCGCGCGTCCCAACCGCCGCGCCGAGCTGCTCGCGGCCGCGGCCCGGCTGTTCCGCGAACGCGGCTACGGTGGGGTCTCCGTGGCGGACATCGCCGAGCGGGTCGGCATCACTGCCGGTGCGGTGTACAAGCACTTCCCCGACAAGCGCGCGCTGCTCGCCGAACCCATCCGCGAAATGGTGCTCACCTGGCGCAACCGCGAGGTGCTCGCGCTGGCGCAGGGCGGCGACACCGAAGAGGTGCTGCGGCGGCTGGCGACGTCGGTGGTCGGCGTCGTGCTGGAGCGCCCCGACGTGGTGCGCCTGTGGCACCAGGAGGCCCACTACCTCACGAGCGAGGTCCGTGAAGAGCTGGTGGCCGTGCGTGTCGAGGGTGTCGGCCTGTGGCTGCGCGTGCTGGTCGACGCGCGGCCGGAACTGACCACGAGCCAGGCGGAGTTCCGGATCCGCGCCGCGCTGGGCCTGCTCAACAGCGTGCCCGCGCTGCCGCGACGCCGGCTCTCGGCCCACGCGGCGACGCTGGAAACCGTGCTGCTGGCCACCTTGCTCGCGCCGGAACCGCCGAAGAGCCTGCCGGAAATCCGCGTGGTCGACCGGGAATCACCGGCCGCGGCGGAGAACACGCGCAGCCGCGCCATCCTCGACGAAGCGGCGAAGCTGTTCCGCGAGCGCGGCTACCACGCCGTGGGCATCGACGACATCGCGGCGGGCGTGGGCATCGCGGGTCCGTCGATCTACAGCCACTTCCCCAGCAAAGCGGCCGTGCTCACCGCTGTGGTCGAGGAGATCGCCGACGAGCTGTGCTGGGGCGGCGCGCTGGCGATGGCCTCGGACGGGACCCCGCACGAGGTGCTCGAACGGCTGGTGACCACACATGTCCGCACGGCGATCGCGAAGAGCGACCTGATCGCCGTGTGGATGACCGAAGAGCACCACGTGCCGGAAGACCTCGGCGAGGCCGTGCGCCGCGACCGCAAGCGCTACCTCGACTACTGGGTGGGCGCGGTGCTCGCGGTGAACCCCGGCGTGGAGGAAGCGGTGGCGGAGACCGCGAGCCTCGCGGTGATGGAGCTGATCGACGCCGTGGCCCGCTCGCGGCGGTTCGCGGCGGTACCGGAGCGTCCCGAGTGGACGGTCGGGCTCGCGCTGTCGGCGCTGACGAGCGTGGCGGTCTGAAGCGTCCCCTGTTTGTGCGGACACAGTGGACGGACACCGATGGCGGGGTGGACCTTCCCCCTCCTCCTTCAGGTCCTCCCCCGCCACCGGTGTTCTCGCAGCCGGTCGCCCTTCGGCTTTCCGGTGGCCGCGCCCGTCCGGTTCCGCGGCCACAGGTCTTGTGCGCGCGGCTCAGTCGCTCGCGCGCTCGGTGCCCTTCCAGCGGTCGGAGCCCTTGCGGGCGAACGACCACAGCTGCGCGCTCTGCTCCAGCGGCACGGCCGCCTGCCAGCTCAACGCCGGCGGGCCGACCTCCGCCCGCAGGCTGCGGATCGCCGCCCGCGTGAGGGCCGGGTCGGTGCCGCCGCGAGCGGCGAGCGCGAGGGCGCGGGGCTCGACCTCCTCGTCGGGCTGCGCTTCGTAGGCGAGTCCGAGCTCCACGGCGCGGCGGCCGTTCACCGACTCGCCCAGCACACCGAGCACCGTTGCGGCCTCCGGCGTGACGACGCGCGTCAGCAACGTGTAGTGCCCACCGCCGGGGTGCACGCCCAGGCGAGTGAAGCCGGACGCGAGCACGGCGTCCTCGGCCACCACGCGCACGTCGGCGGCCAGCGCGAGGTTCATCCCGGCACCCACCGCGCCGCCGCGCACGGCGGCGACCGTCGGCACCTTCAGCGCACCGAAGCGGAGGAACGCGTCGTAGATCCGTTGCGTGGCCCGGATTCCCTCGTCCGACGCGGGGGCGGCCGAGATCGCCGCCAGCTCGTCGCGGTCGCCACCCGAGCAGAAGTACCCGCCGGCGCCCTGGATCACGGCCGAGCCGACCGAGAGGTCGGCGTCGATGCGTTCGCACGCGTCGATCAGCGCGCCGGCCAGCGCGCCGTCGATGGCGTTGCGCTTGCGCGGCGCGTTGAGGGTGAGCACGGCGACGCCGTCGGTCACCTCGTACAGCACGGGTTCGGTCATGAGCGGGCTCCGCGGAGATCGACGTCGTCGGATTCGTGCGTGCGCAGCAGGGCCGAGCGGACCTTCTGCGTCGCCGTCTTGGGCAGTGCGGGACGCACCGAGATGTAGCGTGGCCAGGCGAACTTCGGCAGCTTCCCGTCGAGGAACGCGGGCAGCGCGAGCGGGTCGAACTCGCCGCGCGGCACCACGACGGCGCGGACCTCCTGGCCCACGACCTCGTCGGGCACACCGACCACGGCCACCTCGTCCACCGCCGGGTGCTCGGCGATCGCCGCCTCGACGTCGGCCGGCCGCACGTTCTCGCCGGCGCGGCGGATCATGTCGTCGGCCCGGCCGTGGAAAACCAGGTAACCCTCGTCGTCTACCGCGCCCATGTCCCCGGTGTGGAACCACAGGTTGCGGACCTTCTGCAGTGTCAGCTCGGCCTTGCCGTGGTAGCCGTCGAAGAGCACGGAGGCCGCACGCGGGCGCACGCAGATCTGCCCGGGCTCGCCGGGTGCCACGGGCACGTCGTTCGCGTCGAGGATCGCCAGGTCCATGTCGGGCCGGACGGTACCGCAGGTCCCGCGGCGACGCTGCCCGGAGCGGTTGGCCGTGACCCAGCCGCCGGTCTCGGTCATGCCGTAGAGCTCGTGGACCTCGACGCCCACGTGGTCCTCGATCGTGGTCCACAGCCCGACGGGCGCGCCGCCGCCGGTGCAGAAGCGCAGCTTGTGCGGCGGGATGTGCTCGGGCAGCTTGCGCACGAGCATCGCCAGCATCGTGCCGACGTAGGTGAATCCCGTGGCCTCGTACCGGATCGCCTGCTCCAGGAACTTCGCCGGCTCGAACTTCTCCAGCAGCGCCAACGAGCAGCCGGTCGCGATCGCGGTCATCACCGCGTACACCTGCGGGTTGGTGTGGAACAGCGGCAGCGCCACCATGATCCGGTCGTCGGCGCGGATCCCGATCGCGTCGGCCAGTTCCCGGCCGCCGGCGAGGAACGCGCCGTCGGACAGCACCGCGCCCTTGGGCGGGCCGGTGGTGCCCGAGGTGTAGAGCAGGCTGCTCTCGGCGTCGAGCTCCGCCTCGTGCATCGGGTGCGGCGCGAGGCCGGCCACGGCGTGCTCCAGCTCGCCGGCCGTGGCGAAGCCCAGCGTGTGCCCGGGGTCGAAGCCCGCGTCGGCGACCAGGCGCGCGATGCTCGCCGTGTCGCCGACGGCGAACTCGATGCCCGCGTCGGCCACAACCTGGCGGATGTGCGCGCCGGTCGCCTGGTTGTGCAGCGGCACGCAGGTGGCGCCGAGCCAGCGCAGCGCGAACCACAGGTAGGGGAACGTCGGCGTGTTGCCGCAGGCGAGCAGCACGCGGTCACCGGCACGCACACCGTTGCTCTGCAGCAGCGTCGCGGTGCGGGTGACCACGTCGAGCAGCCCGGCCCAGCTGATCACCTTGTCGTCCTGCAGCAGGAACGGCGCGTCACCGCTGGTCTCGCACCGCTGCTTCAGTGTTGCCGCGAACATCTACCGATCCTCCACCCTGACGGCCTTGACCAGGCTCTTCGCGACGGTGTTCTTGAGCACCTCGGCCGACCCCCCGGCCACCTCGTAGGCCTTCGCGTCGCGCAGGTACCGGCCGAACGGCTGGGTCTCGCGCGTGCCGTGGGCGCCGCACACCTGCACCGCCGTGGAGGCGACCTTCGTGGCGAGCGAGGCCGCCAGCAGCTTCGCCGACGAGGACGAGCGCGCGATGTCGCGGCCCGCGTCGAGGTCGCGCGCGGCTTCGTAGGTGAGCAGCCGAGTCGCGTCGATCTGTGCGGCCAGCTCCGCGAAGTACCACTGGATCCCTTGGAAATCCAGGACCTTCGTGCCGAACGCGGAACGCGTGTCCACGTACTTCAGCGCGCCTTCGAACGCCGCGCGCGCGATGCCGAGGCTGATGCCGGCGGCGAGCGTGCGCGAGTTGGCGAGGGTGACCATCACCTGCTTGAGGCCGCGGCCCTCGGTGCCGATGAGGTGGTCGGCGGGCACCTCGACGTCTTCCAGCACCAGGTTGACGTGCGGGCCGTTGCGCAGCCCGAACGTCTCGGCCTCGTGACCCTGGTAGCTGGACACGCCCGGCGTGTCCTTGGTGACCGCGAACGTCGAGACACCGACGTCGGTCTCGGCGAGCACCACGAACAGCTCCGCGGCCGCGCCGGAGGTGATGAAGGCCTTCTCGCCGTTGAGCACCCAGCCCTTGTCGGTGCGGTGGGCCTTGGTGTCGAGCGTGCGGATGTCGCTGCCGTGCCCGTCCTCGGTCAGCGCGAACGACGCGGGCAGGCCGCCGGCGTAGCGCGGCAGGTAGCGCTCCTTGAGCGACTCCTCGCCGTAGAGCTCGATGCAGCGCTGGCTCTGGAAGATCGTGATGAGCGAGATGCCTAGGATCGCGCTGGCGACCGAGAGCTCCTCCAGCACGGCGAGCAGTTCCGTCATCGGGCGGCCCTCGCCGCCGTAACGCGGGTCGAGCGTCATCGAGTTCCAGCCGCGGTCGGCGGTGAGCCGCACGAGGTTGAGCGGGTAGCGGTCGTCGCGGTCCAGCGCGTCCGCGACCGGAGCCACGTGCTCGCGCGTGAACTCGCGGGCCTCGAGCGCGAGGCGCTCGTCGACGTGGTCCCTCCAGAGGTGCTGCAAGTCGGTCCCCTTCCTCATTCCGCCGCGGTGATGGCCCGGCCGGAGCGGTCGGCCAGGAACAACGCGGTGATCATCATCAGTGCCACGGCGAACAGGCCGGTCGAGATGCCGCCGCCGAGGCCGTAGCGGGCGGCGAGCAGGCCGACGATCCCGGGCCCGAAGCTCGCGATGCCGCGGCCCACCGAGTAGCAGAAGCTCGAGCCCGTGGCCCGGATCGGCGTGGCGAACAGCTCGCCGAACCACGTGCCGAACACGGCGAAGTAGCCGAGCCCGAACGAGATCACGAAGTACATCGCGATCACCGACCCGGTCGCGGCGCCGGTGGCGATCAGCACGGCGAAGGCGATGAACGCGACCAGCTGCACCGAGGCGAAGGCGAGCAGCGCCTTGCGCCGGCCCCACCGGTCACCGAGCGCGCCGGCCGCGATGTAGGAGACGAGCGAGATGGCGGCGCTGACGTAGAGCACCGTCTGCGTCGGTCCCGCGCCCAGGTGCAGGCCGGTCTTGAGGAAGGTCGGCATCCAGGACGAGTAGACGTAGTAGGAGTACTGCGCACCGAACACCACGACGGTGCCGAGCACGACCATCTTCAGCGCGTTCTTCTTGAACAGCAGCGCGAGTCCGGCGGTCGCGGGCTCGCGGGACGCGACGGTGCCGGCCTTCCGGCCTTCGGCTTTGGCCCGCTGCAGCTCGAGCCACTGCTTCGATTCCGGACAGGCGAGCCGGATCGCGACCGCGGCCAGCGCGGGCAGCGCGCCGATGGCGAAGGCCCAGCGCCAGTTCGGCACGGCGCCGGCGACGAAGATGCCGATCGCGTAGGCGGGCCAGATCGCGGCCTGCACCATGCCGCCGGCGAGGCCGCGGCGCTTGGGCGACCACGCTTCGTTGAGCAGCGCGAACCCGATGGCCCACTCGCCGCCGATCCCGATCCCGGCGATCATCCGGCACACCACGAACAGCCCGAAGTTCGGCGCGAGCGCGCCCAGCCCCGTGCCGATCGCGAAGATCCAGATCGTCCAGGTGAGCACCCTGCGGCGCCCGAACCGGTCGGCCAGCGGGCCGAACAGGATGCCGCCGATCGCCGTGGCGGCGAGCTGCGCCGTGAACACCGCGCCCACCGCGGCCGTGGAGACGCCGAACGTCTTCCCGACGTCGCCGGCCACGAGCGACAGGATCACGAGGTCGAAGTACTCCATCCCCCAGCCGCTGACCGCGGCCGCGATGATCAGACCACGCTCTCTTCGGGTGTAGGCGGACCCGGCCACGCCGGCCGGGGCGTTGGTCGCCACTTCGGACATGGGCCACCTGCTTCTTTGCGGGAGGTGAATACTGGTTAGGCGGACGGTAACTCGTCGTTAGCCAGAGTTCAAGGGGGTTCGCGGTCACGGTCCGGCGGCGCAGCGGCCGGTCACCGCCCCGGCACGGACCGCACTCGCGCCCGCCGGGCGGGTTTTCCGGGCAAGCCCGAGCGGGGCGGCCCCGGTAGCGTGAGCCCGATGGCGGAACGGATCCGGGTGGTCGTCGGCGAGGACCAGGCCCTGGTGCGAGAGGGGATCGTGCGCGTCCTCGAACGCGCCGGCTTCTCCGTCGCCGGCGTGGCCTCGGACGCGCCCGACGTGCTGCGCCAGGTCCGCGCCCACCGGCCCGACGTGCTGATCACCGACATCCGCATGCCCCCGGACCTGACCGACGACGGCTTGCGCGCGGCGCTGGAGATCCGCTCCTCCGACCCGGACGTCGGAGTGATCGTGCTGTCGCAGTTCCTGGAGGACCGCTACGCCTTCGAGCTCGTCGGCGACCGCGCGGAAGGCGTCGGATACCTGCTCAAGGAAAAGGTCGCCGACCCGGCGGTCCTCATCGACGCCGTGCGGCGCGTGGCCGCGGGCGACACGGCCCTCGACCCGGACGTGATCGCCCGCCTCGTCGGGCGCAAGCGCGTCGGCAGCCCGCTCGACGACCTGACCCCCCGCGAGCGCGACGTCCTCGCGCTCATGGCCCAGGGCCACTCCAACGTCGGCATCGCGGAGAAGCTCGTGGTCACCGTGCCCGCCGTGGAACGCCACGTGACGGGGATCTTCAGCAAACTCGGCCTGCACCAGTCAGCAAGCAGCCGGCACCGGCGGGTGCTGGCTGTGCTGCGGTATCTGCGGAGCTGACGGCCGCCGGCCGGGGGCCGGAATTGTCGGTGAGGCGTGCCATGCTGCGCCCGGACAGTGGGTGGCGGGGAGGGGCGGGCGTGGCTTCCGACGAGGTGTGGCGGCTGGTTCGCGGCGACGAACTCGTCGGGGAGATCGTGGTCGAGGGCGTTGGTATGCCCTGGTTCCTCGGTCGGTTCGTGCCGCGGCCCGCCTTCGCCGAAGTCAAGCCGCTGTTCGACGAAGAACTGGAGCTGATCGAGTCCGGTTTGGACGATCACCTGGACGCCTGGGAACGGATCTACGATCGCATCACGGGAACACTGAGCCTGCTGTCGCCGCGTGGCCCGGTGGCCGAGTTCCTCCTCCACGTCGAGGACGGCAAAGCGTGGTTTCGCTGGAGCGACGAACCGTTCGACGATCATGGCTGACCGCGCGCCGAGGGGTCAGGCGGCCGAGAAGCCGAACAACGCCGGCAGGTCGGCCGTCGCCAGGTGGTCCTTGGCGACGAAGGCGACGATCCCGAGCGCGGTCAGGTCGGCGGTGGCGAAGTCGGCCGGCTCGGTCGAGGTGACGAGGATCCGGGGCGCCGGGGCGGGGCTCGCGGCGAGCGCGCGGGCGGCCGAGAGGCCGTCGGTGTCGGGGAGGTGGAGGTCGAGGAGCACGCAGTCGGGGTGATGGGCGCGCACGGCTTCCAGGGCTTGCCCCGCGTCGGCCGCCTCGGCGACGACCTCGAAGCCCCGGGCGGCGAGCAGGCGCCGCGCGGCACGCCGGAAACCGGGGTCGTCGTCGACGATCAGGGCGGTGGGCGGCATCGCTCAAGGGTCCCTTTCCGCTTTCGGCCCCGCCATGGGGGTGTCCCCACAGTTCACGCACTCAGAGGGGAAACTCGGCGCGCAGCGCGGTTCCGCCGCCGGGTGGGGAGGACAGGGTGAGCCGGCCGTCGAGCGCGTCGACGCGATCGGCCAGGCCGGCTAGGCCGGAACCGGATCCGCCCGCGACGGCGCCGCCGACGCCGTCGTCGCACACCTCGACGGTGAGCACGGGCCCGGTCGCCGCCACGGTCACCGTGACCTGCGACGCGCGCGAGTGCTTGACCGCGTTCGTGAGGGCTTCGGCGGCGACGAAGTAGGCGCACGCCTCGACCCCTTCGGCCAGCTCGACCTCGACCGACCCGGTCACCACCACCGGCAGGGCCGCGCGCGAGGCGAGGGCCTCGACAGCGAAGCGAAGCCCGCGCGCGGACAGGATGGCCGGGTGGATCCCGGCGGCGAGCTCCCGCAGCTCCGTGATGGCCGCGCGCGTGTGCTCGACGGCTTCGTCGAGCAGCCCGGGAACACGATCCGGCGCGGCGGCGAACTCCTCACGGGCGAGCTGCAAGTCGATGAGCAGCGCGACGAGCCGTTGCTGGGCGCCGTCGTGCAGGTCGCGGGCCAGCTGCCGGCGGGCCGCCGTCGCGCTCTCGACGATGCGCCGGCCGGTGGCGCGCGACTCGGCCGCCCGGATCCGCGCGGCGTCACGCTCGCGCACGGCCTGCTCGGCCGCCCGGCGCCGCGTGGTCTCCTCGAAGGCGAGCACCGCGCCGCGGCCGCCGGGCAGGTCCAGCGGGGCCGACCACCACTCGATCGGGAACATCGAGCCGTCCCGCCGGAAGAACCAGTCTTCGTCGCTGTGCACGGTTTCCCCGGCCTGGCGCGACCGCAGCATCGGGCACTCCGACGCCGGGAACGGCGAACCGTCGGGATGGTGGTGGTGCACCGTCTCGTGGCTCTGGCGCCCGCGCAGTTCGGCCAGGTCGCCGTAACCGAGCGCCGCCACGGCCGCGGGGTTCGCGAAGACGATCGCCCCGCCGTGGTCGATCACCCAAACCGGATGCGGGACCGTGTGCAGGATCAGCTCGAGCATTTCACGGGGAGATTCCACGGCGCCCTCCCGACGGTGTCGGAGGCCTTCACCGTACCCACGCCCGCGCCGGCGTGCGCGCCCTCGCCGAACCCGCGCCCCACAACCCACGAGCCGCGGTCCGGCCATGACGGGGGGATGGCCGGACCGCGGGTGCCGCCACGGTGCGGGGGGTGCGGCGGCACGCCCTGTCAGTGCAGGGCCTCCCACAGGACCGCGATCGCTTGCACAGTCGCGGCGTTCGTCGCGTGTGTGTCCTGGACCGGGTCGAGCATCATGAAGCCGTGCTGCAGCGAGCCACTCCTCGTCGACGGCGGCTTCACCACGTCGCCTGTCTCCAGGGCGTCGAGCACCCCGATGAGCAACGACCGGCTCGCCGTGGCCTCGGCCTGCGGCTGAGCCACCGATCCGAGGAGCGAGTCCGGCATGTCGTGGGTGGCCATCGTTCGCTCCTTCGTCGGTCCGGGGGGTGGGCTCGTACCGCCAGCCTTGCGCGCGAGGCGCCGCGGAGCCATCGAGCAGCCACCACGGATACTCAGGCGCCGGTGTGGGGTAAACCCACGCCGAGGCGACCCCGCCCGGAGGAATTCCGGCGGTCGCGGAATAGGCCCGCGGAGTGCGGGATTGCACGAGGCATGAAGGCTGTCACGTTCACCCGCCACGGCGGGCCGGAAGTGTTGTCGCTGTCGGAGCGGGACGTCCCGGAGCCGGGCGCCGGCGAGGTCCGGGTGCGGATCGTCGTGTCGGCGGTGAACCCCACGGACTGGAAGTCGCGCCGCGGCCCCGGAGAGCTCGCCGGTCCGGCCGTGCCCAACCAGGACGGCGCCGGCGTGGTCGACGCCGTCGGGCCGGGCGTCACGGAGTTCGCGGCCGGCGACCGCGTGTGGGTGCTGCTGGCCGCGGCCCACTCCCCCGCGTCCGGAACGGCGCAGGAGTACACCGTGCTGCCCGCCGAACGGCTCGTACGCCTGCCCGACACGGTCGGCTTCGACGAGGGCGCCGGGTTCGCCATCCCCGCGCTCACCGCGCACCGCGCCCTGACCGTCGCCGAGGACGGACCGACCCGGCTCGCGCCGGGCGCGCTCGCCGGCCGTACCGTCCTGGTCACGGGCGGGGCGGGCGCCGTCGGCAACGCCACCATCCAGCTCGCCCGCTGGGCCGGTGCGACCGTGCTCACCACCGTGAGCACCGAGGCCAAAGCCACCCTCGCCCGGGCGGCCGGTGCGGACCACGCGCTGCTCTACACCTCCGGCGACCTGGCGGCCGAGATCCGGGCGATCGCCCCCGACGGCGTGGACCTCGTGGTCGAGGTCGCCGCCGGCACGAACGCCGGGCTGCACGCCGACGTCTTGCGCACCCGCGGCACCGTCGCGGCCTACGGCGACGACCGCGGCACCGGCACCATCACCCTCGAGTTCGGCCGCAACCTGTGGCTGAACTCGCGTTACCAGTTCCTGGTCCTCTACACCGTCGGCCTGGACAAGCTACGCGCCGGCGCGCAGGACGTCACCGCGGCCCTCGTCGACGGCGCCCTTCGCCTGGGCGAGGAACGCGGCCTGCCGGTGCACCGCTTCCCGCTGGCCGACACCGCGAAAGCCCACGAAGCGTCGGAGAACGGCGCGACGGGCAAGATCCTCATCGACGTGACACCCGCCGGCTGAACACCCGCGCCGGTCACCGGAGCCCGGTGACCGGCGCGGTCACGAAGTCCGGATCCACCCCCGTGAGTTCCGCGCTCAGTTCCCACAGCCGACGGCCGGTCGCGGAGTCGGCGAGCGGCCCCTTCGGCATTTCGAGGCGCGGTTTTCCCCTCAGGCCGAAGAACCGCGGCCCCCACAGCTGTCCATTGCGGATAGACGGGTCGAGCGCCGCGTGCACGGACGGCCACGCGCCCGCGTCTTTTCCTTGCAGCACCAAGCCGGCCGGCACCGCGCGGAGCAGTTGCCCGGTCGTCCGCGAGTGAACCGGCGGCCGCGAAGGAGTCAGGTCGTCCAGCGCGCCGCCCGGGTGGACCACGACGCTGAGGGCACGGCTGCCCGCGGAGTCGAGGCGGCGGGCGAGCTCGAAGCCGAACAGCATCTGGGCCAGTTTGGCGCGCTCGTACGCCCGCTTCGGCTCGAAGGCGCGGGTGCTCTGCAGATCGTCGAGGTCGAGGTGCGCGGAGCGGGCCGTGAAGCTGCCGGTCGTCACCACGCGGCCGCGCGACAACCGAGGCCACAGCAGGGCCGTGAGGGCGAAGTGGCCGAGGTGGTTGGTGCCGAACGTCAGCTCGTGGCCGGCCGGGGTCTCGCGTCGCCGGGGCCCTTCGAGGAGCACCCCCGCGTTGAGGACGGCCACGTCGAGCCGCGGCACGTCCAGCGCGTCGGCCGAGGATTTCAGCGAGGCGAGGTCGGCGAGGTCGAGGCGCACCGCCGTGACCCGGGCGCCGGGCACCCGCGCCTGGATGGCTCCGATCGCGGAGGCGGCCTTCGCCGGGTCGCGGCTGCCGAGCACCACGGCGGCGCCGGCGGCGGCGAGCTGCTCGGCGACGAAGTAGCCGATGCCGGCGTTGCCGCCGGTCACCAGCGCGATCGTGGACTGGGTCGGCATGACGAGTCTCATTTCTGTAGTCCCTGTGATTTCAGAGTAACTACGTTTTTCAGCTATCGTCAGCCGCATGCCTGCCACCCCCGGCCGACGCGAACGCAAGAAGGCCCGCACCCGCCAGGCGCTTGACGAAGCCGCCCTGCGCCTGTTCCTGGCGCACGGCTACGACCACGTCACCGTGGCGCGGATCGCCGAGGAGGCCGACGTCTCCGTCGCCACGCTTTTCGCCCACGTGCCCGACGGCAAGGAAGCCCTGATCTTCGACGACGGCACCGAGCGCCGCGAAGGTCTCGTCGCGGCCGTGCGCGAGCGCGAAGCCGGCGAGCCCGTTCTCACCGCCCTGCGCCGGTTCTTCGCGAGCCGGGGGCCGTTCGCCGCCGAACTGCCGCCCGAGTACGAACGCAAGCGCGCCTTGATCGTCACCACGCCGGCCCTGCGCGGGTACGCGCGCAAGCTCTGGATCGCGAGCGAGGACGCGCTGACCGATGCGATCGCCGACGCGAGCGACCTGCCCGCGACCGACATGGCGGCCCGGGCCCTGGCCCGCTACGTGCTGGAGATCCCCGACCTCACCGGCACCGAGCCCGACCCGCTCGCCGCGCTGAACGTCGTGTTCGATCTCCTCGAGGCCGGCTGGCCCCAGCGGCCCGCCTGAGCACCCCCGAACGCGCGAGGCCACACTTTCGCAGGTACCGCGCCGGACGGCGCAGCCGGTATACCTGGTCCCACGCACCAATAGGTCTGGACCATCACGGTAGCCGACCGGGGTGTCGGCCCGGCCGCGCCCCGGCACCGTCCTTTGTGGAGGTACCATGCACCGGCTGGACGCGATCCGCGACCACGCGATCGGACTCTTCCGCATCGTCGTGGGGTTCCTCTTCGCCTGCCACGGCGTGAAAACCCTCTTCGGCCTCCTCGGCGCCCACGCCCCCGCGCAGGTCGGCTCGTGGCCCGGCTGGTGGGCGGCGCTCGTCCAGCTCGTGGCGGGCACGCTGGTGCTCCTCGGCATCGGCACCCGCGCGGCCGCGCTGATCGGCTCCGGATCGATGGCCTTCGCCTACTTCACCGTCCACGCACCGAACGACGTGCTGCCGATCCAGAACGGCGGTGAGCAGGCCGCGCTGTTCTGCTGGACGTTGCTGGTGCTCGCCTTCACCGGACCAGGCCGGTTCGCGCTCACGGGAGCACTCGCGGCTTTCCGTGCCCCTCAACAGGAAGACCCCCGCGCACCCGTACGGGGGTGAGATGCGCGGGGGTCGAGTAGCCCGGACCAACAGCGGGATCAGCCGACCGACGGGCCCATCCCGAGCGACTGCGGAGTGCTCGCGTCGGGAGAGGGCTGGTGCAGGCCTTCGTCGAGTGGCCCGAACTCGGTCATCAGCGCCGCGCTGCCGCCCCACGGCGTCTGCTCCTCGGCGATCAGCGAGTTCGTCGTCAGCAACAGGCCGGCGACGGAAGCGCCGTTCTGCAACGCCGAGCGGCACACCCGCAGCGGGTCGATGATGCCGAGTTCGACGAGGTCGCCGAAGCGCCCGACCAACGCGTCGAACCCTTCGTCATCACCGAGTTTCCGGGTCTGCTCCACGATCTCCTCGGCCCCGTACCCGGCGTTGCTGGCGATCAGCAACGCCGGTGCGCTCAGCGCGCGCCGCACGATGTCGGCGCCGATGGCGTAGTCGCCTTCGAGGTCGAGGCCGGTCAGCACCTTCTCCGCGTGCAGCAGGGTCGCGCCGCCGCCGGCGACCACGCCCTCCGCGATCGCGGCCCGGGTGGCCGAGAGCGCGTCCTCCACGCGGTGCTGCAGTTCTTTCAGCTCGGCCGGCGTCGCGGCGCCGACGCGGATCACCGCGACCTTGCCGGTCAGCGCGCCGATCCGCTCGGTCAGCACGTCGTCGTCGATGCCGAACTGCGCGCGTTCGCGCTCGGCCCGCAGCTGGTTCACCCGGAACTCGATGGAGTCGGCCGACCCCGCGCCCCCCACGATCTGGGTCGCGTTTTCGGTCACCCGCACCTGCTTCGCACGGCCGAGGTGCTCCAGTTTCATCGTCTCCAGCGAGAACCCCGAGTGCTTCGACAGCACGGCCCCGCCGACCACGGCCGCCAGGTCCTCCAGCTTGTGCAGCCGACGGTCGCCGAAGCCGGGCGCGCGGATCGCGACGGCCTGGAACGTGCGGTTCACGTGGTTGTGCACGAGCATCGACAGCGCCGTGCCCTCCACGTTCTCCGCGATCAGCACGAGCGGGCGCGGGTTGCGCATCACCTTGTCCAGCACCGGCATCAGCTGCTGCACGTTGCTGATCTTCTCGCTGCACATGAGGATGTACGGGTCGTCGAGCACCGCTTCCAGGCGCCCGGGATCCGTGACGAGGTACGGCGAGAGGTAACCGTTGTCGAACTCGAAGCCCTCCACGAACTCCACCGACATGCCGATGCGCGGCGACTCCTCGATCGTGACGACGCCGCTCTCCCCCACCGTGTGCAGCGCCTTGGCGATCACCGAGCCGACGGCCCCGTCGTCGTTGGCGGAGATCGCCGCGACCCGCGCGTAGTCCTCTTCGGACTTCACCGGGTGCGCCATCGTCTCCAGGTGCTCGACGAGCCGGCCCACCGCCGCGTCGATGCCGCGCTTGACGAGCACGGGGTTGCCGCCGTGGGAGATCGCCCGCATGCCCTCGCTGATGATCGCCTGCGCGATCACGGTCGCGGTCGTGGTGCCGTCGCCCACCACGTCGTTGGTCTTGATCGCCGCTTCCTTCACCAGCTGCGCGCCCATGTTCTCGAACTGGTTGCGCAGGTGGACTTCACGCGCGATCGTCACGCCGTCGTTGGTGACCACGGGCGAACCGGTGATCTTCTCGATGATCACGTTGCGCCCCTTGGGGCCCAGTGTCGACTTCACGGCCTCCGCGAGTTTGTCCACCCCCGCCACCAGCAGGTCGCGGGCTTCCGAGCCGAAGCGAAGTTCCTTGGCCATGCTGCTCCTCCTGTGTGATGGGACTGGATGGGTCAGGGGACGAGAATCGCGCGGCCCCGGACGCGGCCGGCGTCGAGATCGGCCAGCGCGTCGAGTGCCGCGTCGAGCGGGTACTGCCTGGTGTGCAAGGTGACCTTGCCCGCCTGCGCGAGCACCATCAGCTCCACGAGGTCGTTGTAGGTGCCCACCAGGTTGCCCACGATGTTGCGTTCCGTCGAGATGATGTCGATGGTCGGGATGTCGATGTTGCTGCCGTAGCCGATCACGAAGTGCGAGCCGGCCCGGCGCGTCATGGCGAAGGCGTCCTGCTGCGCGCCCTGCTCGGCGACGAAGTCGAGCACCACCTCGGCGCCGTGGCCGCCGGTGAGGTCCAGGACCGCGTCGACGTGGGTGCCGTCGGCGACCACGGTGTGGTCGGCTCCGAGGTCTGCGGCCAGCTTCAGCGCGTCGACGTTGCGGTCCACGACCACCACGGTCGTCGCGGTCAGCGCCCGCAGCGACTGGATGCCGATGTGCCCGAGCCCGCCCGCGCCGTTGACGACGCACACCGTGCCCGGGGGCAGCAGCGGCACCGCCTTGCGCACGGCGTGGTAGGCGGTGATGCCGGCGTCGGCCAGCGCCGCGACGTCTTCGGGGCGGGTGTCCGCGTCGAGCTTGATGCACGCCCGGGCGGAGGTGAGCAGGTACTCGGCCATCCCGCCGTCGGTGTCGATACCGGGGAAGGCGTTGTTCTCGCAGTGCATGTCGTTGCCGGCGCGGCAGGCGTGGCACAGCCCACACGTCGGCGTCGGGTGGAGGATCACGGTGTCGCCGACGGCCACGTTGGTCACGGCGGAGCCGACCTCGTGCACCCAGCCCGCGTTCTCGTGCCCGATCGTGTAAGGCAGCGCGACGCCGGACTTCTCGGCCCACTGCCCCTCGACGATGTGCAGGTCCGTGCGGCACACGCCGGCCCCGCCGATCTTCACCACCACGTCGAGCGGCCCGGTGACCTTCGGCTCCGGCACTTCTTCGAGGACGGGCTGCTGGTGGTAAGCGTGCAACCGGACCGCCTTCATGGCGTCTCCTCCGTATCGGGGTTGTCGGTGGCCTCCGGGTAACGGGCGCGCAGCATCCCGCGGCACACCCCCGAGTTGGCGTCCTGGCTCACGCGCGTGAGCCGCGCGAGGCCGAGGTGCCGGTGCAGCTCGTCCGCCGTCACGGCCTCGCCGGTGCCCGGGTCGAGCACGAGCGGGTCCGCGTCACCGCCGGACAGGCCCAGCTCACGGCGGCGCTCCCGCAGCCGTTCCCGGTCCGGCGTCGGCGGTGCGTCGGCGAGCGTCAGGTCCGCCAGGCGTTCGCGGGCCACGCCGCCCGACACCATCGACCGGCACACGCGGTCGGTGCCGGCGAGCACGGCCTTGCGCAGGAAGTCGGCGCGCAGGCCGTCGAGCTCGTCGGCCGCTTCCTCGCCGAAGGACCCCACGAAACCGGCTCGCGCCGCCACCCCCTTGTTGATCACATCGGCGGCGAAGTGGTCCTTCAGCCGCACCACGGCGCGGCTGACCCCCGGCACCGCCGACACGGCGTCGTAAGAGTCGGCCACCATCAGGAACGCGAAGTTCGGCGCGCAGAAATACGTCGGCAGGCACAGCTCGACGACCGCCTCCCCACCCGGGTCCACTGTGGAGCTCGCCACGAAACCCAGGTCGGTCAACGGCCGGTCGAGCTCGGGATCGCGCACGGTCCCCAGCGCCGACCAGACCGCCGCGGTGATCGCGGCGGTCTGGTCGGTGCGCGCGCCGGCGGAACCGGGCGCCATCACGGCGACGGAACCCCTACTGCCTCGACGGTCTCGGGCGCCTTGAGGTCGAGCCCCTCGGGCACTTCGAGCCCGTACAGGCGGGCCGCGTTGAGGCCGAGGATCTTCTTCTTGGTCTCGACCGTGAGCTTCTGGTAGTCGGAGAACTCCTCGCCGTCGGGCATCTGCCAGTCGACGAAGCCCTCCACCTGCCACTTCGGTTCCCAGATGGCGTAGTCGGCACCGAAGAGCATCTTGTCCTCACCGACCCAGAACAGCAGCTCTCCCATCACCTTCGCGAAGAACCGCGGCCGTGCGTGCATGAGCCCGCCGATGACCACCGACAGGCCGGCGTAGACGTTGGGCTCCTGCGTGGCCATGAAGCAGAAGTCCTCGATCCGCGGCAGCCCCACGTGCTCGACGATGAAGTTGAGCTCCGGGAAGTTCGTGGCCGCGTAGTCCACGTCCCGCACGTCGAAGGCGTCCTTGTCCAGGGGCCAGATCGTCGGTCCCTTGTGGACGTGGATGTTCTTCACGCCCAGCTCCTGGCACTTCTCCAGGTAGCGCGACGCCTCCGGGTCCCGCAGGCTCCAGCCGCGGGAGTCACCGTGCCACTCCGCGGTGTAGAGCTTGGCGCCCTTGCAACCCCAGCGCTGCACGCGCTCCTCGAGCCCCTTCAGGCCCGGGTCCCCGTCACGCGGGTCCCAGTTCGTGTTGACGATGAACCGGCCCGGGTACTTCTCGGCGAGCGCGCCGTTCGCCTCGGTGGTGTTGAAGCCCTCCTTGTACCACTGCCGGAGGCTCGTGGGCTGGAAGATCGCGACGTCCACGTGCCCGGCGTCGAACAGGTCGTACATCATCGTTTCTTCGTCGTACTTCTGGAACTTCTCGATCGGCCAATGGGTGTCGGCCGGGCCGAGGCTCTGGTACGCGTGGAAGCACTCGATCCAGCCCTTCGCGTACTGTTCCTGACCCGGAACCCAGTTGGCAGGGCTGGCATCCCAGAAGTGGGTGTGCCCGTCGACCACGAAGTACTTCTCGCCGTCCTTTTCGTACACGGTGCTCCTTCCGGACTGAATCGCGTGCGTCCCCGCTCGCTGTTGTTACGACCGGGCTACGAGGTCGAAGTCGAGGTACTCGGCCGCGTCCTCGGGGTTGGCGAACATGATGGTGCGGTCGTCGAGGTGGACCATGCGCCCGTAGTGGGTCGACATGTTCTCCTCGAACTCCGCCGAGTTGAACCAGCCTTCCTCCTCGCCCGCCGCCTCGTCGATCTCGGAGTAGACGACGTCCATGCGACCGTCGGCGTCCACGCGGATCATCGAGGGCAGCGGCGTGATGGTCACGTTTTCCTTGCCACCCATGACCTCGGCCACGATCACGCCGACCTGGTTGTTCATCAGGGTGAACCCGCACCGGTTCGAGGCGGTGTTGTTGGACTTGTACGGGCTTTCCGCCGTCTTGAAGACAGTCACTGGCTCAGCTCCTTCGGTGCCTGCAGACCCAGGTCGGACAGGATGCCGCCGAAGCGGCTCTTGGCGCGGTCGAGGCTGTCTTCGAACCGCATGGGCTTGGCGTCGGGCTGCGACCACAGCGGCTGCAGTGTCCGCGCTGCCAAGATGCACTTCGGCACCCACGCCGACAGCCACTGCTGCAGGAGCTGCCGGTTGTGGTCGGCGAATTCCTTGTCGTTGACCAACAGATCGAACATCGCCTTCGTGTAGCGCAGGTCGCGCTCGGAGAAGTCGAACTCCTCGGCACCGATCAGGGTCGGCGTCACGAAGTCGCCGTTGGCGGGTGCCGCCTGCTGCACCAGCCGGCTGCGGAAGAGCTCACCGACCAAAGGCTCGAACACGATGTTCGCGGCGAAGATCGCCTCGCACCAGTCCCAGACCTCGGTGAGCGCCTCGGCCGTCTCGCGTACGCCCTGCCACGCCGGGTCCTCGTTCCACGTCTCCAGGTGCGCGGTGCCGTCGAACGCGTCGATCTCTTCGGTCAGCGTGAGGTTGTACAGCGCCAGGTCCTGCGCCGCGCGGATGCGGTGCATGCTGTTCACGGAGATGGCGTTGTTGTGCATGTTGGTGGGCGCGCGCCGGTTGGCGTTGGCGTACAGGTACAGGCCCAGGCCTTGGTCCACGTGCATCCACGCACCGATGTGGTGCGAGACGAAGGTGACCCAGTTGGGATTCCACTGCTCGAACGCCTTCGACTGGCGGGCCGCGTCGATGTTCTGGTTGAGCTGGCGGACCACGTTGGCGTTGTAGCGGTAGAGGGTGAGCTCCCACTCCTCGTTGGGGTCGCGGAACTCGTGCCAGCCGTGCGCCGGCCACGGGTAGCCGGCGCCGCCGGAACCGGGGCCGCGTTCGGGCTCGGGCCGGTCCGAACCCCACGCCTTGAGGGCGGTCCACTCGAGCGGGTAGCCGCCCTTGCCGTCGGAGAAGCCGTACAACCAGCCTTGGCTCAGGTAGTGCCGCGGGTCGGGCTGCACCTCGACGGTGACGTCCTCGTAGTGGCTCTGCTTGCGCTTCTTCGGGGTGAAGTAGTTGAAGTGCCGCTCCGTCGAATCCGGGAAGACCCGGGCGCCTGCTTCGGCATCGGTGAAGACCGGCTTGGGCACGCTGCGTTCTGACGTCGTTGTCATCGGTTTCTTTCCTTTGCGTCGGGCACTGGCCTCGCCTTTACCTCGGTGTCTCGGCCGGACTCACGTCTCGTCCGCATCGCCGGTTGTCGTGAACTTGTCGTAGAAGATCCGCTTGTCCTCCACCCCCAGGGCCGGGAGCAGCTCCAGGGCCGCCTCCACCATGGGCGGCGGCCCGCACACGTAGACGTCGGTGCGGCCGAGGTCGGTCTCGAGCCGCCGCACGACCTCGGTGATCAGGCCGGCCTCGCCGTCCCAGCCGTCGCCGTCGGCGGGCTCCGACAGGGCCGGCACGAACCGGAATCCGGGGATCTTGTCCTCCAGGGCACGCAGCTCGTCCACAAAACAGAGGTCCTGGCGACCGCGGGCGCCGTAGTAGTAGGTCGCCTTCCGCTCGATACCGCGCTCGGCCATCGACCGCAGCAGCGAGAGGATCGGCGCCATGCCGGCACCGCCTCCGAGGAACACCAAGTCCCGCTCGGGCGCGTCCCGCAGGGTGAAGACGCCGAACGGGCCGCTGATGTCGAGCCGGTCGCCGACTGAGACCGCGGTGTCCAGGAAGTGCGAGAACAACCCGTCCGGGTAGATCCTGATCACGAACTCCAGCAGGCCGGAGTCCCGGCTCGGGGTGTTCGCCATCGAGAACGACCGGGTGGCCTCGTGGCCCGGCACCGCGAAGTCGACGTACTGGCCGGGGAAGAACTTGAACGACTCGGTGTCCACGAGCCGGACCACGAGCCGCCGCAAGTCGTGCGTGACCTCTTCGAGAGAGACGACCTCCGCCACGGCCTCCTGGATCGGCAGTCCGGAGTGGATCATCTCCTCGTCGTAGTTGAGCAGCTCGATCGTCAGGTCCTCGTACGCGTGCGCCCGGCAAAGGAGCGTGAAGCCCTCCTCCTTTTCGAAGTCGGGCAGCGCGAACGTCGAGTACCGGTCGTGGTCGACATCGTCGCCGTCGAGGATGAACGACTTGCAGGAGGCGCACTGGCCCTCCTTGCAACCGTGCATGAGCATGATTCCCTGCTCGGCAGCGGCTCGCAGGATGTTCTGGTCCTCGTCGACCTCGATCTCGATCCCGACCGGCTCGAAGCGCACGTGGTGCTTGTTTCCCATCGCTCCCCTACCTGACGCTGTCCGAGCTCGCACGCACCTCAGCTCGCCACCGACGGCGACCGGGCCCACCGTTGCGCCCGGTCGCCGGCGGAGACCGGCAGTCCGATCAGGACGCTGCCCTGGCGGGCCTGCCCGCCGGACCCTGACGGTTGTAGTCGTCCTGGAACGCGGCCCGCTGCTCGGCGTTCATCTCGTTGAGCAGCACGTTCGGGCTCTGCAACGGCGGGCACCGGCGCAGGTGGTCCAGAGTCCACATCTTCTTCGGGTCGAGGTCGAGGTGCGGCTGCGCGACCAGGGTCTTGCCGTCGTCACGGACGTAACCCATGTCGGAGACCACGTCGGCCCAGTTCCAGCCGTGGTAGAGCGTCTCCCACTCCCGCTTGCCGATCAGCTGGCCCATGTTCGGCGTCTCGCGGCCCTGGTACGTCGGCCGGAAGGCTTCGACGTCGGTCCACCGGCAGGCTTCGTGGCAGTACGTACGCCACTGACCGTCCACTTCGGCCATGACCATGTCCTCACGCACGAGGCACGGGACCATGCAGGTCCAGCACCGGTGCGGGTAGACGTAGTCGACGTCCTCGAGCGCGATCGGGTTGTGCCCGTTCGGCACGGACAGGCGGCTGTAGTTCTCCCACCACTTGCCGTACTTGTCGTACCAGCCCGGGTACTTGTACTCGAACCACTCGAAGTCCTCGTCCGTCATCGGGTCGATGCGCCAGTAGTTGGCGAGCCACCCGGTGGCGAAGAACTGCGCGACTTCGTGCACGTAGCCCTTGTCCCAGATCTGCTTCCACGCTTCTTCGATCAAGTCGTGCGGAATGACCAGACCGTACTTCTCGAGCGGGACGAGATAGCTGCGGTAGTAGTCGTCGTAGATCCACCGGCGCCACATCTCCGCGTAGCTTTCCCGGTCCTTGCGGCGGTCCTTCGTGCCGTACTCGATGAAGGTGCCGATGGCCGCGTCGACCACCCGGTGGTTGTTCCACCACGCGTAACGCAGGTCGCGTTCGAGCAGCTGATGGTTGCTTTCATCGGAAAGTGCCATCAACAGTGTGGCGTAACCGTTGCTGATGTGGCGGGACTCGTCGGACTGCACCGAGTGGAACACCGTCGGCAGCAGATAGTCGCCATTGGCCGCGGCCTCGGCGGGCATGGCGACGAACAGCGTGTTGGTGAACGCCGTCTCGGCCACGATCGTGAGGTAGATGCTCGCCGCGGTGATGGCGTCACCGGTGATGAAACCCTCGGCGAACTGCCGGCCGATCGTGCCGCAGTAGTCGTTCTGGAAGTTGCGCAGGCTCGAGTTGAAGCCGGCCGGGTCGATGTAGTTGTTCATGTACAGGCGCTTCAGGTTCTGCTGGATCGTCGAGTGGCGTACCTCGTCGATCATCTGGATCGCCTGGCCGTTGTGCAGTTCCGGGTTCGGCACCGTGCGGAACAGCAGCGGCATGGCCCGCGCCGCGGAGATCTCCGGCAACGGGATGATGGACAGGAACAGCTTCTGCCACTCCAGCCACCGTTCCTGGACCTGCCGGAACATGTTGCCTCGGATGGCGCCGTCCTCGGCCCCGTATACGCGGTGGTCCTTTTCCTCCTGCATCGGGAAGTAGGAACGGAGCACCTGCTTGAGCGGGTCCTTCTTCTTGGCCTTCTGGAACGTGTAATCGGTTCCGTAGTGCGACACCGGCTGGTGGTACACCGGTTCCCACGACAGCTCCTGGATCTTCTGGTGGGCTTTCGCCACACTCTGGCGGCTCATGGTCTCTCCTTACCCGTCGCGCCACGACGGCTGCTGGCTCGCCCAGCCCGTACCGCGGTACCCGGTTCACCCGGCCGGACCGGCGCGTGAAGTCCTGCGAAGACGATTAGGGGGGCGGCCCGCGAAACCGCGAGTCTCAATACGAGACAAGCCGCGGAGATTTTTTCAGCCGTCCTCCATCATCGCGGCCCGCAGCTGGGCCAGCTGCGACTCCTTCTCGTGCTGTAGACGTACATCGCCCTCGGCCGTGGGTTTGATGCCCAGCGCACGCAACAGTTCGGCGGCCGGCTCGCCGGGCGGGCCGCCGGAGCCGAGCGTCGGGTGCAGTCCGATGTCCACGAGGTGGCGGAACACCAGGTCGACAACCGTCCAAGGGTTGTACGTCTCCTCGGTTTGTTCATCCATTCGGGTCCTCCTGCACGTTCGTCCGGACTCCCCATGAGAACCCCGCGCGCGCGACGAGCGCGTCTCAAGGTGAGACCCGCGCTGGACAAGCGTCCTAAGCTGGGCACGACCCGGTACTGCGACACAACGACGTGGGCAGCGACAGGAGGTCGAGCCGTGGTGAAGAGTCCACCCGCCCGCCAGGTCGCACCGCCCCCGGCCGCGATCGTGCCCGACGACGACGGTCTGGCCAGGACCAGAATCCGCTTTCTGACGTCGGAAACCGTTGAGCCGGACCAAGTTCGCGAAGCGATCCTCGCTTCGTGGTGGCGGTCGCGGCATTTCCGCGTGCCCGCCGATCGCATCGACCTGCCGTATCTCGGCGAGGTCAATCTCGACACTCCCTTGATTCACAGCGCGAAACTCGTCATGCAACGGCTCGGCGACCAGCTCGACGGGCAGCCGATCAGCATGATCCTCGCCGACCCGACCGGCACGGTGCTGAGCCAGCGCACCGGCGACACCGATCTGCACCGCCACCTCGAACGGGTGGAACTGGTCCCCGGCTTCAGCTACGGCGAGAAGTTCGTGGGCACCAACGGCATCGGCACCGCGCTGGAGGACGACCAGCCGACGCACGTGTTCGGCCACGAGCACTACGCCGAGCACCTGGAGAACCTCGCGTGCGCCGGCGTGCCGATCCACCACCCGATCTCCGGGAAGATGATCGGCGCCGTCGACCTGACGTGCTGGCGCAAGGACGCGGGCGGGCTGCTGATCGCGCTCGCGCGCAGCACCGCCGAGCAGATCCAGCAGGCGCTGCTGACGCACAGCAATCTGCGCGAGCTGATCCTCTTCCAGTCCTACCTGCAGGCGTGCCGCCGCACGACCGGCATCGTGATGGCGTTCAACGACGACATCGTGATGATGAACGACAGCGCGCGCCAGCTGCTCAACTCGGCCGACCAGTCGATCCTGCTCGGGCACGCGGCGCAGGCATTGTCGGAGTACCGGCGCAACACCGCGACCGTGACGCTCTCAGGCGGGGGCAAGGTCAAGATGCACTGCCGACGCGTGCCGGGCCAGCACGAGGACGACGTCGTGGGCGGCGTGCTCTCGGTGAAGCTGATCGTCTCGGAGACCGAGTCGAGCGGCGTGCCCGTGCCGATGCTGCCGATGTTCCTGCCGGGCCTGGTCGGTTCGGCGCCCTCGTGGCTGCGCTGCACGCACGACGTCGACGCCGGCTACAGCCGCGGCGAGTGGCTCGTGCTCGCGGGCGAGCCGGGCACCGGGAAGCTGAGCCTGGCCAAGGGTGTGCACCAGCGGCGCAACCCGACCGGCCGGCTGCACACGCTCGACGCGCGCGACGCGGCGGAGGACGACTGGCTCTGCGACCTTCGGCGCGACCTGATCGACGACCCCGTCGACACGCTCGTGGTGCAGCACCTGGAATCGCTGCGCGGCGAGAAGCTGAAGGCGTTCTCCGGGGTGCTCGAAGAAGTGCGCACCGCGTACGGCGCCAACGCGCCGTGGCTCGCGGTCACCCTCGCCCCGGAGGCCGAGACGACGCCGGACCTGGCCGAGTCGCTGGCGTTCTTCCCGCGCACGGTGACCGTGCCGCCGCTGCGCCGCCACATCGACGACCTAACCGAGCTCGTGCCGTTCTTCCTCGCGAAGCTCTCGCGCGGCAGCCGGCTCTCGTGTTCGCCGACGGCGCTGCACCTGCTGATGCGCGCCGACTGGCCGACCAACACCGCGCAGCTCTACCAGGTGCTCAAGAAGGTGGCGCAGCACCGGCGGCTCGGGGCGATCCAGCCGAGCGACCTGCCGGCCGAGTACCAGGCCATCGCGAAACGGCCGCTGAAGGGGCTCGAGTCGATCGAGCGCGACGCGATCGTGCGCAGCCTCGAGGAGGCCCACGGCAACAAACCGCGCGCGGCGCAGCTGCTCGGCATCTCGCGCGCGACGATCTACCGCAAGATCCACGAGTACGGCATCGTCACGCCCGACCACTGAGTTTGTGAAACGCCGAGTTCACGGAGGTCCCGCACGCCGGGGATCATCATGGAGCCATGCGGTGGCCGGGTGTGCGAGGGCTGAGCCCGCGGCGACGGCTGCTCGTCGCCGGGGTGGCGCTCGCGGTCGTGGCCGCCGGCGTGGTCGCGGCGGTGTCCGTCGGCGGGAGTTCCGGCGTACCTCGGGCCGGCAGCCCCCCGCAGGACACACCCGGGCCGGTGCTGCTCGTGCCCGGCTACGGCGGTGGCCGGGACTCGCTGGAACAGCTGGCCGGCCGCATCCACCGGGAAACGGGCCGGGACACCGAGGTGCTCACCCTCGCCGGCGACGGCACCGGCGACCTCCTGCAGCAGGTGGACGTGCTGACCCACGCCGTCGAACGCGCGTATGCCGGCGGAGCTCCGTCGGTGGACGTGATCGGCTACTCGGCGGGCGGGGTCGTCGCGCGGCTGTGGGTCGCGCGCGAGGGCGGCGAGCACCAGGCCCGGCGCGTGATCACACTCGGCGCGCCGATGCACGGCACCACACTCGCCACCGCCGGCGGTGTGCTGGCACCCGGCGCGTGTCCCACTGCCTGCCGCCAGCTCACGCCCGGCAGCGCGCTGTTGCGGCAGCTGCCGCCGATCCCACCCGGCCTGCCGTGGCTTTCGGTGTGGACGCGGCTCGACCAGACCGTCACGCCGCCGGAGTCGGCGCGGCTCGACGGCGCGGTGAACGTGGCTCTGCAGCAGGTGTGCCCCGCCGACACCGCCGCGCACGGCGACCTGCCGACGGACCCGGCCGTGACCGGTCTCGTGCTGACCGCGATCGGCACGGCGCCGCTGAGCGCGCCGGCCTCGTGCGCGGACCTCAGCTCGTGACGTCCTTGGTGGCGAAGTTCGCCCACGCGGCGCCGAAGAACACCACGATGTAGCCGGCCTGCAGCAGCAGCCCGCGGTCGATGTTGTGCCACAACACGGGATCGCGGAAGAAGTCGAGCCACGAGAGCCAGTAGTGCGTGGGCAGGTACGGCTTCACCGGCGCGGCCGCGTCGAGCGTCTCCAGAACCGAGCTCGTGATGAGCACGGCCAGCCCGCCGAGTGCGGCCCCGAGCGCCGAGTCCGCCAGCGTCGAGAGGAACATCGTGATCGCCGCGAACCCGAGCATCGACAACACGATGTAGGCCACGGCCCCCAGCAACCGCAACGCGAGCGACGACGAGCTCAGCGACGTGCCCGACAACGTCACGACCTGGGCCGCCTGGCCGCCCGCCCCGACCTCGCCACCCGTGCCGAACAACAGGATCCCGATCACCAGCGACGTGAGGACCACGATCACGATCGCTGCCGTCACGTACACCGCGAGCGCCACGAGCTTGGCCGTCAGCAGCCGCGTCCGCCCGGCCGGGCGCGCCAGCAGGTACCGCAGCGTGCCGCCCGACGCTTCGCCGGCCACCGAGTCCCCCGCCACCACCGCCACCGCGATCGGCAGGAACAGCGGCAGCACCAACGCGAGCGCCGCCGCCGGGTACAGCGACCCGTCACTCACCACCGCCGACAGGAACGCCCCGCCCTGCCCCGGCGGCGGCGCGAAGTCCGCGGTCGCCAGGAACACCGCCACGATCGCCGGCAGCAGGCACAGCAGCAGCACACTCACCCACACACGCGGCCGCAAGGCGAGCTTGCGCAGTTCGACGCCGATCACCGCGTGCCTCCGAACCGGTCCGAGCCGTGACCGGTCACGTCGAGCACGACCGGACCTCGCAGATCTGCCCGCCGCACGCCGCGCCCCGCCAACGGACCGGCGCCGACCGCCGAGCCCTCGACCCGACCCCGGCACAGGCCCGCAACCCCGTGCGAACCCAGCCCCGGGCTGCAGCGCCCGGCCCGCGAGTCGCCCGCTCGCGGCCGCAAGGCGAGCTTGCGCAGTTCGACGCCGATCACCGCGTGCCGCCGAACCGGTCCGAGCCGTGACCGGTCACGCCGAGCACGACCTGTTCCAGAGTGCGGTGCTCCGCCCGCAGGTCGCTCACGCGGACGCCCGCGCTGACGAGGCGGGTGTTGAGTTCCGCGGCGTCGGCGTAGCGGACGACGAGGTGGTCGCCGTCGCGGTGTTCGAGGTGGCCGTCGAGGACGGCGGCGGCCGCAGCCGGGTCCGGGGTGCGCAGGAGGACGCGGCCGGTGGCGGCGCGCAGGGTGGCGACGTCGTCGTCGAGCACCAGGCGGCCGTGGTCGACGATGCCGACGCGGGTGCACAGCTGTTCGATCTCGGCGAGCAGGTGGCTGGACAGGAAGACCGTGGTGCCGTCGCGGTTGAGTTCCAGCAGCAGCTCGCGGATCTCCTTGATGCCCTGTGGGTCGAGGCCGTTGGTGGGCTCGTCGAGCACCAGCAGCCGCGGGCGGTCGAGCAGGGCGCCGGCGAGGCCGAGGCGCTGGCGCATGCCCAGGGAGTACGCCTTGACCGGCCGCCGGTCGACGCCGGCGAGACCCACGCGTTCCAGTGCCTCCTCGATGCGGCGCCGGCGGGTCCGGCGCCCGCGGTGGCGGCCGGCGGCGTCGAGCAGCGCCAGGTTGCGCCGGCCCGACAGGTGCGGGTAGGCGGCGGGGCCTTCGACGAGCGCGCCGACGTCGGGCAGCACGTCGGCAAGCCGCTTCGGCACCGGCTGCCCGAGCACCTCGATCTCGCCGCTCGTGGCGTAGACGAGCCCGAGCAGCATCCGCACCAGCGTGGTCTTGCCGGACCCGTTCGGGCCGAGGAAGCCGTACCGGTCGCCTTCGCGCACCTCCAGGTCGACGGCGTCGACGGCCACGGTCCGGCCGTACCGCTTGGTCAGCCCGCGCGTGACGATCATCGGCCGCTCCGGCGCAGCGTGGCCAGGTCGGCCGCGGCCGAGGCCAGCACCGCCGGTGTGACCAGCCCGGCGAGCAGGTACCCGCGCCGCGAGCTCAGCGGGCGCACGATCGCCAGCGACAACGGCGTGACCGACAGCTGCACGGCCGTGCCCTGCGGCAGCGTGATCGCGGTTCCGCCCGCCTTGCCGGCCGCGTCCGCCGCGCCGTCGGCGACCGCGCGCGGCACGGCGACCACGGCGAACGTCGCGAGGCCCGAACCGTAGAGCGCGGCGCCCTGCACGCCGCCGAAGTTCGCGGTGCGCACCGCCCGGCCGCCGAGCGTCGAAGGCAGGCGGACGCGGCCCAGGGCGCCCAGCGCGTTCGACAGGTCCGGCGCGTTGGTGGCCGTGAAGCCGCTGCCCGGCGCGGGCACCGGTGTGGTGACGACGGGTGTGGTCTGCTCGACGTCCTCGAACTCCGCGGTGAGCATCGGCGCCTGCTGGCCGCGCGCGGTCACCTCGACGCGCAGCGGCAGCCCGGTCCCCGGATCGGCCCACACGTCGACGCCGCCGATCGTCGTCTCCGGATCGGCGGGCGCGAGGCGGAACCCGGCGGCCGGGATGCCCGCGACGTTGCGCGGCGGCAGCGCGCTCACCGGGTCCGTCGGCGCGGACCGCAGCGCCCACCGCGCCAGCTCGGGGGGCAGCAGGTCACTCGCGCGCGGCAGCCGCACGGCCGGGTCACCCGTCAGCTGCGTCAGCATGTCCGCCCCGTAGTCCCAGGTGTATTCGCCTTCAGGCAGGTGGTAGACGTCGTGCTCCCCCGTCGTGGTCAGCACCGCCACGCGGTAGCGGTCGGGCCCGGCGTACCAGGCGCGCGTGGTCGTGGTGGTGGAGAACAGGGCCGACACGTCGGCGAGATCGGGCAGCTCGGGGATCGCCAGCGAGCCCCGGCTCTGCGCGAGTCCCTGGTACGGCTCCCCGGCCGAGCCCAGCACCAGGCCGCGCAGGTGCCCGGCGTCGGCGGCCGGCCCGGCGGGCCGCAGCGCGGTGACGAGCGACGGCAGCGCCACCAGCGCGACCGCCACCACAGCGACCACCGCCCAGCGACGACCGCGCTCACGTCGCACGACGGACACCGGCATCACCTCTGGTCCCTTTGTACGCCACGAAACCGCGTGGCCCCCGTTTCCGAATCCTTACGCCGGCCCTGTCGCCTTAGGGTGAGGCGCATGGAAGATCTCGCGCAGCGGTACGCGGCGGGCACCCTCGCCGACGTCGTCCCCTCGGCGCTCGCCGGGCTCGGCGTCGCCGGCGAACGCAACCCGCTCGGCCTGCCCGCCGCCGACCGCGTGTGCGTGCTGCTCGTCGACGGCCTGGGCTGGACCTCGCTCCAACGGCACGCTGACGCCGCGCCCTTTCTGGCGCGGCTGTCCGCCCGCCCGCTGACGGCCGGGTTCCCCAGCACCACCGCGACCAGCGTCGCGTCGCTCGGCACCGGCCTGACGCCGGGCGAGCACGGCGTGGTCGGCTACGCCTTCGAGGCCGGACGCGACGTGCTCAACGTCCTCGGCTGGCGCCGCCACACCGGCGGCAAGCCGATCGACCTGCGCGAGCGGGTCGTGCCGGAGCAGCTGCAGCCGCGCCCGACGGCGTTCGAACGCGCGGCGGCAGCCGGCGTCGCCGTGCGCGTGGTCGGGCCCCGCGACCAGCGCGACAGCGGTCTCACCCGTGCCGCCTTGCGGGGCGGGGAGTTCCAGGGCGTGCACGCGCTCGGCGACCTCACCGCGGCCGTCGCCGAAGCGCTGGCACCCCCGCGGAGCCTGTGCTACGCCTACCACGCCGACCTCGACCTGCTCGGCCACGTCCACGGCCCCGGCAGCACTCCGTGGCTCTACCAGCTGTCCTACGTCGACCGCCTGGCCGAGACGATCGCCGGCAGCCTTCCGCGCGGCGCGGCGCTGATCGTGACGGCCGACCACGGCATGGTCACCGTCGGCGAGCGCGTCGACTACGACGCCGAACCCGCGTTGCAAGCCGGCGTCCGCACCGTCGGCGGCGAAGCCCGCGCGCGCCACGTCTACACCGTCGAGGGTGCGGCACCCGACGTCCGGGCCGCGTGGCGCGAAACCCTCGGCGACCGCGCATGGGTGCTCGGTCGCGAAGAGGCCGTGGCCGCGGGCTGGTTCGGCCCGCGCGTCGCCGACGCCGTGCTCCCCCGCATCGGCGACGTCGTCGTCGCGGCCCGCGGGACCGCCGCCGTCGTCCGCACCGAAGCCGAGCCGCGGCTGAGCCGCATGACGGGCCAGCACGGTTCGGTGACCGACGAAGAACTGTTGGTGCCGCTGGCGATCGCCCGCGCCTGACCGTCCGTTATGGACGTTCGGTGTGCGGCGTGCCGGTCTCGGCGAGCTGGTCGATGGCGCCCACGAGCTCGGCCAGCGCCGGCACCGCGGACGCGATCAGGTGCCGCCACGCCGGGTGCAGCCGGTCGATCGCCGAGGCGAGGATCTCGGCGTTGTGGTGCTGCCAGCGGTCCACGGCCGCGCGCCCGCTCTCGGTGAGCTCCAGCTCCACCGTCCGGCGGTCGGCACTGCCACTGGTGCGCGTGACGAGGTCGCGCGCCCGCAGTCCGGTGACCATCGTCGTGACG
Source organism: Amycolatopsis sp. 2-15 (assembly GCF_030285625.1). Classification (NCBI taxonomy): domain Bacteria; kingdom Bacillati; phylum Actinomycetota; class Actinomycetes; order Pseudonocardiales; family Pseudonocardiaceae; genus Amycolatopsis; species Amycolatopsis carbonis. The sequence continues at coordinate 8,067,521 of NZ_CP127294.1, forward strand.
GAGTTCGGCGCCAGCTTCAGCAACTGGGCGACCCGGCTCGGGCGGGCGCCGGGGTTCTCGGCCAGGCACGACAGCAGTTCGAGCTGCGCGACCGACAGCGTGTTGTCCGGGTCGGCCGTGCGCGCGGCGCGGCGCATGGCGCGCCGGAGGCGGGCGACGACGTCGGCGAGGTTCGGCTCGGGCGTCATGCGGTACGGGGTGCGCGGGGGCCGGCGGCGAGACCCGTGCCGGCGGCCAGTACCGCCGCCACGGCCAGCGCCGCGAGCGCGACCGAACGGCCGCCGGTTCCCCCGGCGTGCAGGCACAACGTCACCAGTGCCACGCCCAGCGCCGTGCCGAGTCCGCGGGCCATGTTCACCAGACCTCCTCCGGTGGCCGACATCCGGGTGGGGATGGCGCCCATGACGGCCGAGTTGTTCGCCGGGATGAACACTCCCAGACCGAGCCCCACCGCGAACAGCGACACGCCTGTTTCCCATGGACCGGACACCCCGGCCAGCACCGCGCACCCGACCGCCGCCAGCGCCGCCCCCGCGCCGATGCGGACGCGGGAGCCGAGCCCCGCGGGCAGCACGCGATCGGCGGCCACCGCGGCGACCGCGAACCCGGCGGGCAGGCTCGTGAGCACCGCGCCCGTCGCGCCGTGCGCGCCCAGGACCTGCGGCAACAGCGCCAGCGGCCCGAACAGCACGAGGTAGCCGCACAGCGCGCCGGCCAGCCCGAACGACACGACCGGCGGCCGCAGCACCGCCAGGCGCAGGATCGGGCTCGCGGCCGAGTTCTCGCGCAGCACGAACGCGCCCGCCGCCACCACACCCGCCACGAACAGCGCCGGCACGGCCCAGCCGGGCAGCGCCAGCCCCGACAGGCCCGAGATCGCCAGCAGCAGCGCGGTCGACGCGGTGGCCAGCAGCGCCACGCCGGCGCCGTCGAACCGGCCCAGCGGCGTGCGCTCACGGGTGCGCGGCAGCAGGTACCGCCCGGCGATCAGCCCGACGACGCCGACCGGCGCGTTGACCAGGAACACCCACCGCCAGCCGACGGTGTCCACGAGCAGCCCGCCGACCGCGGGCCCGAGCGCGAGGCCGAGCGCCTGCGCGGCGGCCTGCACCCCGAGCGCCGTGCGCATCTTCTCGCGGCGGACGCTGCCCACCACCAGCGCGACGCTGTTGGCCTGCAGCATCGCCGCGCCGAGCGCCTGCACCACGCGGAACACGACGAGCCACGTCAGCGTCGGCGCCAGCCCGCACGCGACCGATGCCGCGGTGAAGACGCCGAAGCCGTAGACGTAGGTGAGCTTGCGGCCGTAGGCGTCCGCGAGGCGGCCGACCGCGGCGAGCAGCCCCACCAGCGTGAGCAGGTAGGCCAGCGACACCCACTGCACCGCGGCCAGCGGCTCGGAGAACTCACGCTGCAGCGCCGGGAACGTGAGCGTGACGATGCTCGCGTCCAGCTGGCCCATGAACGCGCCGAAGCACACCGCGCCCACCGCGAACCAGCCCGCGAGCCGGTGCTCGCGCACCACCCGCGGCCGCGCTCGCTCCACCAGCATCGCCACAGCGGCCCCCTTCGCCGACAGTTCGTTCTCACACAGAACTACTCTGCCGCGAACTTCGCCACCCGAGCGCGATCAACACCACACAACTACCTCGACAAGAGAATCATCGACTCAACCCACCAGCGAGATCGCATCGGCGCTTCGCCCGAGCGGTGCGATCGGCCCCCGGGCCGACCCGCCCGCCCCGACAAACACCGACTCCAAGGCGATCTCGCACATCCCACCACAGCCAACGCAACCCACCAGCGAGATCGCGTCGGCGTTTCGCACACCCCGCCAGCGCCAACGCAACCCACCCGCGAGATCGCGTCGGAGGCGATCTCGCACGCCTCGGCGGAGCCGAGGCAGACAACTCTGTCGCACATTGAGACACGCAACCGGGCCGAGGTGCGGTGTGATGGCGGCGACACTTAGCACCGGCAGGACAGGAGCGTCCCGGGATGTCCCAACCCACGGCACCGGTCAAGAACGCACGCCAGCTCAGGACTCCGCTGGCGCTCGCTCTGGCCGACCTCGCGGCGATCTTCGACGACCTGCAGTTCACGCTGCGCTGTTGCGAACGCCTGGTTGTCGAGCTCGAACGCGGCGACGCACAACGCGACCCCGTCCTGATCGAATCGCTGTGGGTCTCGGCCCTGAACTCCTACGCGCGCTGCTTCCGCCCCGGCGAACGCGGCATGGGCCTGACCGAGGACGACCTCAAGGCCACCGGCGTGCAGGGCGAGGTGCTCGAGTGGCACGGGCTGCTGCGCAAGATCCGCAAGCACCTGGTGCTGGGCGAGGCCAACCCGCGCGAGGTCTACTCGATCGGGGTGTCGCAGGCGGCCGACGGGAGTCCCGAGGGCATCGTGATCACCTCGGCGGTCCACCCGCTCGTCGACGACCTCACCGTGCGCCAGACCGGCCGGCTCGCCTTCGAGCTGAGCCGCCTGCTCGACGAGCGCATCAAGGAGCACCAGAAGAAGGTGTTCGCCGCCGTCGAGGAGCTGCCGAAGGGCAAGCTCGACGAGCTGCCCGACATCGAGATCACCACCTGAGCCGGGCCCGTCCCGGCTGAGGCCGGCTGTTCCGGCCACGTGACACCCGGCCGGAAAACGCACGGGTCCATCGGGCACTCCGCCACGAGAAACGGGCACTCCACCGCCGCGGCGGGTGCGCCGCGCCGGGCCGGGGCGATGACCTGGTGCGGGCGTGGGTGCGCGAGCCTTCCCTCGCGCACCCGCGCCCTTGCCACGCTCCGGCGTCAGCCGGTGATGCTGTCCGAACCGTCCTCGAGGTGGCCGGCGTAGCGACGCGACCAGGACTTGTCGCCGTCCAGGGTCACGGTCACGTCGTACCAGCCGTGGTCCGAACCGCACGGGTCGACCGAGTGCAGCGCGCGGCCGTGCGCGGGCAGGCGGTAGGTCTTCGGGCGCTCGTCCGAGTACTGGTTGTGCTTCACGGTGAAGGTGACCGGTCGCGAACCGTCGTTTTCCAGCTCCAGCAGCAGCCGCGGCCGCGAGCCGAAGCCGAGGATGCCGTCGAAGTAGGCGGCGGTGACCTTCGCGGTGTGGCCGGCGGCGCCGAGGTCACCGGTGAACTGGCGCAGGAACCGGTTCGGGCCCACCACGGTGAGGTCGTAGCGGTTGCCGGCGAGCGGCACCGCGCCCGACGTGGTCTTGTCCCAGATCGTGCTCGACGGCGCCACCGTGTACTGGCCCGGGAACTTGGCCGGGTAGTCCTTGAGCGACGGTGTCGCCTGGGTGTTGTCGTACACCGCGAAGTGGCTGGCCTTGCGCACGTGCTTGCCGTTGTTGCTGAACGACAGCTTCGCCTGCGTCGAGCCGTGCGAGGTGGTGAACCCGTCGAGGTTCGCGTTCGGCTGGTACGGCAGCGCGCGGGCCTTCTTGGTGCCCGGCTCCTGCTTCGGCATCTTGTTCGTGGTCACCGGCGGCTGGTACGAACCACCGGCCGGGTCGCCGATCACGGTGGTCTTCGGCAGCCGCGGCAGGCCGTACACCGGCGAGCGGAAGTCGAACGAGCCGGTGAGGTCGCCGCACACGCTGCGGCGCCACGCGCTGATGTTCGGGCAGTGCGCGGTCTTGCCGAGCGCCTCGGTCCACTTCTCCAGGAACTGGATCACCGACGTGTGGTCGGAGACCTCCGAGGTCACCCAGCCACCGCGGGTCCACGGCGAGATCAGCAGCAGCGGCACACGGAACCCGAGGCCCACGGGCATCGGCTTGGTCAGGCCGGCACTGGCGAGCGCGCCGGAAGCCTCGAGGTAGAACTCGTTGTCGGTGCCGGGCGCGGGCACGGGCGGCGGCACGTGGTCGAACTGGCCGTCGTTCTCGTCGTAGTCGATGATCACCAGCGTCGAGTTGAAGACCTCGGGGTCGGCGTTGAGGGCCTCGAGGACGTTGTTGACGTAGTACGCGCCGTCGTTCGGCGAACCGTCCGGGTGCTCGGAGAAGGCCTGGTTCGTGACCAGCCACGAGACCTTCGCCAGCTTGCCCGCCACCACGTCGGCGCGCAGGGCGTCGGTGAGATTGTCGGAGTTGGCGCTCAGGCCCGTGTGCGGCTCGGGGACGATCGCCACGCCCTTGTCGTAGAACACGTTGCCGGGCGCGACGGTGCCGCCCTGCGACGGGTCGAGCTTGGCGAAGGTGTCGAAGTACTCGAGACCGTTGTCACCGTAGTTGTCGGAGCCCTGGTAGAGCTTCCACGAGTAGCCGGCCTTCTGCAGGGACTCGGCGTAGGTCTCCCACAGCAGGTGCTTGCCGAGCTCGTCGCCGCCGTTGAAGGCCACGTAGTCGCCGTGCTTCTGGTCGGCGTTGATCGAACCGCTCCACAGGTAGGTGCGGTTCGGGCCGGTCGCGCTGAGCACGGAGCAGTGGTAGGCGTCGCCGACGGTGTAGGTGTCGGCCAGCGCGTAGTGGAACGGGATGTCCGAGCGGTCCAGGTAGCCGAGCGTGGTCGGGCCGCCCTTGGCGTAGTACCAGCCGTTCATGAGGCCGCCGTACCAGGCGCCGTGCTGGTCGTCCCAGCTGTGCGAGGTGCCGCCGTAGCCCTGCGCGCCGACCTCGGAGGTGGGCGGCTGGTGGTTGGCCGGGTACTGCGACACCTTGGCGTCGGAGAGCTTCCACGGGTACTGGGTGGTCGTGCCCGGGGCGGTGGGTGCCGTCGTGGGCTGCTGGAACACCGAGTTGCCGCCGGGCAGCGTGATCGCCGAGCGGTCGCCGAAGCCGCGAACGCCCTTCAGCGAGCCGAAGTAGTGGTCGAAGCTGCGGTTCTCCTGCATCAGGATCACCACGTGCTTGATGTCCCGCAGGTCGCCGTACCGCTTCCACGGCACGGGCGGCCGGGGCGACGCCTCGGCTTCGGCGGCGACCAGCGCGCCACCGCCGACGACCGCGGCACCCGTGACCGCCGCGGCTGCGCCGAGGAAACCTCTTCGGGAAAGATCGGACATGGGTGAGAACCTCCGGTAACGGCCGGCACGCGCGCGAGAGCGCGTGGGACGGCCGAAACCTACGGTGGCGGAACAGGTTCGGCGCGAACTCGACTTGAACACTCCTCGACGCGCGGCGGAACCTTGGCCGGGCTCGTCCGACCGGCGCAGTCCACACCGGACAGAGCGGACAGCCGGCCACCGCGCGGGCACGCGTGCGTCACGGGTTGAGCACAGTCGCAACGCCGGGCTCGCGAAGCCGTCTTTGCCCATGACAGCAAGCTTTTCCGGCGACCCCGTCGTCTTCCGCGCAGCCGGGCCAGTCCCGGCAGCCGGTGGCGGCGGCCGCCGCCGGGCTGAAGTTCCCGGGCAAGAGCCTCGAAGTGCGGTTCACCCGCTACGACCGCGCGAGCGGGACGGCCGAATTCTCCCTGGTCACACTGGCGCCGTGGCGGGGCCGGCCCGCACCTCGTCGACGTGCCGGGCCCGCACCGGCTGCCGCCGGCCCCGAACGCGACGATCGAGTCCGTCGACCCCGCCGGGTTCCCGTTCGAGACCTGCCCGCCGTCCGCGTGCTCGACCGGGATCGAGCTGCAGAGCGTGCTGAGCCACTACGGCAGCGGGCTGTTCGCCGACGCCACCGTTAACTCCGCCGACCAGATCACCGACATCCACGAACTGCCGTACTGAGGTGGCCGGGTGTGCCCGGGCCGCCCGGTCCGGGCACACCCGGGTCAGGTGCTCTGCTGGGTGCGCCGGCGGGCGCGGTACGCGCGCAAGTTGACCGCATTGCCGCACACCTGCACGTTGTGCCACACGCCGCTGTTGTTGCGGGAGCGGTCGTAGAAGGCGACCGCGCAGCGCTTGTTGCGGCAGGTCTTCAGGCGCCGCCAGCGGTCGGCGCGCTGCGCCTCCAGCACCTCGATGAGCACGATCGACGCCACGCGCCGCCAGCCGGTGCCGCGGGGCTCGGGCCGGATCCAGCCGTCGGCGCCGGGCTGCAGCAGCACGGGCGCGCTGTGCAGCAGGGCCGTGCCGGCTTCGGGGTCGTGGTCGGTGAAGTCGCGCAGCTCCTCGCGCAGGTCGCGCAGGCGCTCGACGTCGTCGCCGGTCAGCTCGACGCGTTCGGCCGGGCGTTCGGTGGCCTCGGCCCACCGCTCCAGCGCGCGGTCGAGCCAGTTCTGCGCGTCGCCGAGCTCGGTGAGCAGGTCTTTCTCGCGGGGTTTGCCGGCCGAGAGGGTGTTGAGCAGGTCGTGCACGAACCCCAGCCCGCCCGGGCTCACCTCGAGCTCGTAGCGATCCGTCGCCGGCCAGTTCATCCCTACTCCTCCCGGCAGAGCCATCACGTCGTCAACTCTGTCGGATCAACTATACCGCCTGCGGCCTGCACGCAAGACAGAAAGGGCATTCCGCTCCGCCCGACGCAGGCGGGCGGTGTTCGGCTGCGTCGGTTGCCCTGGAACCGACCTGCCCCTTGACCGACTCCGCCCTTGACCGACTCAGTGCCCGTCGAACGTCAGCACCGGCCGCGGCCGCCCCGCCTTGTACGCGGTGATCGCCGAGGCCAGGCCGCGGCGGGCGTCGTCCGTCTCGAACAGCGGCATCGAGAGGTCGAACAGCACCTGGTCCGCGGCCGCCGTGCCGCCGACCGCCCACGTGCGCAGCAGCGCCTTGTGTACGGCGTGCGCGCGAGTCGGGCCCTGCGCCACGCGGCGCGCGAACGCCAGCGCCTCGGCGAACACCTGCTCGTCCGGGACGACCCGGTTGACGACCCCCGCGTCGGCCAGCACCGCCGCCGGCACCGGCTCGGAGGTGAGTGCCCACTCCATCGCCCGGGCCCGCCCGGCCCGCGCGGCGACGCGGTGGATCCCGCCCAGCAGCGTCACGATCCCCAGCGTCTGCTCGGGGTGCCCGAACCGGGCCGACTCGCCGGCGAAGAGCACGTCGGCCCGCAGCGCCAGCTCGAAGCCGCCGCCGAAGCACAACCCGTGCACCGCGGCGATCACCGGCACCGGCAGCTGCTCGAACGCGTTGAACGCGCGCAGGAAGAGCTCGAACGACGCGCGCAGCTCACGCACGTCCTGCCCTTCCCACGGCACGATGTCGCCGCCGTAGCTGAAGTCGGGGCCTTCGGCGCGCAGCACGACGGCGCGGGCGCCGCTGCCGGTGATCTCGTCGACGGCGGCCAGCAGCTCCGTCGTCATCGGGACACCGATGCGGTTCTGCGGCGGGTTGTGGAGCGTGAGCACGGCGACGGCGGCGCCCTCGGAACCGTCTCGGGTCAGGAAAAGCTGCGGCACGGCGGGCTCCTCAGGACAGGTGCTGCTCGAACCAGGACCGCGCGGCGGCGCTGGAGCGGGCGAACTCGGCGACGTACGGGTCGAAGTGCCCGCCCGGGATCAGTTCGAGCCCCTTGGGCTGCAGGGCGCGTTCGTAGGCGGTGAGCGCCAGATCGGTCACGGTGATCGTGTCGTTCAGGGCGACGACCAGCAGCAGCGGCGTCGGCGACACGCGGCTGATCCACGAGCCCGGCTCGTACATCCGCGCGGCGCGCGTGGAGCGCACGGTGACCTGGTTCTCCCAGCTGCCCTCGGGGATGTCCTGCAGGTAGAACGCGACCGCGTCGGGCGCGCGGTAGGAGGCGGGCACGGCCGGGTCCGCGCTCACGATCGTCTGCCTGCGCGGCGGTTCGCCCCGCCCGACGGCCCGGTCGTCCTCCGCGAACGCCTGCTCCAGCGCGGCGACCGCGTCCGGCGGCACGCGGCGCAGGCCCTGCTCGACGCCGCTGATCGTCGGTACCTGCGCGACGACGGCCTTGAGCCGCCGGTCGGTGGCGCCCAGCACGATCGCGTGGCCACCGGCGTAGCTGGTGCCCCACAAGCCGATCCGCTCCGGGTCGACCTCGGGGCGGGCCTCGAGGAAGGTGATGGCGCGGCGCCAGTCGGCGATCTGGCGCCACGGGTCCACGTCCTGGCGCGGGGTCCCGTCGCTGGCGCCGAACGTGCGGTGGTCGTGCACCAGCACCACGAACCCCGCGTCGGCGAACGCCTCGGCAAAGGGTTCGAGGCCCTGCTCCTTCACGCCGGCGTAGCCGTGGGCCATGGTGATGGCGGGCCGTGGCCCGGGCGCGTCCGGCAGGAACAGCCAGCCGCGCAGGGTCACGCCGTCCTCGCCGGCGAACTCGACGTCGCTTCGCGTGGTCATGTCAGGCCTCCTGGTGGAAGTGGGCGGCCGCGAGGTCGGGCAGGCGCCGGCCCAGCTCCGCGGAGAACTTGAGCGCGCCGCCGAGCGGGCGGTGGTGGATGGCCGCGCGCACGATCCGGCCGGCCTCGTCCTTGGTGAGCACGGTGACGCCGAGCAGCGTCGTGCCGCCGAAGGCCACGGCCTCCCATTCGAGGTAGGTGCGCTCGCCGGACTCGGTCTGGTGCGTGAACTGCAGCGACTCGTAGATCCCGCTGGCGGCGGCCATCACGCGCCGCACGTTGTCCCGGCCTTCGACCGGCTCGAGCAACGTGGCGGCTTCGAGCACCACGTCCTCGGCGAACGACTCGCCGAACGCATCGGCGCTCTTGCGCGAGAACCCCGCGGCCCAGCCGCGCGCCTGGCCGCCGGCGAACCGGGCGATCAGCTCGGCGAGCCGGGCGGGCGCCTCGGCGTGCGTCCAGTGGCCCGCGCCGCCGACCACCTGCGTGACGGGCGCGGCGAAGCGGGGTGCGACGGCGCCGGCCACGAGGCCGGCCGTGACGAACGGGTCGTCCCCGCCGCGCACGAGGAGCACCGGACCCGGGTAGCCGCTCGGCGCGTGTCCTTCCGGGGCGCCGTTGTTCCAGCAGGAGGCGAACGCGCGCACCACCTCGGGACGCAGACGCAGCCCGGCCGCGCCGATGCGTTCGGAGGTCTCGGCGCCCAGGTTCGGCGACAGGTTCGCCCGCGCCGCGCGCTGCGCTTCGGCTCCGGCCTCGCCCAGCGAGCGGAACGGCTCGATGGCCTCGTCCGGCAGATGCGTGCCCGCCAGCGGAACCGGGTTCACGAGCACCAGCCCCCTGGTCAGCCGGGGCCGGGCCGCCGCGACCAGCTCGGCCACGGCCGCGCCCATACTGTGACCCACCAGCAGGAACGGGCCACCGATCGCGTCCACAGTGGACAGCACGTCGGCCGCGAACCGGTCGTAGGTGAAGGGCCCGGTCTCCGCGGCGCGGTCGCCGCTGCCGGCGAGGTCGACGGCCACGTACTCACCGACGGCCGGCAGCGCCGCGACGACCCCGTCCCAGACCCGGTGGTCGTCGAGAAACCCGTGGACGAAGACGGTCGGTTCGGCCATGGATCTTCCCCGATCAGGTCCTCCCGGCGTCGGCGACTGCCGGTGTGTAACCCAACCGTAAACCGTTAGCCTCTGTCGTGTCAGGAGTCACGCGAGGTGACGCCGACCACACAGGGTGCTTTCAGTGTCCGGAAGTTCCCGGTTCGAGACCGTCTTCGTGCCGAGTTACGACAGAAGTGTACGAATTTGACAGCTGGCGCTCACTGCCGGTACGGCGCAGCGGCCGCCTGCGCGGCGGTGATGAACGCGCCCTTGTTCTTCGGCCAGAACGTGCTGTCCACACAGGAGTACTTCGGCAGGAACCCGCCGCAGGTGCCGCTCGACGCGCCGACCTCGAAGGTGAAGCTCGCGACGCCGAGGGTGCCGTAGGTGAAGTCGTCGGTGGTGCCGCTCGTGTCGTAGCCGACGGTCTCGCGGTTGGTGCCCACGAGGTAGCCGTTGGCGGCGGTGAACTTCGCCCCGAGCTTGCGGTACTGCGCGTCGTTGGGCGAGTTCGCCTGCGTGAAGCCCCACGGGATCACGATGTCGTTGCCGTAGCTGTGCAGCGTGATCATCGTGCCGCGCGCGGTCGTGGACGCCGGGTCGGTGGTGCCGGTGCCGCGCTGCACCGGGTAGATCGCGCGGAAGAACTTCTCCAGCGCCTGCGTCTCCGGCTCCGAACCGGCACTCGCGCCCTGGTAGGTCTCGGCGCACGGCGAGTTCGAGTCCCCGCCCCACTCGAACGTGGAGTTGCGGTTCACGTCGATGCCGACGTTCGTGCCGGAGCAGCCGCCGCGGGTGTTGTCGGCGTTCTTGCGCTGCAGCTTGGGCGAATTGCCGCCCGAGGCGACGATGTCCACGCCGTCCGGGTTGGCGATCGGGATCACCCACACCTCGGTGGTGTCCAGAATGGACTTCGCGGTCGGGTCACTGGCATAGCCGTTCGCGAGGTAGTCGATCCAGCGCCACGCGAGCTCGCCGGTCGAGATCTCACGCGCGTGGATCTGGGCCATCAGCACGAACTTCGGCTTGGCCGAGGTCGTGGACAGCGTGCAGTCGCCGGCCTGCTTCTTGCTGAGGCAGATGGCTTTCAGGTCGTGGCCGCCCTGACCCGTGGTCTTCTTCCACGACGGGCCGAGCGAGTACACGGTCGCGAGATCCGGGTGCGCCGAGGCGACCTGGGTCAGGTGCGCCTCCTGCGCAGCGACGGTGCGGTACCCGCCGTAGAAGGTGTCGTCCGCGGCCGACCGCGGCGCGTTCGGAGCGCCGGCGGCGGGCACGTCCTTGTAGACGGAGTCGAAGTAGGACGGCTGATACCCCAGCGTCCGCAGCTGCCGGGCCACGGCCTGGTCGCCCACGACGTAGGCGGCTTCGCGGTCGGATTCGGCGACGTCGAACCCGGCGCGCGCGAGCCCCGCCGCCTGGGCCGCGGTCACCGGCACCCGCCAGAACACCGGCGCGCCGGACCCGGGCGCGGCCGTGGCGCCGGCGGTGCCGCTCGCCAGGCCCGCCAGCAGCACTCCGACCGCCGCCAGCGCGGCCTTCCACGACGACCTGACCTTCATCGGGGCTCCTCACGGGTACGTCGGGGGACGGACCGACGGTGACCGTCCCGCAACGCACAGTGTGGCGGCTCGGGACAAACCCGGCACACCCACGAAAGTCGGAACCCCCGGCTCAGCCCTCGGTGAGGATCGTGGCGAGCAGTTCGGCCGCGATGTTGCGCCCCGACACCACGAGCACGATCGGCCGGTCGAGCGGGACCAGGCCCGCGCGCAACGCGGCCAGCGCCGCGGCCGACGACCCCTCCGCCACCAGTCCCGCCGTGAGCGCGAACTCGCGGACCGACCGGCGGATCGCGGGTTCGTCGACGTCGACGAGCGCCACGCCGGCCTCGCGCACGATGTCCGGCGTGATGGTGCCCGGTTCGAGGTTGCCGACCAGCCCGTCGGCGATGGTCTCCCCCACCGGCACGGTCACGAGGTGTCCCGCCGCGACCGCCGAGGACACGGCGTGGCAGGCGGCGGACTCGACACCGACCACGCGTACGTCCGGTTTCGCGCGACGGGCGCCGAGCGCCGTGCCGGCCAGCAGCCCGCCCGAACCCGTGGGCACGACGATCGTGAAGTCGTCGCCGAAGCTGTCGGCCACCTCGCCGACGAGCGTGCTCTGGCCCGCGATCACGTACGGGTCGTTGTAGGCGGACACGAACTTCATCCCGCCGGCCGCGAGCTCCAGCGCCTTCGCCTCCGCGCCGTCGTAACCGCCCGGCGCGAGCACGAGGTCCACCGGGTAGGTGCGCAGCGCCGAGATCTTGGCCGGGGAACCGGCTTCGGGAACGACCACTGTGGACTTCGCGCCGAGCAGCCGCGACGCGTGCGCGATGCCGAGCGCGTGGTTGCCCGCCGAAGCCGTGACCACCGGCGTGCCGTTCGCAGCGTATGCGGTGAGAGCGGTGACGCCGCCACGGACCTTGAACGAGCCGGTGGGCTGCGCGCCTTCGTACTTGAGGAACACCGGCACGTCGAGGCCGGCGGCGTGGAACGGCAGCAGCGGGGTCGGCGCAAGGGTGCGCGTGACCGTTTCCCTTGCCTGGTCGAGGATGGCGTCGGCGATCAGGGGCATGGCTCTCCTTCGGGGGACGGGTCAGGCTTCCGGGGCGAGTTCGCGGCGCAGCCGGGTGAGCAGTTCGTAAGTGCCGACGGCGGGGTCGCGCCCGACGGCCATCGTGGCGAGCACGAGCATGTCGGCCAGCAGCATCCCGCCGAGCGGTTCGGCGGTGAGGCCGCCCGCGGACGCCTCGTCGCGCAAGACGACGTCGACGGCGCCGGTGAGCTCCTCGCCGAGGTTCTCGGTCACGAGGATCAGCCCGGCGCCGGCCGCCCGCGCGTGGGCGACGAGCAGTTCGAGCTCGGGCAACGCGCGCCCGGGCGCGAAGATCACCACGGCGTGGTGGGCGGAGAGGCCGAGCAGGTCGTCGGCGAGGGTGAAGCCGGTGGCGCCGGAGAAGACCGCGAACTTGCCGATGCGGTTCAGCTTCAGGGCGAGGTAGCGGGCGCTCAGCTCGTTGACGCCCCAGCCGTAGCAGAAGACCGTGGCCGCGGGCGCGATGAGCTGCAGCGCCTTCGCCAGCGCGGCCGGGTCGGTTTTGCGGCCGAGCTCGGTGATCCGCTCGCGCGCGTCGGTCAGGACCCGGTCGGCGGTGACCGAGAAGTCCCGCGCGGTGCGGGACAGCTGGAGGCGTTCGCTGATCTGCGGTGGCGCGGTGGTGGCGAAGTTCTCGCCCAGCGCGGCTTTGAGGTCCGGGAGCCCGGCGTATCCGAGCCGGCGCGCGGTGCGGACCACCGTGGCGTCGCTCGTACCCGTGGTGCGGCCGATGTCGCCGGCGGTGGCCAGCATGATCCGCTGCGGCGGCGACGCGACGAGGTACCGCGCGACGACGCGTTCGGTCTTGCTCAGCCGGGTCCACTCGTGGTTGACCCGGCTGGCGAGGGTGCGCGGTTCTGAAGTATCCAATTCAGCTAGTGCCGTTTCTGTCGTCACTGCTACAGTGACCGCAGCTTACCCCGCCCGGCCGGGACTGCCCCGGGCCTCGCCGCGCACGCCCGCTCGCCGCGAAAAAGGAGCTGCCTTGTCCCCGATCACCGGCGCCATCGCCTCGCCGCACGCCCTCGCCACCCGCGCCGGGGAACAGGCCTTCCGCGCGGGCGGCAACGCCATCGACGCGGCACTCGCGGCCGCCACGGCGCTCACCGTCGTCTACCCGCACAACACCGCGCTCGGCGGTGACCTCGTGGCCCTCGTGCGCACCCCCGACCGCTCAATCACCTGCGTGAACGCCACCGGCACGGCGCCGGCCGCCCGGGACCTCACCGCGCTGCGCGCCCGCCACGGCGAGCGGCTGCCGGAACGCGGCCCCGACACCATTACCGTGCCCGGCGCGGTACGCGGCTGGGAGGCGCTGCGCGGCCACGGCGCCGCGCTGGGCTGGGCCGCGCAGTTCGAGGCCGCGATCGGGTTCGCGGCCGAAGGCGTCCCCGTGGCGCGCTCGCTCGCCGCCGCGCTCGTGACCGACCGGGCGCTCCTCGACGCCGACGCCGGCTCGCGCGCGGTGTTCGGTTCGTCCCTGTGCGAAGGCGACCTGCTCGTACAGCCACGCCTCGCGGAATCACTGAGCGCGATCGCGGCCGGCGGGCCTGGCGAGTTCTATGAAGGCGCGGTGGGCGCGGCACTGGCCCGCGGCCTGCAGGCGCTCGGCTGTCCACTCACGACCGCCGACCTCGCCGGGTACGTGGCCGGGGACACAGCCGCGATTTCCGCACCGCTGAGCGGGTTCCGGGTGCACACCAGCCCGCCCAACACCCAGGGCTTCGCCCTCTTGCGGACCGTGCGCGCCCTCACCGAGCTGGACTTCGCCGCCACGCCGTGGACGACCCCGGCCGCCGTGCTGGGTCGCCTGTTCCACGACGGCACGCGCGTGCGCGACACCCTGCTCGCCGACCCGGCCTTCGCCGCCACGGACGTGGAGAACGATGGGCTCGCCGAGCTGATCGCGGGGCTGCGGGACCCGCGCACGGCCGGCGCGGTGGCGGCTCCCTCGATCCCGCGCGGCGACACCGTGGGCGTGGCGGCGGCCGACTCGGCGGGCTACGCCGTGTCCATCATCCAGAGCGTGTTCGACAGCTTCGGCGCCGCCGTGCTGGAACCGGAGACCGGCATCATCCTGCAGAACCGCGGCACCAGCTTCTCGCTGGATCCCCGCTCCCCCAACGTGATCGCGCCCGGCAAGCGGCCCAAGCACACGCTGATGCCCGTGCTCGTCACCCACGAGGACGGCCGGGTCCGCTGGGTGAACTCGACGATGGGCGGGCACGGCCAGCCGCAGATCCACGCGCAGGTGCTGCTGCGGCTGCTCGCCGGCGACTCGCCGGCCGAAGCCGTGAGCGCGCCGCGCTGGGTCGTCGGGGCCCGCGCCGAGGGTCAGGCCTCCGACACCGTGCACCACGAAGCCGACCTCGCGGCCGAGACCGTGGCGAACCTCGCCGCCGACGGCTTCCCGCTGCGGGAAGTCCCGCCGCGCACGGAGTTCCTGGGTCACACCAACGTCGTCTCGCTCGCGCCGGACGGCACCCTCACCGCCGGCAGCGACCCGCGTTCCGACGGCTCCGCCGCAGTGGTCCCGGCGTGACCGGGCGCCTGCGGCCCGGTTGAAGGGCCCGGGTGGCGAGCCGCCGGCCCGCCACCCCACCCGGCTCACTCCTGCGCGAGAGCCAGGGCGCCCAGGAACGTCTCCAGCGCCACGTTCCGTCCACAGAGGACCACGGCGACCTTCTTGCCCCGGTACAACTCGGCCGTGCGGATCAGGCCGGCGACCGCGACACCGGCGGCGCCTTCGACGATCCAGCGCTCCCCCTCGGCGATCTTCCGCATGGCGCGGGCGATCTCCGGCTCGGTGACCGTGACCGTCTCGTCGATCACTTGCTGGCAGATTCCGAAGGTGACGGAGCCGGGCTCCACCGCGCCGGCCGAACCGTCGGACAGCGTGGGGAACTCCGGTGTCTCGATGATCTCGCCGGCCTTCAGGGAGTCGAGCATGCAGGTGGAGGCCTCCGGCCACACGCCGACGACCTTCGTCCGCGGGCTCAGCTGCTTCAGCGCCGTGCCCGCGCCGCCGATCAGGCCGCCGCCCCCGGTGCAGATGAACACGGCGTCGAGGTCCGGCGCCTGCTCGGCCAGCTCCACGCCGAGCGTGCCCTGGCCGGCAACGGTGTCGAGGTCGTTGTAGGGCGCGACATACGGCTTGCCGAGGCGTTCCGCCTGCCGGCGCGCCTCCTGCTCGGCGTCGAGCGCACCGCCCTCGACCACCACGAGCTCGGCCCCCATCGCCCGGATCGCGGCCATCTTGGCCGGCGTGGTGTAGGCGGCCACGTACACGGTGACGCCGACCCCGGCGAGGTTGCCGGCGCGGGCCACGCCCTGGCCGTGGTTGCCGGTCGACGCGGTGATCACGCCGGTCTGCTTCGCGCTTTCGCCGAGCACGCGGATCTTGTTGGCCGAGCCGCGCACCTTGAACGAACCGGTGGGCATGAGGTGCTCGGTCTTGAGCCACACGTCACATGCGAGCTCGTCCGACAGCAGCCGGCTGCGTTCGAGCGTGCTCACCGGCACCTGCGGGCGGATGCCCTGGTGCGCTTCGAGAATGCGGTCGAAGAGGGTGGGCACGCGAGGCTCCTCGGGGTTCGGGGACCGGCCCCGGACGCTGTGCCAGGGCCGCTGGTCTCACTTCCGAGCTTATTATAGCCTATAAGCTGTATGGAAGGAGCGCCTTGAGCACAGCGTCGAACACCGCAGGGCCGAACATCGCAGTCACCGCCGGGCCCGACAGCTTCGGCAGCCTCGCCCGCCTCGACCTCGGCGGCGAGAGCTACCGGGTGCACCGCCTCGACGCCGTCCCCGGCTCCGAGCGACTGCCCCTGAGCCACAAGATCCTGCTGGAGAACCTGCTCCGGCACGAAGACGGCCACACCGTCACCACCGAGCACATCACGGCCCTGGTGCACGGCGGGTCCGACGCGGCCCACGACGTCGTCGCCTTCTCCCCGTCGCGGGTGTTCCTGCACGACACCAATGGCGTGCCCGTGCTCACGGACCTGGCCGCGCTGCGCGACGCCGTCGCCGCGGCCGGGGGCGATCCCCGCAGTGTGCGCCCGCGCATCCCGAGCCACCTCACCGTGGACCACTCCGTGGCCACGGAGGTGTCCGGCCGGGCCGACGCCCTGCGCCGCAACGTCGAGATCGAGTACACCCGCAACGCCGAGCGCTACCGCTTCCTCAAGTGGGGCGAGACGCTCGACGGCGTGCACGTGGTGCCGCCCGGCACCGGGATCATGCACCAGATCAACCTCGAGTACCTCGCGAGTGTGGTGGAACGCCGCGACGGCTGGGCGTTCCCCGACACCTGCGCCGGCACCGACTCGCACACGACGATGGTCAACGCGCTGGGCGTGCTGGCGTGGGGCGTCGGCGGCGTCGAGGCGGAGGTGGCGCTGCTGGGCCAGCCGTTGAGCATGCTGGTGCCGCCGGTGGTCGGGGTGGAGCTCACGGGTGAGCTCGGCCCCGGTGTCACGGCGACGGACCTCGTGCTCACGGTCGTCGAAACCCTGCGCGCGCACGGCGTGGTCGGGAAGTTCGTGGAGTTCACGGGCGACGCGGTGGCGCGGATCCCGCTCGCACACCGCGCGACGATCTCCAACATGTGCCCCGAGTTCGGCGCCACCGCGGCGATGTTCCCCATCGACGGCGCCACGACCGGCTACCTGCGCCTCACCGGCCGCACGCCGGACCACGTCGCCGCGGTCGAGACCTACGCGAAGGAACAAGGCCTCTGGCACGATCCTTCGGCGGACTTGCGTTACGACGAGCGCCTGCGGATCGACCTCTCCGCTGTGACGGCTTCCCTCGCCGGGCCGCGCCGGCCCCAGGACCGCGTCCCACTCGCCGCCGTACCGGCCAACGCCACGGCCGCCATCGACCGCGTGCTCGCATCCCGCCCCGAGCGAGAACCTGACTCCCCCGAGGCGACCCACCCGCGAGATCGCCGGCTTGAAGGCGATCTCGCACGCCCCGCCGGAGGCGGGGCCAAAAACACAGCGACGGCGCCGTAGCCATCGCTGCTATCACGTCGTGCACCAACACCTCCAATCCGCACGTGATGGTCGCCGCGGGTCTGCTGGCGCGCAACGCCCGCGCCCGCGGCCTGACCGCGAAGCCGTGGGTGAAGACGAGCCTCGCACCGGGCTCGAAGACCGTCACCGAGTACCTGGCGCGTGCCGGGCTTACCGGGCCGCTCGACGAGCTGGGTTTCCAGCTCGTGGGCTACGGCTGCATGACGTGCATCGGCAACTCCGGACCGCTGCTGCCGAGCGCCGCCGAAGCGGTGGCCGAGCACGGCGCCGTGGTGGCGTCGGTGTTGTCGGGCAACCGGAACTTCGACGGCCGCATCAACAACGACGTCTCCCTCAACTACCTCGCTTCGCCCCCGCTCGTCGTCGCCTACGCGCTGGCCGGTTCGGTCAAGCTCGACCTGACGACCGAGCCGCTGGGTGTCGACGCCGACGGCGAGCCCGTGCTGCTCGCGGACCTGTGGCCGGACGACGCCGAGATCGACGAGGTCGTGCGCGCGCACCTCACGCCCGAGCTGTTCCGCGACGCCTACGCCGACGTGTTCGGGGGCGACGAGCACTGGGCCGGCGTGCCCGCGTCCGACGGCCACCACTTCGCGTGGGAGCCGGACTCGACCTACCTGCGCCGCCCGCCGTTCCTCGACGAGGTGTCCGAAACCGTCTCCGCACCGGCAGACGTGACCGGCGCGCGCACGCTGTTGCTGCTGGGCGACTCCGTGACGACCGACCACATCAGCCCCGCCGGCCGTATCCCGGCGGCGAGCAGCGCGGGCCGCTACCTCACGGCCCGGGGCGAGACCGACCTCAACACCTACGCCTCGCGCCGCGGCAACTTCGAGGTGATGGTGCGCGGCGGCTTCGCGAACCCGCGGCTGGACAACCGGCTCGCCCCGGACGCCGGCGGCGGCGTGACCCCCGACTTCACGCGCGACGGTGCGCTGGTGCCGATCCACGAGGCTTCGTTGTCCTACGCCGCGGCGGACGTGCCGCTGATCGTGATCGCCGGCCAAGAGTACGGCACCGGCTCGTCGCGCGACTGGGCGGCGAAGACGACCGCGCTGCTCAAGGTGAAAGCCGTGCTGGCGCAGTCATTCGAACGGATCCACCGCGCCAACCTCGTGGCGCTCGGGGTGCTGCCGCTGCAGTTCCTCGACGGCGACAGCGCGACCTCGCTCGGGCTCGACGGCACGGAGGAGTTCGACCTCGCCGGGATCGCCGGCGTCGTCGAGGATCCGGCGCGGCCGCTGACGGTGCGCGTGCGCCCGGCGGACCGGCCGGCGTTCGAATTCTCCGTGCGCGCCCGCCTCGACACCCCGCGCGAAGCGACCTACTACGCGAACGGTGGCGTGCTGCCCTACGTCCACCGGCTGATCCTGCGAGGTGAGCTTGACTGATCCCGCGCCTGTCGTCGAACCGCTGCTGCTCGGCTACGGTCTCTCGTCCGACCAGGGCAGCATCGGGTTCTGCGGTGTCTACCTCGTGCAGACGCCGCAGCGCCGCATCCTGTTCGACTGCGGCCACGCGGGCCGCCGCCGCGCGCTGCACCGGGCGCTGGCCCGCCACGGGCTCGGCGTGCGCGACGTCGACACGCTGGTGCTCTCGCACGCGCACTACGACCACGTGCAGAACGCCGACCTCTTCACCCACGCGCAGGTGTTCCTGCACCCGGCCGAAGGCGAGGCCGAGCCCGGCGACCCGGTCACGCCGGCTTGGACGGACGCGATCTTCGCCGGCTTGGCGGTCCACGAAGGCAGCATCGACGGGCTCGAACTGGCGCCCGGTGTCACGATCACCGGCCTGCCCGGCCATACCGCGGGTTCGCTCGGCCTCACCGTGGAAACCGCCGACGGCACGGCGCTGCTCACCGGCGACGCCGTCCCGTCGTCCCGCGCCCTGCGCGCCGGCCGCTGCACCACCGCGGCGAGTGAGGAGGCGGCCGCCGCGTCGATCGAGCTCGTGCGGACGCGGGCCGACGTGGTGTACCCCGGCCACGACCGGCCGTTCACGATCGAGGCCGGGCTGCCTGGCCGGTACCTGTTCCCGCGCGTGGACCTCGAAGTGCTCGCGCCCGACCCGCTGACCGACGACCCGCCCGCGCCGTCGGCGAGGCGCGGGTCTCCGCCGAAAGGAAGCTCCCCAGCATGACCACCGCCACCGGCATCTTCGCCGAGCCGGCCCCGAAGTTCTCCCCCGAGGGCCTGCACGCCGTGCTCGGCGAGCACTGGGCGCTCACCGACCCGGTGCTCAAGCCGCTCGACAGCGAACGCGATCTCAACGTGCTCGTCGACGGCCGGTTCGTGCTCAAGATCTCCAACCCCGCCGAGCAGGCCGACGTCGTGGACATGGAGACCCGCGCGCTGGAGCACGTGCACGCGGCCGACCCGCAGCTGCCGGTGCCGGAGACGGTCGCGACCACGGCGGGCGCGCCCGTCGCGCGCCCGCGGGACGACGCCGGACGCGAATGCCTCGCCCGGCTGATCACGCTGCTGCCCGGTTCGCCGCTCGAAGGCGGACCGCTGGACCCCGACCTCGCCGAGCAGGTCGGTGGGGTCGCCGCGCGGGTTTCCGTGGCGCTGCAAGGGTTCTTCCACCCCTCGGCCGGCCGGACGCTGATGTGGGACATCCGGCGGATGCCGGAAGTCCTGGCGGCGGCCGGGATCGCGACCGGGCGGCTCGGCGAGCTCGCCGAGCGCGTCGCGCCCGCGCTGGCCGCCACGGCCACGCTCCCGTCGGGGGTGCAGCACGCCGACGTGACCCTCACCAACGTGCTGGCCTCGCGCGCGAGCGTGACCGGTGTGATCGACTTCGGCGACATGCACCACACGGCCGCCGTCGCCGACCTCGCCGTGACGCTGACTTCCGTGCTGCGCCTCAGCGGCGGCGACGCGGACCGCCTGTGGCGCCTCACCGACGCCGTGCTGCGTGGCTACCAGCGCCACCGTTCGCTGGCCCCGGCCGAGGTGGCGGTGCTGGGCGAGCTCGTGATCGCGCGCCTGCTCACGACGCTCGCGGTGTCGGCGACCCGGCGCGGGCCCCACTCGGACAACCACCGCTACATCACGCAGTACGACACCAACAGCGAGCAGGCGCTGGAGCTGCTGTCGGCGTTGTCCGTGCGCGAGCTCGCCGACCGGCTGGCGCGCCTGGCGGGCACGCGGGACCTCACGGCGGCGATCTCGCCGGACAGCCTCCCCACGCGGCGCGCGCAGGCCATGGGCGGCAAGCTCGCCCCGCTGTTCTACCGGCGGCCCCTGGAAATCGTGCGCGGCGAAGGGCCGTGGCTCCACGCCCGCGACGGCGCGCGGTACCTCGACGCGTACAACAACGTCGCGGTCATCGGCCACACGCACCCCGCCGTGACACAGGCCGTGAGCTCGCAGCTGGCACAGCTGAACACGCACTCGCGCTACCTGCACGCCGGGATCGTCGAGCTCTCCGAGCGCATCCTCGCGACGATGCCGGCACCGCTCGACACGGTCCTGTTCACCACGTCCGGCACCGAGGCCAACGAGCTGGCGTGGCGCCTGGCCACCGAGTACACCGGCGCGGGCGCGGCCGTGATCGCGGAGCACGCCTACCACGGGGCGTCGAAGTGGATGGCGGACCTGAGCTCGAACGAGTGGCCCGCGGGTTACCGGCCGGCGCACGTCGCGACGTTCGAGGCACCGCACGGCCCGGCTCACGAACTGACGGAAATCGTTGCGGCCGAACGGATCCACCGGGCCGACGAGACTTTGCGCGCGGCGGGGGAACGCCCGGCGCTCGTGCTGGCCGACTCGCAGTTCACCTCCGAAGGCATCCTCGACGTGCCGGGTGAGTTCGTGGCCGGCCTGGTCACGGGCGCTCACACGGCGGGCGCGCTGTACCTTGCCGACGAGGTCCAGTCCGGCTACGGCCGCAGCGGCCCGCGGCTGTGGCGCTTCCTGCTCGCCGGCGTGACACCCGACCTCGTGACGCTGGGCAAGCCGATGGGTGCGGGCTACCCGATCGGCGCCGTCGTGACCCGGCGTGAGATCGCCGACGCGCTCGCGGGCAGCTACGAGTACTTCTCCACCTTCGCCGCCACTCCGGCGGCCGCCGCGGCCGGCCACGCGGTGCTCGACGTCTTGAGCCTGACCGGCCTCCCGGCCCGCGCCGCCGCGACGGGCACGGCCCTGCGAGAGGGTCTGCGGGCCCTGGCCGCGGAGGAGCCGCTGCTGGGCGAGGTCCGCGGCACCGGGCTGCTGGCGGGGATCGACGTGCGGGGCTCGGGTGCGTCGACGTCTCGGGAGGTCACGCGCGCGCTCCTCTCGGAGCTGGTCGGGCAGGGCGTGCTCGCCGGATCCACCGGCCCGCGCGGTGACGTACTGAAGGTCCGCCCGCCGCTGGTGTGGGAGGACAAGCACGTGAGCCAGTTCCTGGAGCGGTTGCGGCGGGCGCTGGCGCAACTGCGGGCCTGACCGCTGAAACCGGCCGTGGGGTCCGCCGTCGGTGCGGCAGACCCCACGGCCGGGGTATTACCCGCGCAGCGCGCCGCGCGCCGGCGGCAGGGTCGTCGGCCCGGAGTTGACGTTCGTGGCGTGACCGACGGTGACGCCGGTGTCGTCGAAGGTCAGGTCGAGCCGGTCGACGAACGGCGACTCCAGGAAATGCCAGGTCAGGTGCAGCTCGTCGGCCGACCACCACTGCCCGGCGGCGAGGACGGCAGCCGACGGGTCCTGGTAGGAGTGGTGCAGGCGCCACACGCTGACGCCGGTGTCCTGGCGCGTCCAGGTGCCCACGCCGTGGTCGATCGGGTGCCGGCCCAGCTCGTCCTCGACGACGACGTGCACCGAGCCGTCGCGGACCTCGACCGCCAGCGACACGAGACCCTGTTCGTTGGGCTCGAAGTCGTACGTCGCCGCGAACCCGGCGCGCTGGACCGCGGCGCCGACGGTTTCCGGCTCCCGCACGCGGTCCACCCACGCAGCCAGCGCGTCCACTTCGGACTGTTCCCGGGCCGGGCTCTCGAAGGCCGCGGTGAACGCGGACCGCAGCATCCCCGGCAGGTCGTGGTAGCTGCCGTCCCCCATCGCGCCGGTGATCACGACGACGCCGTCGTGGCGCGGGAAAACCATGCATTCCTGGCCGAAAATGCCCGAAGCGCTGTAGATCCCCGCCTCGGTGGTCCAGAACTGGTAGCCGTACCCCTCGTCGGCGACGACGTCGGGCGCGGGCGGCACGAGCTCCTTGCCGTTCCACTCCCCGCTGATCGCCCGGCGCACGTGCAGCGCGGAAGCCTTCTGCACCCACCCGGCCGGCAGGACGCGGGAGCCGTCCCACACGCCGTCGCGCAGGTGCAGCACGCCGAACTTCAGCAGGTCGCGCGGGCGCAGCGAGAGCCCGTTGCCGCCGCTGGACACCCCCTCGGGGTCACGTTCCCAGGTGTAGTCCGTGATGCCCAACGGCTCGAACAGCCGCGGTCGCAGATACTCGTCGATCGCCTGACCCGAGACCTGCTGCACGATCGCCGACAGCACGTGGCTCGTGGTGCTGCTGTAGGTGAAGTTGCGGCCGGGCAGCTCGACCACGGGCTCCTCGAGGAACTCGTCGACCCAGCCCGTGCGCCGCAGCCGCGTGGTGGCGCCCGAAAGCCCGCGGGCGTGCCCCGTGCACATCGTGAGCAGGTCGCGCACGCGCATGCGGCCGAGGTTCTCACTCGGCTCGCCGGCCAGCCGGTCGGCGAAGAAGCCGACGACCGGATCATCGAGGGAGAGCAGACCTTCGGCCTCGGCGAACCCGACGGCCGCGGACGTGAAGCTCTTCGTGGCCGAGTGCACCTTGTGCCGCAGGCCGGGTTCGTGCGGCCACTGCCACAGGTCCAGCACGGTCCGCCCGTGGCGGTGCACGAGCAGGGAGTGCACGCGCATCCCGCGCTCGGCCATGGTCTGCAGCAGGGTGTGGACCGGGCCCGGATCCAGCGCCGGGTCGGGGAAGGTGTTGCTCATGCTCACCGTTCTCGTGCGGAACTTCTGACAGAATTACAGGACCTGCGAAAGGAACGACTTTAGCCGCGGGGTGCGCGGGTCGGTCAGCAGCTGCCGGGCCGGCCCCTCCTCGGCGATCACACCGCTGTCCACGAACAGCACGCGATCGGCGACCTCGCGGGCGAAGTTCATCTCGTGCGTCACCACCATCATCGTCATCCCGGACGCCGTCGCGAGGTCGCGCATCACGTCGAGCACGCCCTTCACCAGCTCGGGGTCGAGCGCCGAGGTCGCCTCGTCGAACAGCATGATGTCGGGCTCCATCGCGAGCGAACGCGCGATCGCCACGCGCTGCTGCTGCCCGCCGGACAGGTGCGAGGGCCGCGCCGAGGCCAGCGCCCGCAGGCCGACCTTGTCCAGTTGCTGCAGCGCGCGTTCCCGCGCTTCCTCGCGCGACATCCTGCGCACGCGCCGCAGGGCGAGCGCGATGTTGTCCACCGCACTCTTGTGCTGGAACAGATTGAAGTGCTGGAACACCATGCCGGTGCGCGAGCGCACGGCGTTGAGGTCCACCTTCGGGTCGGTGATCGTCTGCCCGTGCAGCCGGATCGTGCCCGACGTCGGCGGGGACAGGAGGTTCACGCACCGCAGCAGCGTCGATTTGCCCGAGCCCGAGGCGCCGATGAGGCACACGGTCTCGCCGCGCGCGACCGTCGCCGACACGCCCTTGAGCACCTCGACGACGCCGAAGGACTTGCAGATGTCGACCAGCTCGATCGCGGGGACGTCGGTCTTCGCCTCGTCCGAGGTCATCGGGGACTCCGTCACCTGGTTCACGTTCACGCCCCCGCTTCGAATCCGGTCGCGCCGACGGGAACCAGCGGCTGCGGGGCCGCGGGCGTGGCGCCACCACCACTCGCCGGGCGGCGGCCCTCCCGCAGCCGTTTGTCGAACCAGTTCACCAGGTGCGTCAGTGGCACCGTGAACACGATGTAGACCAGGCCCGCGGCCACGAACGACGACGAGTTGTACGAAATGGACTGCGCCTGCTGCGCAATGAAGTACAGCTCGCGCTCACCGACGGCCAGACCGAGCAGGTACACCAGAGAACTCTCCTTCACGGCCACGATGAACTGGTTCGCCAACGCCGGCAGCACGTTGCGGATACCCTGGGGCACCACGACGAGCAGCTGCGTGCTCAGGTGGCTCATCCCGAGGCTGCGGCCCGCCTCCGCCTGGCCGGGCGGCACGCTCTGGATGCCCGAGCGGAAGATCTCCGCGATGTAGGCCGCGTTGATCAGGCCCACGGCGAGGATCGCGTAACCCATCGGCGATTGGCCGAACAAGCGCACGCCCGCCGAGGGCAGGCCGATGCCGATCAGGCTCACCGTGACGATCGCCGGCAGGCCCCGGAACACGTCGACGTAGACGCGGGCCGGCATCCGCAGCCACCACCGTGTGGAGATGAGCAGCATCGCCAGCAGCAGACCCACCACCAGCCCGAGGACGAGCGCGAGCGACGCGATGATCAACGTGTTGCGCAGGCCCTCCCCGAGCAGCGAGGGCAGCACGGCGAGGATCTGGTGGATGTCGAAGAAGGAATGCAGGAAATCGCCCATGGGACCAGGTGTCCTTACCTCGGTTCGGCCGCGGACCGCGGGAGTGCGCGCGGACCCGGGCTCAGCGGGGTCGGCGACGGTACCGGCCGGCAGTTCGTCTTATAGACTATAACTGTGACGCGGCGCTCACGGTAGCAGGTTCGACAAGTTAGTCAACGACTGAAGTGCTCACTTCAACCGGCTCGCGAGCAAGCCGGCGAAGAAGTCCTGGACCACGGGGATCACCAAACTGCCCTGGTGGGCCACCCCGGGCACCACGTCGAACCGCACGGAGAGCCCGCTGCGCTCGAAGCTGTCGCGCAACGTCTCGATGCGCTCGATGCGCGTGCGGCCGGTTTTCTCCACGCCGTCCATCCAGTTCGGACCGCCGGCGTTGTTGATCTCCCAGGTCTCCACGTCCGCGGAGCCGACCACCAGCTGCACCGGCACGCGGCGCAGGGCCGCGAGGTCGAGCTCGATGCCGAACTTCTCGCGGAACCCGCCGGTGCCGAGCCACCACGGCAGCGAGTCGTCGAGCTGCGTGATGCGGCCCGGCGCGCCGATCGAGACCCCGGCGAGGCGGTCGGGGTGGGCGTAGAAGAACCGGTGCGCGAACTGCCCGCCACCGGAGAAACCGTGCAGGAAGAAGGTTTCGGTCTCGGTGTTGAACTCCTGCCCGACCTCCTCGACGATGTGCAGCAGCTCCTCGTCGAAGCGGATCCCGTCGTACTCCAGGAACTTGAAGCTGTGCAGCTCGCGCCGCTTGCCGATCCCGGCGGGGAACAGCGGCGCGAGGATCACGCACCCGTGGCGGGTCGCGAAGTCCGCCCACTCGTTGCGGTAGCGCTCGGCCGAGCGGCCCGTGCCGTGCTGCACCACGACCAGCGGCAGCGGGGCCGCGCCGGGTGTGTGGTCCTTCGGCACGAACAGGCCGTAGGACAGGCGCTGGTCGTGGCCGGAGGCGAAGAACGGGGTCGCGCCGACGAAGTGGGCTTCCTGTGAGTCGGGTTCGGTGGTGGTCATGGCAGCCGGGAGCTCCTCGGGTTTCGGGGACGGGCACGAGCGATGCATTACGGACGAAGACGATATAGGCTATAAACTCAAATCAGGCCTCTGGACCCTGTGTGATGCGACAACCCCGGCCGGGCGGACCCACGAGGCCGCCTCGTCCGGCCCGACAGGATGCAGACCACAGGCCACAGCCTGCCCACCGAGCGGGAGGAGACCGATATCCTTGCGGTCCCCCAAGCCCCGCGGAGAGAGACAACCAGGCCGATGACCCACCCCCGCCCAGCCCTCA